>DATLRS010000191.1:0-11356 GCA_035534535.1 Allostellaceae bacterium | reverse complement strand
GTTGTCGACACCAACATCGCCAAATTCGGCAGCAACACTGCGGGCGCGGCAACGACAACCTACGACGCCGGCGACAAGGCGCTGTTCGGCGATCTCGGGCACAACTGGATCAACGGCGGCAACGGCATGGCCGACATCTACGGCGGGTTCGGCGACGATCTGCTGAACGCGCAGCGCAACCTGACGCTCGACAGCGGCAAGAACGACGTCCCCGACAACCCGATCCTGTCGAACGGCGTCACCTTCCACAGCATCGTCTTCGGCGGCGCCGGGCGCAGCACCCTCATTGCCGGCGGCGTCTACGACCGGCTGATCGACTGGAAGGGCGAGTTCAACCAGTACGTCGTGCCGTTCTCGCCCTACGGCGCGCCGACCATCAGCCGCGACCTCAACCCGGCGCTGTTCCAGTACCTCTATCAGCTGTCGGCCTCAGACGGCGCCGATCCGACGATCGCGACGGATTGGGGTCAGGATGCGACGCGCAACGGCGAGCCGTACGGCGAGTTGGGGCTCGTCACCCAGGTCGACCCGTTCTGGCAGGAGCAGGGCGGCGCGCCGAACCAGGCGGTGGCGCAGGGCCACATCCCCGGCGGCTCGCGCGAGATCATCGGCTCGGCCGCCTTCGCGCGCGGCACGCTCAGCACGAGCGGCATGCTGGCGGTCAGCGGCACCTTCACCGTGGCGAATGGTGTCCTCAACGCGACGCCGCCCTCGGTCGGCACCAATTCCTTTGCGACACTCGACCCCAATACCCAGCTGCCCGACTATTTCGAATTGACTACCTCGGTGTCGGCCGGCAAGCCGACCGGCGGCTACAAGTCGAACGCCTACATCATCTTCGACTACCAGAGCCCGACGAACTTCAAGTTTGCCGGCATCGACGAGTCGATCGACAAGATCGAGATCGGCCATTTCGACGGGACGAACTGGATCATCGACGCGCAGACGCCGGCGCAGATCAAGTTCGGCACGATGTACAATCTGTTCCTGTCGCTCAACGGCAACTACGCCTACCTGATCGTCAACAACCAGCACGCGATCGGCTATACGTTCCCGTGGAACGTGGTGAACGGCGTCAATCTCGGGGTCGGCCACGGCATCGTCGGGCTGGGCGCCAACAACTCGACCTCGACTTTCAGCGATCTGGTGATCCAGCAGCCGGTGCCGCCGACCAGCTTCACCTATACCGAGACGTTCACCGGCGGCACCGCCAAATATTTCGATGCGCCGAGCTCGGGCACCTGGGCGATGGCGAGCGGCAGCGACACCGGCACCGCCTCGACCGCCCAGGGCGCGCCCTCGGGCGGCGCGGCGATCCAGCTGATCGACATCGGAGAGGCGCTCGGGCTGCCGGCCGGCACCGTCAGCCTGCAGGCGGGCGCGACGCTCGACCTGAAGGCGACATTACAGACCGCCGGCCGGGCCGGCATCGTCTATGCCTACGATAATGCCGGCTACTACAAGTTCGCCGCGCTGCTCGCCGACAAGCAGCAGGTTGTGCTCGGTCATTACACCAGCAAGAGCGGCTTCGTGTTCGACGCGACGGTCGGCTATACGATCACGAACGGCAAAAACTACACGATCGAGATCAACGCCAACGGCAATACCGTCATCCTGAGCGTCAACGGCAACCCGCTGCTCAGCTACGCCTACAACTCGGTCGTCACGGGCGGCCAGTTCGGCATCGCGGTGCTGAGCGGCCACGCCACCTTCTCGCAGACCAGCGTGTTCACCGACGACTCGAATTTCCCGACCGAGACGATCCAGCACATGTACGCCGCGGGCGCGCCGACCGCGCCGGTGCTCGGCGACACCGCGCTGACGACGAACGAGCTCGATTCGATCCTCGGTGCCGCGATCGACCGGCTGGCGGCGATGCTGTCGCTCGACGCCAAGCAGATCGCCGAGTTGTGGGCGGCCAAGATCGACATCGGCAGCCTGCCCGATGACGGCCTCGGCATCACGGTCGGCGACACGATCACGATCTCGCCTGACGCCGCTGGCTGGGGCTGGTTCGTCGATCCCAACCCGCTGACCGACAGCGCCTTCCCGCTGATCGCGGCGGGCGGGCTGACGGCGGCTCCGGGCAGCGCGGCGGCCGGCCATATGGACCTGCTGACGGTCGAGATGCATGAACTCGCCCATATCCTCGGGTATGGCGACACGAGCAGCGGCCTGATGTCGGAATACCTGAGCCCCGGCCTGCGGCTGGCGCCGCCGGTCAACGGCAGCCCTGCCGCCGCGACAACGAGCGCGGCTATCGGCGCACCGGTTACGCCGACCCTCCTCGACAGCGCGGACCGGCCCGCGGCCGGGGTGGCGCCGCAATCTGGCGGTGCGCAGGATGTGGCCGTTGGCTACGTCGTCGTCGCTGCCGGCGGGCTGACCTCATATGCTCCGATCGCTGTCGCGCCCCCGCCGCCGGCGTTCGGCGACCTGTTGCTGTCGAGCATCCTGGTCGGGCCCGACCTGCTGCCGCCGGTGGCGGCGGCGCCGTCCAACGGCCTGGAGGGCGGGTTTGTCTCGCTCGGCGGCGGGCCCAACGCGTCGAGCGACACATTCGCGCCGCCTGCCGGCGGGCCGCTCGGCAGCGCCGACTTGCCGTCCCCCGCGCCGCATCACTCGGATGACAAGCCGCCGGCAGGCGCCAAGAACGGTAAGCCGGCGACGATCGCCTGGGACAGCAGCGGGTTCGGCAATGCCGACAGCCTCGATGGCGGGCTTAGCGGCAATTCGCAGGACTGGCTTAATGATTTCCTCAATCATCTCGGGCAGGACGAGACGCTGTGGAACCCCAATGCCGGCCTGCGGGTGCGCGCGGGCGGGGACGGCGCCGTCACGTGAGGGAGTCGGCTTGTAGGGCGCGCGTTTCGGCGATAACCTGAAATGCGAAGGAGAATTGTTTACAATGCCAACCCAGTTATTGATTTACGAGTCGGTGGTGCCGTTGTCGGCCGCCCGTCATCGCGACTGTTCGGTGGAAATCGGCGGCAGTTACGATTTCAGCGGCAAGGTCAATTCGGTGCCGCTGATGGCGGTGGAGTTTCCGCCCGCGACGACGGAATACGCAATCGTGTTTGCCGGCAATGACGGCAACTTGATGCCCGCAGTCATTCTCGGGGTGAGAGGCAGCGAGAACGTGTACCTGTCGAAGGAAAATGTCTGGGAGGCCAAGTACATCCCGGCGTTTGTCCGCCGCTACCCCTTCGTGTTCTCGACCAGCCCCGATGGAAAGCAGCTGATCCTGTGCATCGACGAGGCGTTTGCCGGGTTCAATCGCGAGGGCCGCGGGCAGCCTCTGTTTGGCGGCGACGGCAAGCCGAGCCCCTATGTCGAGAACGTCCTCAAGTTCTTGCAGGAATTTCAGGCGCAATATCTTCGCACGCAGACCTTTTGCGGCAGATTGCGCGATCTTGACATTCTCGAGCCGATGCAGGCGCAGGTCGAGCTGGCGTCGGGCGAGCGGCTGGCGTTGGGCGGCTTCATGGCGGTCAGCCGGGCGAAGCTGAAGGCGGTGCCGGCCGACAAGCTTGCGGAGTTGGCGCAGACCGACGAGTTGGAGCTGCTCTACCTGCATCTGCAATCGATGCGCAACTTCCTCGGCTTGCGTGACCGCCTCGCGGTGGTCGAAGGCGGCCGCCTGGCAGCGCAAAGCGCGGCGGACGCCGAGGCCGGCACGGGCGAGGTCGCGGCGGGCGAGGAGAACGCCACGGCCGACGGTGACGGCAATGGCGCGACGGCGCCGTCCGGCGGCAAGCGCAGCGGGCGCGCCGCCGCCGAATGATCGCGGCGCCGCAGGCCGCGTCCGGAAGATGAGTTGATACGTCGCAGCTTGGCGCGGTCGGAGTTGAACCGTCGATGATTGGCACGGCGCCGATTTATTCGCTGGCCGAAGGGGCGCACGCCGAGGCGGCGGCCTGGGCGAGCTTTTCGGCAGCCCGCGACACGCCCGAATTCTGCCGCAGCTGGCTGGCGATCGTGTGTCTGCAGATCGGACGGGTCGGCGGCGGGCTGCTGCTGCTCGGGCCGGATGCGGACGGCGCCTACGCGCCGGCCGCGGTATGGCCGCACGCTGCGCGCGACCTGCAGTATCTGAGCCGAGCCGCGGAGCGGGCACTGAACGAACGCCGCGGCATCGTCCTCGGACCTGACGGCTCGGCGGCGCCGACCCCCGACCAACGCGCCCATATCGGCTATCCGATCGAGGTGGCCGGAGTGCTGCACGGCGCCGTCGTGCTCGACATGGCGCCGGGTCCGGAGGCAGCGCTGCAGCGCGCGCTGCGGCTGTTGCACTGGTCGAGCGCGTGGTTGGTCGATCAGTTTCGCAAGCGCGCGCTCGAAGAGCGCGACGCCCGGCTGGAGCGCGTGGCGCTGGCGATGGACCTGTTCGCGGCGGCGATCCAGGAACGGCGTGCGGTACCCTCTGCCCTGGCGGTGGCCAACGAATTGGCCGCCCGCCTGGCGTGCGATCGGGTCAGCATCGGCTTCGAGAAGGCGGACAGCATCGAGGTCAAGGCGATCTCGCATACCGCCACCTTCGACCCCAAGATGAAGCTGGCGCGGCTGATCGGCGAGGCGATGGACGAGGTGTTCGACCTCGATACGGCGATCACCTATCCGGCCCCCGAGGCGCAGCAGGAGGAGGTCGGAGCCATCGCCCACGCCGAGTTGGCGCGCGAATTCCACGACGTCGCGGTGTGTTCGGTGCCGCTGCTCGAGGACGGTCGCGCCAGCGGCGTGTTGACCCTCGAACGCGGCACCGGCGAGCCGTTCGACGGCGAGACCGTCGCGCTGCTGAAGACGGTCGGCGCGATGCTGGGTCCGGTGCTGGGGCTGAAACGCGACAACGAGCGCGGCATCGCAGCGCGCGGCGTGATGACGTTGCGCGGCGGCGCACAGACGCTGGTCGGCCCGGGTCACCCCGGCGCCAAGCTGATCGCATTGGCGGTCGTCACCCTCTTGGTGCTGTGCAGCCTGGTCAGCGGGACGTACCGGATCGATGCCAAGACGGTTGTTGAGGGGGCGGTGCAGCGCGTCATCGCGGCGCCGTTTGACGGTTATATCCTGCAAAGCTCGGTGCGCGCCGGCGACACCGTGAAGCGGGGCGCGGTGCTGGCCCGGCTCGATGACAGCGATCTCAAACTCGAACAGGAGCGGCTGAAGTTCGAACGCGAGCAGCTGCTGGGCAAGGAACGACAGGCGCTGGCGGCCAAGGATCGCGCTGCGATGATGGTGACCGACGCGCAGATCGCGCAGGCCAATGCCGCGCTGGCGCTGGTCAACGAGAGGCTGGCGCGGGCGCGGCTGGTGGCGCCGTTCAACGGCGTCGTCGTGTCGGGCGATCTGTCGCAGCTGCTCGGCACCCCGGTGCAGCAGGGCAAGGTGCTGTTCCAGGTCGCCCCGCTCGATGCCTATCGCGTCATCCTCGAGGTCGACGAGCGCGACATCGCCGATGTGGCGGTCGGCCAGCACGGCGAGCTGACGCTCTCCGGCATGCCGAACCGGCACATGCGTTTCGTCGTGCGGCAAGTGACGCCGGTATCGACCACCGAGGACGGGCGCAACTTTTTCCGCGTCGAGGCGCATCTCGACAGCCCCTCGGCGCGGATCCGGCCGGGTATGGAGGGCGTCGGCAAGATCATCGTCGGCAGCCGCAATCTGGTGTGGATATGGACGCACAGCCTGGTCGACTGGCTGCGCCTCTTCGTGTGGAAATGGGCGCCATAGCGCGGCACTGATGTCGGGTCCGCTACTCAGCAATTCGTGGTATCGCGTCGCCGAGCGCCGGCCCCGGCTGCGCTCGCACGCCCGCCTCTACCGCCACCGCTATCGCGGCGCCGTGTGGTATCTGCTGCAGGATCCGGCCTCCGCGCGGGTCCACCGCTTCACCCCGGCGGCGCGGCTGGTCATCTCGCTGATGGACGGCACGCGGACGGTGGGGCAGCTGTGGGAAATCGCCAACCGGCGGCTCGGCGAGGACGCGCCGACCCAGGACGAGATGATCCAGCTGCTCGGGCAGCTGCATGCCGCCGACCTATTGCAGAGCGATGTCACGCCGGATGTCGCCGAACTGTTCAGCCGCGGCGAACGGGAGGACCGGGCGCGCTCGCGGCGTTCCTATGCCAATCCGATGGCGCTGCGCATCCCGCTGTGGGACCCGGATGCCTTTCTGAAGCGCTTCGAGCGCTGGCCGCGGCGCATCTGGAGCCGCTGGGGCGCCATCGTCTGGCTGGCGGTGGTGCTGCCGGCGCTGTTTCTGGTGCTTCCGCACTGGCCGGAGCTGACCAACAACTTCTCCGATCGCGTGCTCGCCTTCGACAACCTGATGGTGCTCTACCTCGTCTTCCCGGTGCTGAAGGCGCTGCACGAGATGGGCCATGCGACGGCAACCAAGGCGGGCGGCGGCGAGGTGCACGATATGGGCATCATCGTCCTGGTGCTGTTGCCGGTTCCCTATGTCGAGGCGTCGGCCGCCACGATTTTCCGCTCAAAATATCAGCGCGCGCTGGTCGGCGCCGCCGGGGTGACGGTCGAGCTGTTTGTCGCGGCCCTGGCATTTTACGCCTGGCTGCTGGTCGAGCCCGGCCTGATGCGCGCGGTGCTCTTCAACGTGATGCTGATCGCCAGCGTTTCGACGTTGATCTTTAACGGCAATCCGCTGCTGCGCTACGACGCGTACTATGTTCTGGCGGACTTGGTCGAGATCCCGAACCTGGCGGCGCGCTCGGCGCGCTACTGGGCCTATCTGTTGGAGCGCTACATCCTCGGCGTCGAGGAGGCCGAGCCGCCCAACGCCGAGCGCGCCGAGAAGGCGTGGTTTGTGTTCTACGGGTTTGCCGCGATCTGCTACCGCATCCTGGTGACCGTGGTCATCGCGCTGTTCATCGCCGGACATTTCTTCGTGATCGGCGTGCTGCTCGCGTTGTGGGCGGTCGGCGCGATGGCGGTGTTTCCGGTGGTTCGCGCCGTGCGCCATGTTACGGCCAGCCCGCGCTTGCGCAAGCACCGTTGGCGGGCGCTCATGGTCACGGCCGGGCTGCCGCTTGCCATCGCCGTCTTTCTGCTTGCCGTCCCGATGCCGTATCACTCGAGCGCCGAGGGCGTCTTGTGGCTTCCCGAGGAGGCTCTGGTGCGCGCCGGCGGCAACGGCTTCCTCAGCCGCTTTCTGATCAAGCCGGGGAGCCGGGTGGTTGCCGGCGAGGCGCTGGCCCAGCTGTCCGATCCGGCACTCACGGCCCAGCTGCAAGGCAGCGAGGGCAAGGTCGCCGAACTCGAAGCCGAATACACGGCGCAATTCGCCACCGACCAGGCCAAGGCCCAGATCGTGCACGACCGACTCGATGCCGAACGGGCGGGCCTTGCCTTCATCCGCAAGCGGGTCGCCGAGCTGGTCGTGCACGCCCGCAGCGCCGGCGTATTCACCGTGCCGCAAATGGTCGACATGCCCGGCCGCTACTACAAGAAAGGCGAATTGCTGGGCTATGTGATCGGCAATGTGCGCCCGCTGGCCCGCGTGGTGGTGTCGCAGGCGGCGATTGACCAGGTCAGGCTCGGCACCGACCGTGTCGAGGTGCGGCTGGCCGAGCGCCCGCGCGCCGTGCTCGAGGGAACGGTGGTGCGCGAGGTGCCGGCCGGCGAATCGACGCTGCCGAGCCGCGCGCTCGCCGCGCAGGAGGGCGGCGATATTGCCACCGATCCGCGCGAACCGAAGGACCCGAAGGCGTTGCAGCGGGTCTTCCAGGTCGATGTCGCGCTCGACGGCGCGCGCCACCTCGATCGCTTCGGGCAGCTGGTGTTTGCCCGCTTCGACCATCGCATGGAGCCGCTGGCGGAGCAGTGGTATCGCAGCATCCGCCTGCTGTTCCTGACGACCTTCAATGTCTAAGGCGGCAATCCTGACCGGCGGCGGCGAGCTGGCGAGCGGCCGGCCCTATGCCGAGCGCGCCGAAGAGGAACCGGGGTGGCACGACCGTGCCGCCGAGTTCCTGCTCGCGGCGGTCGTCAAGCCGGCCCGCGAACGCCTGCGCAACCCGGCCCGGCCACTCGGCCGCATCATCGAATTCGCGGGGCGGCACGAGCGCGCGATGCGCGACGCGGCGGACGCCGATCTTCAGACGCGGGCCTACGCTCTGCGGACGCGGCTGCGACGCGACGGGTTCGCGCCGCCGCTCGTCGGCGAGTGCTTTGCGCTGATCCGCGAGGCCGCTTCGCGCACCATCGGCCAGCGCCATTTCGATCCGCAGCTGATGGGCGGCTGGGCCCTGCTCGAGGGGCGGCTGGTCGAGATGGAGACCGGCGAGGGCAAGACGATTGCCGCAACATTGCCGGCCGGCACGGTCGCGCTTGCCGGCTATCCGGTGCACATCATCACCGTCAACGATTATCTGGCCGAGCGCGATGCCGAGGAAATGGGGCCGCTGTACCGCTTCCTCGGGCTCAGCGTCGGCACGGTGGTGCAGGGCATGCTGCCGGCGGCGCGCCGGCAAGCCTACGCCCGGTCGGTGACCTACTGCAGCAACAAGGAGCTCGCCTTCGATTATCTGCGCGATCGGGTCGCCCTGGCGCATCGCAGCAGCCGGCTGCACCTGTCGCTCGAACGGCTGCGCGGCGCCGCGCCGCGCGAGGAGCGGCTGGTTCTGCGCGGCCTCTATTTCGGCATCGTCGACGAGGCGGACAGCGTGTTCATCGACGACGCGCGCACGCCGCTGATCCTGTCCGCGATGACCGGTTCGGGCGAAGAGAAGGAGCAGTGTGAGGTGGCGCTCGATTTGGCGCAACGCCTCTCGCCGGTCGAGGATTACACGACGATCCTCGCCGATCGCGAAATCACGCTGACTGCGGCGGGCCGCAGCAACCTGGCGGCGCTGGCGGCCGGACGCGAGGGGGTGTGGACGTCGGTGCGCGCGCGCGAGGAGTTGGTCACCCAAGCGCTGACGGCGCTCGCCCTGTTTCGTCGCGATCAGCACTATGTGGTGGCCGACGACAAGGTGCAGATCGTCGACGAATCGACCGGCCGCGTCATGCCCGATCGCGCCTGGGAGCGGGGTCTGCACCAGCTGATCGAGGTCAAAGAAGGTTGCGAGCCGACGGAGCGCCGCGAGACGCTCGCCCGGCTGACCTATCAGCGTCTGTTCCGCCGCTATATCCGGCTCGCGGGCATGACCGGGACGGCGAGCGAGGTGGCGCGCGAGATCCGCACGGTTTATGGTCTCGATGTCGTGCGGATCCCGCTGCACCGGCCGTCGCGGCGCGAGTACCTGCCGGTGCAGGTCCACGCCACGCGGGCGCAGAAATGGGATGCGGTCGCCGCCGCGGTTGAGCGCGTGGCGCACGCCGGCCGCCCGGTGCTGATCGGCACTCGCTCGGTTAAGGCCTCGGAAGAGATCAGCGTCGTCCTCGCCGAGCGCGGCATCGAGCATGCCCTGCTTAACGCCAAGCAGGACAAGGAGGAGGCCCTCGTGGTGGGGCGGGCAGGCGAGCCGTTCCGGGTCACCGTCGCGACCAACATGGCAGGCCGAGGCACCGATATTCGCCTCGGGCCGGGCGTCGCCGAGCGCGGCGGGCTGCACGTCATCCTGACCGAATTTCACGATTCGCGACGGATTGACCGACAGTTCTTCGGGCGTTGCGCGCGACAGGGCGATCCCGGCAGCTGCGCGGCGATCGTGTCGCTCGAGGACGAGATTTTCACGGTCTACGCCGCCCCGGCGACGCGGCTGCTGCAGCGCTTGCGGCGGGACGGCGTGAACGTTCCCGCCGGCGCCTATCGAGCGCTCCGCCGCATCGCCCAGTTCTGCGCCGAGCGGCGCGGCGCCTCGATGCGGGTCCAGAACCTGCGTCTCGACCGGCGCCTCGACCGCATGCTGGCCTTTTCCGGCCGGGGAGAGTGAGGAGCGATGGTCGCCGCGTTCAGCCTGACGCAACGGTGGGCGCTGATTGCCGTCCCGCTCGCGCTGACGATCGTCCAGCCGGCCATGGCGGACCAGGCAAACCCGAAATTCGCCTGTCTCATCGAGCCCCGGATGGAGTTGAAGCTGGGCACGGCAGTGCCCGGTCTGATCAGCCAGGTGCTGGTCGATCGCGGCGATTTCGTCAAGAAGGGCGAGGTCGTCGCGCGCCTCGAATCCGGCGTTGAGGCGGCAACCGTGGCGCTCGCCAACGCCCGCGCCGCCGACGATTCGGCGGTGCAATCGGCGCAGGCGAAGCTCAACTTCCAGCTGCGTAAGGCGGCGCGGGCGGCGGCGCTACGCCGCAACGACAACATCGCGCTGTCGGCGGCGGACGAGGCCGAGACCGGCGCCAAGGTTGCCGAAGCCGAATTCCACGAGGCCCAGATGAACCTCACGCTCGCGAAGTTGGAGGTGCAGCGCGCCACCGAGACGCTGAACCAGCGCACGATCCGCAGCCCGATCGACGGCGTCGTCACCCAGCGCACGCTGGGCCCCGGCGAATACGCCTACGATCAGTCGCACCTGCTGACCATCGCGCAGATCGATCCGCTGAAGGTCGAGGCCTTCGTGCCGCTTTCGGAATTTGGCCGGGTGCACCCCGGCATGTCGGCCGAGGTTTATCCGGAAAAGCCGATCGGCGGCAAATACGATGCGACGGTCACGGTTGTCGATCAGGTGTTCGACGCCGCGAGCGCGACGATCGGCATTCGCCTCGATCTGCCGAACCCCAAGCGAGCCCTGCCGGCCGGGCTCAGATGCCAGGTGCAGTTTCTCGGCGTCAGCTGAAGCCGGTCGCGGCGATCACCTTGCCGCGGCGTTGGGCGCGGCGTCTTATCGCCGCCTTGTCGTCGCCGGAGCGAGCCGTCATCTGCACCGGCAAGTCGCTCTCGCATGGCCGATGAGGGGGTCTTTCGTCTCACCGGAATTGACGCAGGCGGCCGCCCGAGCGGCGGCGGCGAACCCGCGGCCGGTGGCCCATTGGCTGCTGCTGTGCTGCGCGATGGTCGTGCTGGCGGCATCACCCGGCTGACGCTGTCGGGCCTGCCGATCACCGAATGGCAGTCGGTCGTCGGCATCCGTGCCGCCGCTGTCGCATGCCGAGTGGCTCGCCGGCATTTCAGCCATTGGCGGCTCGCGGTGGCGGCGGCCGGGGTGGCTGGTCGGCTACATGCGCACCTCCTCCGCCGATGAACGCCAGTCGGTCGATCTGCAGCGCGACGCGCTGATCGCCAAGGCGCGGAAAATCCAGGCGGACGGCGTGCGTTTCGTAAGCGTCGTTGTCAGGCCACGGCCGGGAGCTGCCTTGTGGCGGGATAAGCGCAAGGCATCAGGTCATCGAGACGGATCTGCGGGTGCCCGTTGACGATCCGAGTGATGACGTCGGCCAGGTACCCGTGTGGCTCGAC
>DATLRS010000190.1:0-13979 GCA_035534535.1 Allostellaceae bacterium | reverse complement strand
AGATGGTGATGCCGGGCGACAACATCACGATGGAAGTCGAACTCCTCGTACCGATCGCGATGGACGAGGGGCTGCGCTTCGCGATCCGCGAAGGCGGCCGCACCGTCGGCGCCGGCGTCGTCGCCAAGATTCTGAAATAAGAACGCCCGGAACAAGAACGCCCGAAATAAGAACGCCCGCAATAAGAACGATAGCGCCCGAGGACACGAAACGCCCAATGGACAACCAGAACATCCGAATTCGCCTGCGGGCGTACGACCACCGCGTGCTCGACCAGTCGACCAGCGAGATCGTCAACACCGCCAAGCGCACCGGCGCGCGGGTGCGTGGCCCCATTCCGCTGCCGACCAAGATCGAGAAATTCACCGTGTTGCGCTCGCCGCATGTCGACAAGAAGTCGCGCGAGCAGTTCGAGATCCGCACCCACAAGCGGGTGCTCGACATTGTCGATCCGACGCCGCAAACGGTCGATGCGCTGATGAAGCTCGATCTTGCCGCCGGCGTCGATGTCGAGATCAAGCTCTGAGGGGGCGGCGATGCGTACCGGCCTGATCGCCCGCAAGCTCGGCATGACCCGGGTGTTCACCGACGAGGGCAGCCACGTTGCGGTGACCGTGCTGCACATCGACAATTGCCAGGTGGTGGCCCAGCGCACCCAAGAGGTAGACGGCTACACCGCGCTGCAGCTCGGGGTCGGCGCCGCCAAGGTCAAGAACGTGACCAAGCCGCAGCGCGGCCATTTCGCCAAGGCCAAGGTCGAACCGAAGGCAAAGCTCGTCGAGTTCCGCGTCTCCGAAGAGGCGCTGGTGCCGGTCGGCGCCGAGATCAGCGCGGCGCATTTCGTCGCCGGCCAATATGTCGACGTGACCGGGACGAGCATCGGCAAGGGCTTTGCCGGCGGCATGAAGCGGCATAATTTTGGCGGCTTGCGCGCGACCCACGGCGTCTCGGTGTCGCATCGCAGCCTGGGCTCGACCGGCCAGCGGCAATCGCCGGGCAAGACCTTCAAGAACAAGAAGATGGCCGGCCATATGGGGGCCGAGCGGGTGACGACGCAGAACCTCCAAGTGGTCAGCGCCGATGGCGAGCGCGGCCTCTTATTGGTGAAGGGCGCGGTGCCGGGCAGCGAGAAGGGCTGGGTGCTGGTCAAGGACGCCGTCAAACGCCGCGCCCCCGACGGGTTGCCGTTCCCGGCCGCGCTGCGCGGCGAGGCGGGCGCGGCAGCCGCACCGGCCGAGGGCGAGGAGGCCCAGCCATGAAGCTCGTCGTGCGCAATCTCGACAATGAGGAGATCGGCGACATCGAGCTGGCCGATGCGGTGTTCGGGCTGCCGGTGCGGCGCGACATCCTGGCGCGTGTCGTCAACTGGCAGCTCGCCAAGCGTCGCGCCGGCACGCACAAGGCCAAGGGCATCAGCGACATCCGCGGCACCACCAAGAAGCCCTACAAGCAGAAGGGCACCGGCCGGGCCCGCCAGGGCAGCCTGCGCTCGCCGCAGTTCCGCGGCGGTGCGGTGATCTTCGGCCCGGTGGTGCGCAGCCACGAATTCGACCTGCAGAAAAAGGTCCGCCGGCTCGGTCTCAAGACCGCGCTGTCGGCCAAACAGGCCGAGGGCAAGCTCGTCGTGATCGATGCTGCCACGCTGGACGAGGCCAAAACCAAGGCGTTGCGGACGCGCTTTGAAGCTCTCGGCTGGGGCTCGGTGCTGATCATCGACGGCGCCGCGGTCAACGAGGGCTTTGCCCGTGCCGCGCGCAACCTGCCAAAGGTCGATGTGCTGCCGCAGCAGGGCGCCAACGTCTACGACATCCTGCGCCGCGACACGCTGGTGTTGACGCGCGATGGGGCACAGCAACTCGAGGCCCGCTTGAAATGACGGGGCTGAAATGAGGGGGCTGAAATGAGCCGATTCCGTGTCATCCCGCGCGCCGAGACGCGGCTCACCCGGCAGCAGATGTACGATATCATCCGCGCGCCGGTGATTACCGAAAAGGCGACCGCCGCCTCCGAACATAACCAGGTGATCTTCCGGGTGCCGCTTGCCGCCACCAAGCGTGAGGTCAAGGCCGCCGTCGAAGGGCTGTTCGAGGTCAAGGTCAATGCGGTCAACACGATCCGCGTCGAGGGCAAGACCAAGCGTTTCCGCGGCCGGATCGGGCGCCGCTCCGACTACAAGAAAGCGATCGTCACGCTGGCCGAAGGCTCGCGCATCGACGTTACCACGGGAATCTGAGGCCCAGGGACTAGACAATGGCGCTCAAAACCTTCAATCCGACCACCCCCTCGCAACGCCACCTTGTCATCGTCGACCGGGGCGAATTGTGGAAAGGCAAACCCGTTAAGGCCTTGACCGAAGGGCTGAAGCAGAAGGGCGGGCGCAACAACACCGGGCGCACGACGATGCGCTGGCGCGGCGGCGGCCACAAGCGGCGCTACCGGATCGTCGATTTCAAGCGCAAGAAGGATGACGCGCCGGCGACCGTCGAGCGCCTCGAATACGACCCCAACCGCACCGCCTTTATCGCGCTGATCACCTACCCCGACGGCGAACAATCCTACATTCTGGCGCCGCAGCGGCTGCGTGCGGGCGACAGCGTCGTCTCGGGCGAGCGGGTCGACGTGAAGCCCGGCAATGCGATGCCCTTGAGAAACATGCCGCTCGGCACGATCGTCCACAATGTCGAGATGAAGCCGGGCAAGGGCGGACAGATTGCCCGCTCGGCCGGCACCTATGTGCAGCTGGTCGGGCGCGATCAGGGCCACGCGCTGTTGCGCATGACCTCGGGCGAATTGCGCATGGTGCGGTCCGAATGCCGCGCGACGATCGGCGCGGTGTCAAACCCCGACCATCAGAACATCGTGATCGGCAAGGCCGGCCGCAATCGCTGGCTGGGCCGGCGGCCCTCGGTGCGCGGCGTGGCGATGAACCCGATCGACCATCCGCATGGAGGCGGCGAGGGCAAATCCTCGGGCGGGCGCCACCCGGTGACCCCGTGGGGCAAGCCGACCAAAGGCAAGAAGACCCGACAGAACAAGGCGACGGATCGGCTGATCATCCGCCGCCGCCAGCAATCGCGATAGCGCAGAACGGAGAGAGGGCGTGACACGCTCGGTATGGAAAGGCCCGTTCGTCGACGGCTATATGCTGAAGAAGGCGGAGAAGTCGCGCAATTCGGGCCGCAATGAGGTGATCCGCACCTGGTCGCGGCGCTCGACGATCTTCCCGCAATTCGTCGGGCTGACGTTCGGCGTCTATAACGGACATAAATTCATCCCGGTGCTGGTGACCGAGAACATGATCGGCCACAAATTCGGCGAGTTCGCGCCAACCCGCACCTTCTACGGCCATGCCGGCGACAAGCGGGCGAGGAGGAGCTGATGAGCAAGCCTCGCGCCGAACGCCGGCTTGCCGATACCGAGGCCTCGGCCTTCCTGCGGGCGCTGCGCACCAGCGCGCGCAAGCTCAACCTCGTCGCCCAGACGATCCGCGGCAAGGATGCCGCGGCCGCGCTTGCTGAACTGACGTTCTCGCGGCGCCGCATCGCGCACGACGTCAAAAAAGTGCTGCAGGCGGCGATCGCCAACGCTGAGAACAACCACCAGCTCGATGTCGACCGCCTCTATGTCAAGGAGGCGAGCGTCGGCCGGGCCTTTGTCATGAAGCGCTTTCACACGCGCGGCCGCGGCCGCTCGGCGCGGATCGAAAAGCAGTTCGCTCATCTGACGGTCGTCGTCCGCGAGAGGCCGGAAGATCAGCTTGGGGAGAGTGCCTGATGGGCCAGAAAGTCAATCCGATCGGGCTGCGGCTCGGCATCAACCGCACCTGGGATTCGCGCTGGTTCTCGCGCAAGGGCTACGGCAACCAGCTGCTCGACGATCTGAAGCTGCGCAAGTTTCTCAGCGGGCGCCTCGGCCAGGCGGCAGTGTCGCGGGTGCTGATCGAGCGCGCCGCGAGGAAGACCCGGATCACGCTGCATTCGGCCCGCCCTGGCGTCATCATCGGCAAGAAGGGCGCCGACATCGACAAACTGCGCAGCGACATCGCCAAGGTCACCAACAGCGAGGTCAGCCTCAACATCCTGGAGATCAGGAAGCCCGAGATCGAGGCCAAGCTGATCGCCGAAGGCATCGCCCAGCAGCTCGAGCGCCGGGTCGCCTTTCGCCGGGCGATGAAGCGGGCGGTCCAGGCGGCGATGCGGTTCGGCGCGCAGGGCATCCGCATCAACTGTTCGGGGCGGCTCGGCGGCGCCGAGATCGCGCGTATGGAATGGTACCGCGAAGGCCGCGTGCCGTTGCATACGCTGCGCGCCGATGTCGATTATGGCCATGCCACGGCCAAGACCACCTACGGCACCTGCGGCGTCAAGGTGTGGGTGTTCAAGGGCGAAATTCTGACCCACGACCCGATGGCGCAGGACAAGCGCCTCGCCGAACTGCAAGGCGCCGGCCATGAACGCCACGAGCGCCATGACCGCCCCGAGCGCACCCGGTAGACCGAGGCAATCATGCTCTCTCCCAAGCGCAGCAAATATCGCAAGGCCCACAAGGGTCGCATCCATGGTGACGCCAAGGGCGGCACGACGCTCAATTTCGGCGCCTATGGCTTGAAGGCGGTCGATCCCGGCCGGTTGACGGCGCGCCAGATCGAGGCGGCCCGGCGCACCATCACGCGCTCCATCCGCCGCGTCGGGCGCGTGTGGATCCGGATCTTTCCCGACGTGCCGGTGTCGAGCAAGCCCGCCGAGGTGCGCATGGGCAGTGGCAAGGGGTCGCCCGAATTCTGGGTCTGCCGCGTGAAGCCGGGACGCATCATGTTCGAGCTTGACGGCGTCGCTCTCGACGTGGCGCGCGAAGCGTTCGAGCTGGCAGCGGCCAAACTGCCGATCGCCACCCGTTTTGTGATGCGACCAGGCGAAGAGGTTTAACCGTGAAGGGGATGAAGCCGACCGACCTGCGGACCCGCACCGCCGACGAGCTGAGCGAACAGCTCGACACGCTTGGCCGCGAGATCTTCAACCTACGCTTCCAGCGCGCCAGCGGGCAGCTCGAGAATACCGCCCGGGTGCGCGAGGTGCGCCGCGGCATTGCCCGCATCAAGACCATTGTCGGGGAGCGGCACCGCCAGGCGCAATCCCGGGCGCAATCCCGGGCGCAACGAGGGACCAACCATGCCTAAGCGCATCCTCCAGGGGATCGTCGTCAGCGACGCCTGCAACAAGACCGTCGTCGTGCGCGTCGAGCGCCGCTTCATGCATCCGGTCTACAAGAAATACGTGTCGCGCTCGAAAAAATACGCGGCACATGACGAGAACAACCGCTATCGCGCCGGCGATGCGGTACAGATCGAGGAAAGCCGCCCGATTTCCAGGCGCAAGCACTGGGTGGTGGTGACCGGCGCGGCGCCGCCCGCCGCGGCCGAAGAGGCGGGAGGTGCCGCATGATCCAGATGCAGACCAATCTCGATGTCGCCGACAATTCGGGGGCGCGCCGGGTGCAATGCATCAAGGTGCTGGGCGGTTCGAAACGCCGCACCGCGTCGATCGGCGACGTCATCATCGTCTCGGTCAAGGAGGCGATCCCGCGCGGCCGGGTCAAGAAGGGCGACGTGCACCGCGCCGTCATCGTGCGGACCGCCAAGGAGATCCGCCGCGTCGACGGCAGCGCGATCCGGTTCGACCGCAATGCGGCGGTGCTGATCAGCCGTCAGGGCGAGCCGATCGGCACCCGCATCTTCGGACCGGTGACGCGCGAATTGCGGGCGCGGCGCTTCATGAAGATCGTCTCGCTGGCTCCCGAGGTACTCTGAGCGATGCCGAAGCTGAAGATCAAAAAGGGTGACGACGTCGTCGTCATCAGCGGCCGCGACAAGGGCAAGACGGGCGAAGTATTGCGCGTCTTCCCGGGCGAGAGCCGACTCATCGTGCAGGGCGTCCATGTCGCCCATCGGCACACCAAGCCGAGCGTCGGCAACCCCGGCGGCATCATCGACAAGGAATTGACGATCCACATTTCCAATGTCGCCCATCTCGACCCGGCATCGGGCAAGCCGACGCGGATCGGCTACAAGATCCTCGACAATGGCCGCAAGGTGCGCGTCGCCCGCCGCTCCGGCGAGGTGATCGACAAATGAGAGAAGCACGATGACCCCCCGCATGCAGGAACGCTACCAATCTTCCGTGCGGCCGGCCCTGATGGAGGAATTCGGGTACAAGAACCCGTTGCAGGTGCCGCGCCTTGACAAGATCGTCGTCAACATGGGCGTCGGCGAAGCCGTGCAGGACGCCAAGAAGATCGACGCGGCGGTCGGCGATCTGACGTTGATCGCCGGCCAGCGGCCGATCGTCATTCGCGCCAAGCGCTCGATCGCGACCTTCAAGTTGCGGGAGAACATGCCGATCGGCGTCAAGGTGACGTTGCGCCGCGACCGCATGTACGAGTTTCTCGACCGGCTGATCACCGTCGCCCTGCCGCGCGTGCGCGATTTCCGTGGCGTCTCGACCAAGAGCTTTGACGGGCGCGGCAATTACGCGCTCGGCCTCAAGGAGCAGCTGGTGTTTCCCGAGGTCGATTACGACAAGGTCGATACCGTGCGCGGCATGGACATCGTCATCGTCACCACGGCCAAAACCGACGCCGAGGCCCGGGCATTGCTCAAGGGTCTCGACATGCCTTTCACCAACTGATCGCCGGCGGAGGTTCCGGGTCCCCATGGCAAAGAAAAGCTCGATCGAAAAGAACAGCCGCCGCGCCAAGCTGACCAAGCAGCTGACGCCGCGCCGGGTGCGTCTCAAGGCGATCGCGCGCGATCGCGATGCGGCGCCGGAAGAACGCTTCGCGGCGCAGCTGAAGCTGTCGGAAATGCCGCGCAACAGTTCTGCGACGCGGCTGCGCAATCGCTGCTCCCTGACCGGGCGGCCGCGGGGCTTCTACCGCAAGTTCAAGCTGTCGCGCATCGCGGTGCGCGACTTGGCCTCCGCCGGCCAGATCCCCGGCATGCTCAAGTCGAGCTGGTGAAGGGAGCCGCGTTATGATGACCGATCCGCTCGGCGACATGCTGACCCGCATCCGCAACGGGCAGCGGGCGCGCCACGCCGTGGTCGCCGCGCCGGCCTCCAATTTGCGCGCCAACGTCCTCGAAGTCCTGCAGCGGGAGGGGTACATTCGCGGCTTCACGCGCGAGCACCTGCGTGCGGGCGTCAACGAGCTCAAGATCGAGCTGAAATACGTCGACGGCGAGCCGGTGATCCGGGAAATCGCGCGGGTGTCAAAGCCGGGGCGGCGGGTCTATTCAAAACTCGCCGACCTGCCGCGGGTCTATAACGGCCTCGGCATCTCGATTCTGTCGACCCCGCGCGGGGTCATGTCGGACAATGAAGCGCGCGTCGCCAGGGTCGGCGGCGAGGTGCTGTGCCGGGTATTCTGAGGACAACGACGATGTCGCGAATTGGCAAGCATCCGGTGACGATCCCCGAGGGCGTGGCGGTCGCGCTGGCGGGTCAGACCCTGACCGCCGAGGGCCGGCTCGGCCGGTTGAGCCTCGTCGTCAGTGGCGAGGTCACCGCGACGATCGCCGACGGCGCCGTGACGATCACGCCGAACAGCGAGACGAAGCGCGCCCGCTCGATGTGGGGCACGACGCGGGCGCTGGTCAACAACATGGTGACCGGCGTCGCCACCGGCTTTACCCGCAATCTCGAGATCAACGGCGTCGGCTATCGCGCCGCGGTGCAGGGCGACACGCTCAACCTGCAGCTCGGCTACAGCCACGACATCCCCTACGCGATCCCGCAGGACGTGCGGATCACCTGCGAGCGGCCGACGCTGATCAGTGTCAGCGGCGCCGACCGCCGGCGGGTCGGCCAGATCGCCGCCGAGATCCGCGCGTTCCGCCCGCCCGAGCCCTACAAGGGCAAGGGCGTCAAGTACAGTGACGAGACGGTCCGCCGCAAGGAAGGCAAAAAGAAGTAGCGCCCATGTCGAACAAACCAGATGCCCTGTTCCGCCGCCGGCGCCAGCGCACCCGCTTCAAGCTGCGACAGGCAGCCAAGGGGCGTGTGCGGCTGTCGGTATTCCGCTCGTCACGCCACATCTATGCCCAGGTCATCGACGATCTGGCCGGGCGGACGCTCGCCGCGGCCTCGACGCTCGATGCCGGCCTGAAGCCCACCCTGAAAACCGGGGCCGACAAGGCGGCCGCCAGCGCCGTCGGCAAGCTGATCGCCGAGCGCGCCAAGGCGGCCGGGATCGCGCAGGTCGTGTTCGATCGCGGCGCCTATCTCTATCACGGCCGGATCAAGGCCTTGGCCGATGCCGCCCGCGAGGGCGGGCTCGATTTCTGAAAGGGGTCCGATGGCACGTACACAAGGCGAACGGCGCCGGCGCGACGGCGACGGCCCGCCACGCGATCGCGAAGAAAGCGAATTCACCGAAAAGCTGGTCAACATCAATCGTGTGGCGAAGGTCGTAAAGGGCGGCCGGCGGTTCGGCTTTGCCGCCCTCGTCATCGTTGGCGACCGCAAGGGGCGGGTCGGCTATGGCTCGGGCAAGGCGCGCGAGGTGCCGGAAGCGATCCGCAAGGCGACCGAGCAGGCGCGCCGCAGCATGATCCGCGTGCCGCTGCGCGAGGGCCGCACGCTGCATCACGACATCGCCGATTCCTACGGCGCCGGCAAGGTGATCGTGCGGGCGGCCAAGGCCGGCACCGGCATCATCGCGGGCGGGCCGATGCGGGCCATCTTCGAGGCGCTCGGGGTGCAGGACGTTGTCGCCAAGTCGGTCGGCAGTTCGAACCCGCACAACATGATCAAGGCGACATTCGCCGCGCTCGGCCATGTCACCAGCCCGCGTGCCGTGGCGGCGCGCCGCGGCAAGAAGGTCGGCGAGATTCTCGGCCGCGGCGTGGGCGATACCCGAGAGGGCGCGTGATGGATGCCAAGAAGACCGTGACCGTCGAGCAGACCGGCAGCCCGATCGGCCGACCCGCCGATCAGGAGGCGACCTTGAAGGGGCTCGGGCTCAACAAGCGGCACCGCCAGCGCACCCTCGAAGACACGCCGGCGGTGCGCGGCATGATCAACAAGGTCAAGCACCTCGTGCGGGTCGTCAGCGCGCAGTAAATGGGCCGGGCTTGCGCAGCGCCGGTTGTAGGATGGTAAGCGATGAAACTTAACGAGATCAGCGACAATCCCGGGGCGCATTACCGGGCGAAGCGGCTGGGCCGCGGCATCGGCTCCGGCAAGGGCAAAACCTCGGGGCGGGGCGGCAAGGGCCAGACCGCGCGCAGCGGCGTCGCGCTCAACGGCTTCGAGGGCGGCCAGACACCGCTGCATCGCCGCCTGCCAAAGCGCGGCTTCAACAACAAGATCTTCCGCAAAGACTTCAAGGTCGTGAATCTGGGCCGCCTGCAGCAGGCCCTCGATGCCGGCAAGCTCAGTGCCGAGGGCGCGCTCGACGCCGCGAAACTGGTCGCGGCGGGGCTGCTGCGCCGCCCGGGCGACGGCATCCGCCTGTTGGCCAAAGGCAAGCTCACCGCCGCGATCACGATCGAAGTCGCCGGCGCCTCGAAGACCGCGGTCGAAGCGGTCGAGGCGGCGGGCGGCAAGGTCGTCCTGCTCGCAGCCGCCGCCCAGGCGCCGGACGCGCCGGCGGCGCCGGCACCCTGATCCCCGGCCTGCCCTCCGCCGGCCGGGAGAGGGCAGGGCGGGCGCCCGGCGTGCGGCTCGCGTGGGGCGGTTTTTGAGTGAGGATGAGATATTATGGCGTCGGCCGCCGAACAGCTCGCTGCCAGCATAAATCTCTCGGCCTTCGCGAAGGCCACCGAGCTGAAGAACCGCATCTGGTTCACGCTCGGAGCGCTCGTCATCTACCGGCTCGGCACCTACCTCCCGATCCCCGGCATCGACCCGTCGATCCTGCACGAGATCTTCGCGCGCAACGCCGGCGGCATCCTTGGCATGTTCGACATGTTTTCGGGCGGGGCGCTCGGCCGCATGACGATCTTCGCGCTCAACATCATGCCGTATATCTCGGCCTCGATCATCATCCAGCTGTTGACCGCGGTGTCGCCGACGCTCGAAACCCTCAAGAACGAAGGCGAGAGCGGGCGCAAGAAGATCAACCAATACACCCGCTACGGCACCGTCGCACTGGCCGCGGTGCAGGGCTACGGCATCGCGGTTGCGCTCGAGGGAATGCGCGCCGGCGCACAGTCGGCGGTGATCGATCCCGGGCTGATGTTCCGGCTCGTCGCGATGATCACGATGACCAGCGGCACGGTCTTTCTGATGTGGCTCGGCGAGCAGATCACCGCGCGCGGCATCGGCAACGGCATCTCGTTGATCATCATGTCCGGGATCGTCGCCAACCTGCCGCATGCGCTCGCCTCGACCCTCGAACTCGGCCGCACCGGGGCGCTGTCGAGCGTCTTCATCGTCTTTTTCCTGTTGATGTCGGTCGTCGTCGTTACGGTCATCGTTTTCATGGAGCGGGCGCAGCGCCGCATCCTGGTGCAGTACCCCAAACGCCAGCAGGGCAACCGCATGTTCGGCGGCGAAGCCTCGCACCTGCCGCTGAAGATCAACACCGCCGGGGTCATCCCGCCGATCTTCGCCTCCTCGCTGCTGCTGCTGCCGGCGACGGTGGCAAACCTCGAAGCGGTGAGCCAGAACCCGGGCTGGCTCGGCACGATCACCGCCTATCTGGCGCACGGCCAGCCGCTCTACATGGGGCTTTACGTCAGCCTCATCGTGTTTTTCTCGTTCTTCTACACCGCGATTGTCTTCAATCCGGCCGAGACCGCCGACAATCTGCGCAAATACGGCGGCTTCATCCCTGGCATCCGCCCCGGCAAGAACACCGCGGACTATCTCGATTACGTGCTGACCCGGATCACGGTTCTGGGTGCGATCTACCTGGCGGCGGTGTGCATTCTGCCGGAAATCCTGATCTCGCAATATTCGGTGCCGTTCTATTTCGGCGGCACCAGCCTGCTGATCGTCGTCAGCGTCACGATGGACACCGTGGCGCAGATCCATTCGCACTTGCTCGCCCACCAGTATGAAGGGTTGATCAAGAAGGCGAGGCTGCGAGGACGGCGCTGATGAACCTGATCCTGTTGGGGCCCCCCGGAGCCGGCAAGGGCACCCAGGCAAAGCGCCTGCAAGACACCTACGGCATGGTCCAACTCGCCACCGGCGACATGCTGCGCGCGGCGGTAGCGTCGGGCAGCGAGCTTGGCCGCAGGGTGCAGGCGGTCATGGAGGCCGGCCACCTCGTCCCGGACGTGATCCTGATCGAGATGATTGCCGGCCGGATCGGCGAGCCGGCATCCGCCAGGGGCTTCATCCTCGACGGCTTCCCGCGCACCGTGCCGCAGGCCGAGGCATTGGACGCGATGCTCGCCGAGCGCCATCAGGCGCTCGACCATGTGATCCTGATGGAAGTCGACGAGGCGGCGCTGATCGACCGGCTTACCGGCCGGTTCAGCTGCGCGCAATGCGGCGCCAGCTATCACGATCGCTATCACCGGCCGCTGGTCGAAGGGAAATGCGATAATTGCGGCGCCACCGATTTTGTGCGCCGCGCCGACGACCGCGCCGAGGCGCTGACGACGCGCTTTGCTGCCTATCGCAATCAGACCGCGCCGATACTACCTTACTACCGGGCTCGCGGCATTCTGCGTTCGGTCGACGGCATGGCGGAGATCGACGAGGTGACGCGGCAGATCGAAGCCGTGCTGCGCGGCGCCGGACGCTAAGTCGCGCCGGTATGCGGCGCGGCGTTGACGTAACGGCAACGATCCGTATAATCGGCCGGTTGTTCGGGGCTGCCGCCCCCTTCCCGACATTCAAGGAGATGCGCAAGTGGCGCGAATTGCCGGCGTCAACATCCCGAACCAGAAGCGGGTCCCGATCGCCCTGACCTATATTCACGGCATCGGCCGCACCAAGGCGCTTGAAATCTGCGGCCGGGTCGGCATTCCGCTTGACCGCCGGGCGCACGAGATGACCGACGACGAGGTGCTGCGTGTGCGCGAGCTGGTCGATCGCGAATATACGGTCGAAGGCGATCTGCGCCGCTCCGTCGCGATGAACATCAAGCGCCTGATGGACCTGGGCAGCTATCGCGGCCTGCGCCATCGCAAGGGGCTGCCGGTGCGCGGCCAGCGTACTCACACCAACGCGCGCACCCGCAAGGGTCCGGCGCGGCCGATCGCCGGCAAGAAGAAATAATTCGCGCGCCTCTCCGGACAGCAACGGCGGAACCAGCCAGATGGCAAAAAGCACGGCGGCGCCGCGTCTCAGACGACGCGAGCGCAAAAACATCACCTCCGGCACCGCGCATGTTAGCGCGAGCTTCAACAATACGATGATCACGATCACCGATGCCCAGGGCAACGCGATCGCGTGGTCGTCCTCGGGCAGCCAGGGGTTCAAGGGCTCACGCAAATCGACGCCCTACGCCGCTCAGGTTGCCGCCGAGGATGCCGGCCGCAAGGCCATGGAGCATGGCATGCGTACCCTCGATATCGAGGTCAAGGGCCCGGGCTCGGGGCGCGAATCCGCCCTGCGCGCGTTGCAGGCGGTTGGCTTTGCGATCAGCTCGATCCGCGACGTGACGCCGATCCCGCATAACGGTTGCCGCCCGCCCAAGCGCCGCCGCGTCTGAGGCGCCCCTGCCCGGGCGTCGCCGGCGCGCCCCACCGGTGCGCCCTACCGGTGCGCCCCACCGGTGCGCCCCTGGGCGGACCTTCGCCGGCTTGATGGCCGGTTCCCTTCGCGGACTCGATCCGCGCTTTACCGATTGAGGTCACCGTGCTGCAAAAAAATTGGCAAACCCTGATCAAGCCCAAGCAGCTTGCGGTCGAGCCCGGCGGCGATGCGGATCGCGTCGCCACGGTGGTCGCCGAGCCGCTCGAACGCGGTTTCGGCCTGACGCTCGGCAACGCGCTGCGTCGCGTGCTGTTGTCCTCGCTGCAGGGCGCCGCGGTCACCTCGATGCAGATCGAGGGCGTGCTGCACGAGTTTTCCTCGCTGCCCGGCGTGCTCGAGGACATCACCGACATCGTTCTCAACGTCAAGAGCATCTGCCTGCGCATGCATGGCGACGGGCCGAAGCGGATGCGGCTGCGCGCCAGTGGGCCGGGCGAAGTACGGGCCCGCCAGATCGAGACCGGGCACGACATTGAGATCCTCAACCCCGATCTCGTGATCTGCACGCTCGACAACAACGCGCGCGTCGCGATGGAGCTGACCGTCGAGATCGGCAAGGGCTACGTGCCGGCGACGCAGAACCGGCCGGAGGACGCGCCGATCGGTCTCATCCCGGTCGATGCCCTGTTCAGCCCGGTGCGCAAGATTTCCTACCGGGTCGAGAACACCCGCGTCGGGCAGGTCACCGACTATGACAGCCTGTCGATGCGGGTCGAGACGAACGGCGCGGTGACGCCGGAGGATGCGGTAGCCCTGGCCGCACGCATCCTGCAGGACCAGCTGCAGCTGTTCATCAATTTCGAGGAGCCGCGCCACGCGATCGAAAAGGAGATCACCGGCGAGCCGCTGATCAACAAGAACCTGCTGCGCAAAGTCGACGAACTCGAATTGTCGGTGCGCTCGGCCAACTGCCTGAAGAACGACAACATCGTTTATATCGGCGACCTCGTCCAGAAGACCGAGGCCGAGATGCTCCGCACGCCCAATTTCGGCCGAAAATCTCTGAACGAGATCAAGGAGGTGCTGGCCAATATGGGGCTCCATCTCGGGATGGAGATCGCGAACTGGCCGCCCGAGAACATCGAGGAGCTGGCCAAGCGGATCGACGAGCCGTATTGAACGGCCGCGGCCGACCAACGATTGAGGGGATGACATGCGCCACCGAATGAGCCATCGCGGCTTCAGCCGCAGCTCCGCCCACAGGAAGGCGATGTTCGAGAACCTCGCCGCCGCGCTGTTGAAGCACGAGCAGATCCGCACCACGCTGCC
>DATLRS010000189.1:0-4769 GCA_035534535.1 Allostellaceae bacterium | reverse complement strand
GACATTCTGCACGGCGCCGCTGCTGATCGTCGCGCCGACATCGACGCCGCCGGCCGAGATGATTTCATACCCGCCGCTGAGGGCCAGGGTGCCGCGCAACGTGCCGCCAGACTGGACGATTTCCTTGTCGCCCGAATAGATGATGGTGGTGCCGGCGAAGGTCTGGCCGGACGCGACGGTAAAATTCGTCGGCGCCACCTGAAAACCCAGGACATCCATCATCGCGAGGTCGACGGAGGTCAGCGCGGACCCGGCAATCGTCTCGTCGAACGGATCATTCGGTGTCAGGGTGCTCGCCGGCGAATTCAGAAAGTCGCTGGGGTCGCTGTTGACCCCAAAATTGGCCAGCGTTGTCGCACCGCCATCGATCGAAAAATAGGATGCCGCCGCGGGCGTCGAACCGGTGAAATCATGCGTTCCCGGGCTCGTGTAGCGGACCAGCGCCAATGCCGTATCGCCGGGAACGCGGCCCATCGCGTGCGTTATTTCATGCAGCGCGCCGCCGATCAGAGTGCTGCCGGTAAAGCCGGTTCCCATCCCGACATAGCCGTCGATCGCGGGATCGGTGCCCGCCAGCGCGCCAAGTGCCTTTGCCTCGGCCGTGCCGATCGCGAAATTCGACACACCGCCCAGCGATGCCCCGCCGGGCAGGGCGTTGACCGCGATGAGGTCCGCCGTCGAGGTTTCGTGGCTCGCCAATAAGGTGCGCAAGCTGGCATATGATTCGCCGAGCCCGGGTCCGTCGTCGCCCTCCGACGTGTTCGGCCCGGGCAGCGCCGACCCGTCAATTTCTCCGTAACCGACCCCAATGTTGACGGTGATGTTGTCCTGGATCGCCGCTTCGAGCAGATTGGCGGCCTCCTGCATCCCGGTTCGAAAGCTGGCCGGCGCGGCCAGGGCCTGGGCATCATAGACCAGGTTGATGACCAGCCCCCCGGTGCCGGCAGCCGCCGATACCGATGCCGGCGCCATTTGGGCGACGCCGGCGGTTGACGGGTCGACGGCCACGAGAGCGCCCGCAGCGCTGCCGGCGGTTGGCGCCGAAACGGCCGCATCGCCGCCGCCGCCTCCGGCTGCCGCGACCCTATCCCCAGGCGCCTTTGCAACGCCGCCCGCAACGATCCCGCCAAGGCCGAGGATCGCGGTCGCGCCAAGGCCGGCGACGATGTCCGTCCCCGGGCCGGCGGCGGCGCCATCGGAAATCGCGGTTGTTCCGCTCGTAACCTCGATTGTGACCGCGGCGCCGGCGGTGTGGCTCGCCGCGACGGCGAGGAACATGTTGGTCGCCAGGGCTGCCGCCGCGGTGTCGTCGCTGTCCGCGGTTGCCGCAAGGCCGGGGCCGCCGGCGTCCGCCACAATGCCGGCATTCTCCGGCGCGATACCGCCGATCAGGGTGTCCGCCGCCGCGCCCTCGTGTTGTACGGCTGCGCTAGCGACGGGGCTGAGCCTCGTTGCGCCGTCAGGCAGCAGCGCCTCCATATGCCGATCTCCCCCGGAGTGTTAGCCAACATCCCTGGTTTCGAGAACGCTTGCTCCACTCTTCCAGCCTGGCGATTCCGCCGCAACCAATTCCGACCGCCGCCACCGCTCGCGGCCAAACCGCCGGGCTGCCAATCCAGCCTTATGCCTGATGCGTCACCCCGAACCCCGGGATCGCGCGGACCACCTGCTTGACCTGCTCGGCGGTGATCAGGCGGGTGCATTCGAACTGGCGCGGCGTACCCGCATGGCGCGGGCACCACAGGAAATCGAGGTGGTCGAAGCGGTGGCGCGGGTCGTTCCAGCAGCTGTTGCAGGTGTGGTAGTTGATGACCCGGTAGGGTGTGGCAAATTCGTTGGTCGGGTGGGTAAAGCCGCTGATCATCACGACCGGCGTGCCGACCGCCCAGGCGAGCCATGAGAGGCCGCTCGACAGCCCGACAAAGAAGTCCGCATGGCGCAGCCAGCGGGCGCGCTCTACCAGCGGCCGGTCGCCGGTTTCGTCCTCGGCCCCGTGCGGGATGTGGTTCCACACGAGGCCCGAACCGTGCACCGGCTTCTGGTCGATGCAGACGACGCGATAGCCCGCGTCCTTGAGGAACGCCACGATCTCGTGCCAGCCGGCGGGATTGTTCCAGTATTTGCTCTGCGTCGTCGACTGCACGGCGATGCAGACATAGGGCTCGGGCAGCGGCCGCGTGTCGTCGGCGAGCGCGATCCGCGGCGGCGCCTCGGTCGGGTCGACCCCGAGGATGTAGCCGGCGGTGCGATGCAACCCGACATGGCGAAAATCGCACGGCTGAAGGACGCCATCCTTGTCGTCGAAAAACAGCCCGATGCTGTAGGTGGCGTAATAGCGCTCGGGGTCGACCGCCTCGTGAGTCACAAATTCGATGTCGGGGTAGGTGGGGCGGAACAGCGGAATGAGCCATTCGGCCATCGCGCAGGTCAGCCGGCAATGGTGCTTTTCCTGGAACCGCGCGGCATAGGGAAACCAGCCGAGCGTGTCGCCGAGCGTGCCGACCGGGAACTGGATCAGCACAGGCTGCCCGGCGGCCGAATACTCATGGCGGAACAGGCTCTCGCCGTGCTGCCAGGCCTCGATCCGGAAGCGGACGTAATAGCGCTTGCTGCTGGCGACCCGGCCGGCCTTGATCTCGGTCTCATAGAGGATGTTGCCGGTGTCGCAATCGGAGATGCGGACCCGCCAAAGCTCCTCGCCCTCGGGCAGCGCCACTCGGCAGCCCTCATTGAAGTCGAAGCGCAGCCCCTTTGGCCCTTGCTGCGTCGGCAGCGCGGCGGGCGGCGGATAGGCCGGCTTGGGCGGCGCGGCCGAGCCCGCCGGCGGGGTCGAGACCGGCGCGCTGCCGAGGCTCTCGATCTGATCGACCTCGCCGTCCAACCGGCGCTCCCTGATGTTGAGCCGACATTCCCCGATGTTCGGCCACCGCGTGATTTTCTACCTTGTCGCGGCGCCGCCGCAACGACATTCGATTTGCGATCAAACGGAATTTCATTGCGGCCGAACCCTCGGGGAGGGAGGATCAACCGCATCAGCCCGCATGGCAAGGGAGCGAGCGATGATCAAGATCAGCGTCCTCTACCCCTACAAGGAGGGCGAGGCCTTCGACATGAACTATTACCTGCACAAGCACATGCCGATGGTCCGCGACACGATCGGCGCCGCCTGCAAGGGCATCGCGGTCGAGCAGGGCCTGAGCGGCGGCATGCCGGGAAGCCACCCGCCCTTCGTCGCAGCGGGACATATCCTGCTGGAATCGGCGGCGGCCCTGCCCACCGCATTCGCACCGCACGTGCCGAAATTCCTCGCCGACATCCCGAACTACACAAAGATCGAGCCGGTTATCCAGATCAGCGAAGTCAAGGCGTGATCGGCCAAGGACGGCCTATCGCTCGAAGGCGGCGAAGACGGCTTTGAGCCCGTTCATCTGATTGCCGTCGGGCGATAGCGGCACCAGGACGGGGGTGGTGATGCCGGCGTCGCGCCATTGCTCGACCCCGTCGCGGATGCGCGCCGCCGGGCCGTACAGGGTGCAGTCCGCCAGCCAGCGATCGGTCAGATAGTTGGGCAGCTCCGCGGCGCGGCCGGCCGCGATCGCCGCCTCCGCCGCGGTCATCTCGTCGAGATAGCCGGCTTCCTTCCAGTAGTTGCGGTAGTTGGGCATCGCCCAGTAACTCGCCATTGTCCGGCGCAGCACGGCCTTGGCCTCGTCGATGTCGTCGCAGATGCAGGTGCGGATGCGATTGCCGATAAAGAAATCCGGGTCGCTGCGCTTCGCCGCCGGCAGCGCGCCCAGCGATTGGGCCATATGGGCCCGGCTGCCATTGGCGAAGACGACACCGTCGGCGATCTCGGCCGACAGCGCGATCATCCGCTGGCGCAACGCGGCGAGGATGACCGGCGGCAGCGGACCGTATTCGGTGTGCGACTTGAACTTCTCGACAAAGGCGCGAATGTCGCCGAGCGGCCGGCCCGGCTTGACCTCCATGCGCAGATAGGACGGCGCATGCGCGATGCCGATGCCGAACTGGAATCGCCCGCCGGAAACCTCGTGCAGATAGGCGGCGTTTTGTGCGAACTCGTCGACCGATTGGGCATAGATCGGCGCGATCGCGGTGGCGAACGGAATGCGCTCGGTCGCCAATGCGAGGCCGACGCTTTGCGACATGTTGCCGAACGAACTCGACACCGAGATCCCGGCAAAGCCGCGCCGCTCGATCTCGCGCGCGGTGTCGAGCGTGGCGCGCCGGCGCCCCGGCTCGGCGATCAGGTTGAGGGCAGGCAGGGCTGCGGGCATGGCCGGGGCTCCTTCATTGCGGATGTCGGGCGTGATCATAGCGCGCTATCGTCGTCGCGATGTTGTCGTGAACACAAAATGGGGAGGAAAGACGATGACCAATCGTCCGACGCGTCGTGGATTTATCGCCGGAGCGGCGGCGCTGGCGCCGAGCCTGGCCTGGGGCCAGCAGGCGAAGCCGGGGATGGCGCCGGGGATGGTGGCGGCAGGCGATGTGCGGTGGCGCCGAGCGGCAGATCGAGCCGGCGGTGCAGCCTCGCGCCGAGGCTCGCCAGGGCGGCGTCGCTGCAGGCCGGGGCAATCAGGCTGATGCCGAACGGCAGCCCGTCGCGCCGGAACCCCGCCGGTACCGCGACGGCGGCCAGGTCGAACAGGTTGACGAAGTTCGTGTAATGCCCGAGCCGCACGTTGGTCGCGTAAGGATCGGCCGCGACCGCGGCAATCGTGTAGGTCGTCGCGGCCGTCGGCAGC
>DATLRS010000188.1:0-6138 GCA_035534535.1 Allostellaceae bacterium | reverse complement strand
TGAGCGGCGCGCCGCTCGAAACCATTCATCAGACCTGCGAAGAGGTGCACGAGCATCTGCGCCAGGTGCGCACCGTGTGCGACGAGCTGGGTCTCGGCATGATCGGGCTCGGCTTCGATCCGAAATCGCGGCGCGACGAGGTGCCGTGGATGCCCAAGGGCCGCTACCGCATCATGCGCGATTACATGCCGAAAAAGGGCCGGCTCGGGCTCGACATGATGCTGCGTACCTGCACCGTGCAGGCCAATCTCGATTATCGCAGCGAAGCCGACATGGTGCGCAAGTTCCGCACCAGCCTCGCGCTGCAGCCGGTCGCGGTGGCGCTGTTCGCCAACTCGCCGTTCGTCGAGGGCCGGCCGACCGGCGAACTGAGCCACCGCAGCATGGTATGGACCGATACCGACCCCGACCGCTGCGGCACTCTGCCTTTCGTGTTCGAGGACGGGTTTGGCTTTGAGCGCTATGTCGACTACCTGCTCGACATGCCGATGTATTTCGTCTACCGCGCCGGCAACTATATCGACGCGAGCGGGCAGTCGTTCCGCGATTTCATCGCCGGCCGGCTGCCGGCCCTGCCGGGCGAACTGCCGCGGATCGCCGACTGGGCCGACCACCTGACGACGGCCTTTCCGGAGGTCCGCCTCAAGAGTTATCTCGAAATGCGCGGCGCCGATGGCGGCCCGTGGCGGCAGCTCTGCGCGCTGCCGGCGTTGTGGGTCGGGCTGCTGTATGACGACGCGGCGCTCGATGCCGCCAGCGAACTGGTCGCCGACTGGACTTACGAGGAGCGCGAGACAATGCGGCGCGACGTGCCGCGGCTCGGCCTCGACACCCCGCACCGCAGCCGCACCCTGCGCGAGGTCGCGCTCGAGGTCCTCGAAATCGCCCGCGACGGGCTGCATCGTCGCGCCCGCCGCGACCTGTGCGGCGAGAACGAGACGCATTTCATCGACGCGCTGTTTGCGATCGCCGGCAGCGGCCGCACCCAGGCCGAGGAGCTGCTCGAGCAATACCGCGGCCGCTGGGCTGGCAACATCGACCCGATCTACGACGAATACGCGTATTAACCCGTTCGCCGCAAACCGCCCGATCGAAGACACCCCGGCGTCATTCTACCTACCCCTAAGTAGGGGGGGTAGCGACGTCAAAAATCAAATGACATTTCGGTTGAGCTGGCATACCCTTGTTGCAAGGCTCCCGTGAAGGAGCCGTGTCGAACGGGTAGGCGGAAAGTGCGAGGCGCCGGAGCCGCCAAGGGCTCGGATCGTTAATGCCTCAAGGGGGGGAATACGCTGGTGGACACGATCCTAGCGCCGGATCGGCCCGCATCAGGTTCGCGAGATGCCGGACTGCTGCGCTTGCTATTCGTCTCGGATGTCTGCTTTGTCCGCGAGGCTCTCGCATCGGTATTGGAACGCGATGCATCGATCGCCTCCGTCAGGCATGCCGATCCGATCGAGATGATCGCGATGAACCTGACCGCGCAAACCGATGCGGTTCTGATCCATACGGCGCTGCGCGAAGGCCCGGTTGTTGCCAAGCGCCTGCGCGAGACCGCGCCCAACCTCTCCATCATCGCGTGCGCGCTGCGCGAAACGAACGACGGCGTCATCGCCTGGGCCGAGGCCGGGGTGGACGGCTATATCCCAAACACCGTCGGGCTCGATCAATTCGTGGACGTTATCAAGGGTATCCTGCGCGGCGAGCAGCTCTGCTCGGGGCGCGTCGCCGCCGGCCTGCTGCGGCGCGTCGCGTCCGCGGCAAACCCCGTTGCCGGCGTGCCGGCGGCCCGCTGGCTGACCCGGCGGGAGCGGCAGGTCGCCGAGCTGGTCGCGGCGCGGCTCGGCGACAAGGAGATCGCCCGCCACCTCAACATCAGTCTCGCGACCACGAAATCGCATGTCCACAACCTGCTCGGCAAGCTGAATGTCCGGCAGCGCGGCGATGTCGTCGTCGCCCTGAACGGCCAGCAGCCGCCGCCTCCGAGATGACATCGCCGCGCCGCGCGTCGTCGCAACCGCGCGGTTTGCTCGCTACCCTGAACCCTCGACTATAGCCGCAGAGAGCGACCGTAGCGCGCGCCCGGACAGCGGCGCCGCGTGGGTCGCGCGTTTTGCCGGTGGCCAATCGGCCTGTGGCGACAGCGCCACACTCGCGTTCCTCAGTATCGGCCAAACCCGCGCCTAGGCTCGACAGATGCCGGCCTACGGCCGTCGTGATAATAATGGCACAGTCGTAGGCCATTATCGGCCGCGCGGTTGTCTTGCCGACCGCAGCCGCCCCGTCTCAGCGCCGGCTGGCGCCCCGTTCCCCGTAAAGGTCTAAACCTTTTCCCTCTAAACTCAATCTACGATCTGGCACGCCGTGGCGGCTCGACCGGCTGCGTTGAGCGCCGCCCAATCCCCAGAAAATCGCCCTGATCGGCGGTATCGGAGGACGCCGCAAGATTGCGAGACGTCGGCACCATCGGCGCCAAAAGATGTAAATCTGTTGTCCTAATGCTCTAGTTCTTATTCTCCATCGTATTTCAACCCAGTCGATCGATGGCTTCCGCCGATCACCTGTGGGATCTGGACCTGACGGTTCAACCATTGAGTGATCGGGGGACGTAACGATGACCAGCCTACGGAGGATCGGCGCGATTGCGGCGATCGGCACGCTGGCCGCGGCAAGCGCGTTGCTGACCGGCCTGGCCGCTGCCAATGCCGACGAGTTGTCGGATCTGCGCGCCAACAATGAGGTTCTGCAGCAGCGCCTTGACCAACTGGCGCAGGTCGGCCTGCGGCATCCGAACCTGCCGCCGGGTACCGCGTCGATCGCCGGCAGCTTCCCGCGCTCGTTCCTGATCCCCGGCACCGACACCTCGATCGAGATTGGCGGCTTCGTCGATCTCGACGCGAGCTATTTCATCACCGCCGGCGGCAATAACAGCAACGCCGCGGTGCCCCCGGTGACCGGCGCCCCGATCGCTTCCGGCCTGCCGCTGCCCGGTACCGCGGCGGCGTCGCGCCAGTACGGCTGGTTCCGCATGCAGGCTTCCAACTCGCGGTTCTTTGTCGAGACGCGGACGCCAACCCCCTACGGCCAGGCGCTGACCCACCTCGAGTTCGACTTCTTCGGCTGCACCGCCGGCGCCTACTGCAACGACCTCAACACCTCCACCAACCCGGATACGCCGCGCCTGCGCCTCGCCTACGGTACATTGGGCGGGTTCCTGGCGGGGCAGACCTGGGTCCCCGGCAACGATCTTCAGGCCTCGCCCGAGATCTTCGACTTCGGCGGCGATGTCGGCGGCTGGGGCTGGGCCCGCGCGCCGCAAATCGGCTACAAGACCCCGGTCCCGTGGCTGTACGGCGGCACCGCCGGCATCTACCTGGTGCAGCCCTACACCCAGATCGCCACTCCCGAGGGCGCGTTCTCGGACGAGAGCAGCTCGAGCCTTCCCAGCAGCCTCGTCTCCAATCCCGGCAAAACGCCGTTGCCGGACGCCGCGCTGGTGTTGAACTGGGAGCAGCCCTGGGGGCATTTCCAGTTGCACGGCGCGGTGCGCGAACTGGATATGAACGACGGCAGTTTTCTGCAGCGGTCGTTTATCGGCTACGGCGGCGGCTTCAGCGGCAACGTCCATCCCGGCTGGCTCGGCTGGACCAAGGACAATCTCGGCTTCCAGGCCTATGCCGGCGACGGCCTCGGCCACTGGAACAACCCCCCGGGATCCGGCGCCAATACCCTCTGGCAGGGCCTGGCAACCAATTACGGCGGGCCGGGGCTTTATGGCTTTAAGGGCGGCCCAACCAGCGCGCTCGCGGCGGCGGCGATTCGTGCCACCACGGTCTTTTCCTGGGGCGGCGAGGTCAACTACCAGCATTGGTGGACGGGGAACCTGCGGTCGAGCTTTACATTCGGCATCGGGCACCAGGATCTGCCGATTGCTCTGCTCGGGTTCAAAGACTTCTACAACAAGGAAATTGAGACGGCGCACGTCAACCTGGTGTGGAGCCCGGTGCCGTTCATCAACACCGGCTTCGAATACATCTACGACCATCGCTTGACGGCAAACAACGTGCGCGGCAGCGACGGGCACATCCTGACCTACCACTTCCAGGTGAAGTTCTAGCATCTCAGGACAAGCGGATGCCGGTGCCGGGTCTTGCGCCCGGCGCCGGCTTTCGCGCAGGAGTAGGCGATGATCGAGCTTCTCGAAGGGCTTCCCGACAACGTCATCGGCATCGTCGCCAAGGGCCGGGTGACAAAGAAGGATTGCGCCGACATCCTCGTCCCGGCGATCGAGAAGGCGCGCGAGTGGCATCAACGACTGTGTCTCTATTACGAGATCCGCTCGCGCTATCCGGGCGCCGCGTGGGAGGAAATCAGCCTCGGGTCCGAGCATGCCCCGGCCTGGGAGCGCGTCGCGGTCGTCAGCGACGCCGCCTGGATCCGCCATACGCTGCAGGCGGTTCGCCTGCTGATCCCAAGCGACATTCGGGTATTTTCGACCGCCCAGATCCCGGAAGGGCTGGCCTGGATTGCCGGGCCGCCGGCGCGCCGGACGCGGGCCGCGCCGGGTGCCGGCGCGAGGGCTGCGACGGGTGCGCGCGCCGCTGCGGGCCGGTCCATCCAGCCGCCGGTGCAATATCTCCACCAGGCGTTCTGAGCCGTCTCATCCCGGCGCACCGAGAATCGGGCGCGGCTTCGTGACGGCGAGGCCGTCGCCGAGTCGCATCCGGCGCCACCCGGCCGTGTCGTCCATCGCCGCCTCGGGCGCGCGGCCCGACAGCGACATCCAGCGCTCGCGGTCCCACGAGGTCATCGCCACCGTGGCCCGTAATGTGGCGCCCGCGAGTGGCGGGGCGATGCCGAGGGCCGACCATGGAATCAGCATCTCGGCGGTGATCCGCGGCTGATCGGCGCCGAAATAGACCGCCTCGGCCCCCGGCACCGCGGCGCAGCGCGATTTGATTGCCTGCCGGGCCGGTCCGGCGCAGAGCAGCGCCTGCATCTGCGGATAGTCATGCACCTTGGTCCGCGGCGGAATGAAGAACAGCGTAAAGCGTCGCGGCCCCGCTCCGGCATCGACCCCAAGCTCGACCCGATAGGCCTCGCCGAGCGGAAAGGCGCCGCGATAGGCCAACAGATCGATGTCGAAATAGTCCTGGCCGATCGTCGCCAGCTGCAGACCCTTGTCGCTCCACGACAGATAGACCTCGCCGAAAGCGACCGCGCCCGGCGACGCGATCAGCGGCGGCAACAAACTCGCCGGCTTTGGCCAGTCGGCGAGCGAGCGGCCGGCAAGGGAAACCGCGGCATGCGGCAGCAGGAGGGCGGTTGCCGGGGGTGATGCCGGGGGCGATGCCGGGGGCGATGCCGGGGGCGATGCCGGGGGCGATGCCGGGGGCCGGGCAGCTGCGGCATGCAGCGCCGGCGCCTCCCGGTTGGCGGCCGCCAGTGCCGCGGTGAGCCGCCGGTACGGCCGGTCGCCGGTGTCGACGAGGCCGAAATCGTAATCCTCGCCGTCCGCGCGGCCGCCTTTCGGCTGGTCGTAATACTGGAACCATTGCGAGCCGATGATCGCCGGGATGCGGGCGAAATTCCGGGTCGCCGCGGCGGCGCCCTGGGCCCGCTCCGCCTGGGTGTCGACCGTCATCAGGTGGCCGTTATTGAGGTTGCCGCTGCGGTTGTCGCGGGCGGCGAAAAACCATTCGGTGACGAGAACCGGCTTGTTCCGCGACAGGATTTCCAGGCCGTCGAAGAAGTAGCGGGCGATCCAGCCGTCGCCGGCATCGACGTTGTAGTTCATCGCGATGGCATCGACATGCCGTGCCATCGCGCGCACCGCCGCCGGGTCGTAATAGATCGGCAGACGGTCGCCGAAATAGAGCGCGTCGGGGTCGGCGGCGCGGATCGCCCGCTCGGCCAACGTGTAGTAATGCTCGGCGACGATGCCGGTCCAGGCGCGCACCACGACGATGCCGTCGCCGCCCGGCCGCATCTGGGTCTTCGCCCGGCTGGCCAGCAGGGAGCGCCACCCATCGACGCCCGGCGGCGGCACGAAATCCGCGGTGAACCTCGCCCAATTATCGTGGTAATGGCGGCGAAGCAGCGCCACCCAGCGCTGCTTCGTATAGGAACTGGCCGGCT
>DATLRS010000187.1:0-11670 GCA_035534535.1 Allostellaceae bacterium | reverse complement strand
GCTATCAGCTTGCGGCAAAGGTTGGTAACCATGGCGCGGTCAATCTTGCTGGTGGGGCGATTGGAGAGGATGCTGAGGGCGAAGCATTGCGATTTAGTTAAATCCGACTGGTTGGCGCCGCGCCGCGCCGGACGCGGCAGTCTTCGACCGGCGCGCGGCGCCCTCCGATCTCCGGGATTCTTCTGTAGTGTAGCGGTATCGGGGCCGGCCGAGTCAAGATTGCGGACGGGAAAACGCGGCCGGAAAATCGCGCTATCCTACACCGGTACTCGGGCGCGCTATTCAAAGCGGAACGCGTCGCGGCGAAACAGCGCAACGCAGGCCTCGACCGCCGCCGGGTCATAGAGCCGGCCGCTGCCGTTTGCGATTTCGCCGAGCGCGGCATCGATCCCGCAGCCGGGCCGGTAGGGGCGGTGCGACACCATCGCCTCGACGACATCGGCGACGGCGAGGATCTTGGCTTCCGTCAGGATCTGATCGCCCTTGAGCCCCTGCGGGTAGCCCAAGCCGTCGAGGCGCTCGTGATGCTGCCGCACCATGTCGGCGATCGGCCACGGAAAATCGACCCCCTTCAAGATCTCGTAGCCGGCCTGGGCGTGCTGCTGGATCAGCTGATATTCGAGCGCCGACAGCCGGCCCGGCTTGCTGAGGATCTCGGCCGGGATGGTGATCTTGCCGACATCATGGACGATGCCGGCGAGGGCGAGGCCGTGGATGCGGTCGTCCGACAGGCCGAGCGCGTGCGCGATCGCGACGGCGAGCCGGGCGACGCGCTGCTGGTGACCGGCGGTGTAGGGATCGCGCGTCTCGACGGTGCTGGCGATCGCGCCCACCGTCGCTTCGAGGCTGGCGCGCCAGCGCTCCTCCGCCGCCCGGCCGTTAACCCGGTCGCGCAGGGCGCGGATGCCGTAGGCCAGATCGTCGGCCAGTTCCTGCAGCAAATTCAGCGCGTCCGCGTCGAAGACGTCGGTCTCGGCGGCGTAGATCATCAGCGCCGCGAAAACCTCGCCGTTTTTCAGCGGCAGCACGGCGGAGGCGGCAAAGCCCCGTTCCGCCGCCGCCGCGTGCCACGGCGCCGCCCGCGGGTCGCTGGCGAAATCCTGGGTGACCTGCGGCGCGCCGCTGCGGATCGCCCGCCCCAATGGCCCGTTGCCGCGCGGTTCCTCGGCCCAGGTGATGCGGGCGTTGACCAGATAATCCGCAACCTCGCCGGCCCAGGCGACCGGCGTCACCGATTTGCCGGCATCATGCTCGACGGTGGCGATCCAGGCCATGCGGTAGCCGCCGGTCTCGACGATGACGCGACACATCTCGCGCAGCAAGTCGCCCTCGTCGGTCGCGCGGATCACCACCTCGTTGCCGAGGCTCAACAGCCGCAAGGTGCGTTCGAGCCGGCGGACCGCCAGATCCGCCCGCCGCCGCTCGGTGACATCGATAAAGCTGGCGCGCAGCCGCCGCTGCTGCGGTGCCGACGGCAGGCGGACCAGCGTCACCTCGCAGAGGCGCTCGTCGCCGGCGGCGGTGCGGATGCGCCGCTCATAGACAACCTGCTCGCCGCCCAGCGCCCGCCTGGCGTTGTCGGCAAACGATTCCGGCACCGGCCGGCCGTCGGGCTGCGCGGGAGTGTAAAAATGCGGCAGGCCGGATTTGAGGATCTCGTCGCGACCGCAGGCAAACAGCCGCTCGGCCGCCTGGTTGGCGCTGATAAAACGGTCGGCGTCGAAATCATAGAGCAGGATCGCGTCGGGCGCCGCCTCGACGAGCAGGCGGAAGCGCTGTTCGCTGGCGCGCAGGTTTTCTTCGGCGCGCTGGCGCCGGGTGACGTCGCGCGTCATGCCGCGAAAGCCGGTCAGTCGGCCGCCCTCGTCAAACACCGGATTGCCGCTGACTTCGACCGCGATGTCGCGGCCGTCGCGATGGCGACACCAGGTTTCCAGGAGGGCGAAGGCCTCGCCCTCGGCGATGACGCTCTGGAGGAAGGCGGCGACGGTTGGCCGTTCGGGCTCCGTCAGCAGGTCGAGAACGGGCTTGCCGATCAGCTCTGCCGCGTCATATCCGTGCAGTTCCTTGGCGCCGGGGCTGAGGTAGGTGAGGCAGCCGCGATCATCGAGTTCCCAGATCACGTCGGTCGTGGTCTCGACAAGGGTACGGAATTTCACCTCGCTGTGACGCAGCGCCGCCTCGGCCGCCTTGCGGGCGCGGATGCCCTCTTCGAGCGATACGGCCCGCGCGACCGACGCGGCCAGGCGATTGAGGCTGCTTTTGAGCACGCAATCCCTGGCGCCGGCCCGCAGCAGGTCGATCGCCGCCGCTTCCGCGAGTTCGCGCGCGAGGATGACGACCGGCACCTCGGGATGGGTCCGGCGCGTGTACGCCAGCGCGTCGCCGCCGGGGAAGGCGGGGCCTGTGTGATCGGCCAGCACCGCATCGGGCCGGAAGGTTTCCAGGGCCTCGACAAACCCGCCCCGGGTTGCCACCCGCTTTGCGACAAACGCCATGCCGGCCTTGCGCAGCGACCGCTCGATCCGTCCGGCATCGGCCGCTACCGCTTCGAGTATCAAGATTTTCAACAGTCCCGCCGGCGCTGCCGGTGCGGCCGTGCTCGCAAGATCATTGATGAAGGCTTGTGCCGGAGCAGCCTCGACGCTCGTGGTCAATGACATAACTGGCGCGGCTTTCAATTGTTCTGCGGTCGCGTGAGATCCGCATCCTTAAATTGTGATTCTATCATATAGACACGGTTGTCGTGTGTCGAGGTGTTGGCCGCAGGCCGGCGATGGCGCGCGCTACCGGCGCGCCCGGGCGACCGGTCAGGCAACGGGTGCGGGTTGTCCCTCGCGCCCCGCCGCGATGAACGCCTCGACCAGCCGCGCGTGCTCAGAACCCGGAAGGATAAAGGCAAATGATGATGACAGGATTAAGCGGCGTCGGTTCAGCTGTCATAGGTGATCATCGAGGCGAGCGGCACGCTCAGCCGGCGGCGGCCGTCGAGAAAGCGCAGCTCGATAATGCAGACGGCGGCGGCAACCGTGCCGCCGCGCTGCTGCACCAGATCGATCGCCGCCTGCATCGTGCCGCCGGTGGCGATCAGATCGTCGACAACGACGATCCGCTGGCCGGGCCGGATCGCATCCTCCTGCACCTCGAGCGTATCGGTGCCATATTCGAGATCGTAGGAATGGCGCACGGTGCGGCCCGGCAGCTTGCCCTTTTTGCGCAGCATCGCAAAGCCGCTGCCGAGCGCGTAGGCGAGCGGCGCCGCGACGAGGAAGCCGCGCGATTCAATCGCGACGAGCAGATCGGGCCGGTGCGGGCGCACCGCCGCGGCGAGCTGCTCGACCGTCGCGCGCCACGCCTGCGGGTGCGCCAGCAGCGTCGAGATGTCGTAAAACAGGATGCCGGGTTTCGGGAAATCCGGGATCGCCCGGATGTGGTCCTTGAGGTCCATCGCCGCTCTCGCCGGTGGTGCAAAACCGAAGCCGTTGCGGGATACCGGCTTTTCGCGTAGTTGGGAAGAGCCGACCGTCCCCGGCGAACCTTGCCAGCAGTCTGCTATCGCATCATGGCGCCCCCCGCGACCATCGTCGCCTCGCAGGAAGCGGGGGGAGTCGTTCTGCGGGCGGAAGGCGATTGGCTTGTCGGCAGCGCCGCCACGCTCGACCGCCGGTTGCACGCCCTCGATCTGCCGAGCGACCAGCAGGTGACACTCGATCTCGCCGCGGTCGGGCGGCTCGACACCGCCGGCGCCTGGCTTCTGCTGCGCACCGAGCACGCGCTGGCGGCGCGCGGCAACCGCGTCGCGCTGGCCAATGTCCGCAACAGCTTTGCCCCGCTCATCGCCCAGGTGCGCTCCCGCGGCGCCGGCCGGCCGGTGCCGCACCCGATCCCGCCGCATCATACGCTCAAGGGCTTTATCGCGCGGATCGGCGAGATCATGATCATGGTGCTGCGCCGCACCTATTCGATGGTTGGCTTTGGCGGCCTCGTGTCGATCCGGGTGGCGGAAATGCTGGTCCGCCCCAGCCGGTTGCGGCTGACCGCGACGCTGGTGCAGATGGAGAAGACCGGCCTCGACGCGATGCCGATCGTCGGGCTTTTGTCGTTCCTGATCGGGGTGGTCGTCGCCTATCAGGGGGCTGATCAGCTGCGCAAGTTCGGCGCCGAGATCTATGCCGTCAACCTGCTCGGCGTCTCGATCCTGCGCGAGCTCGGCGTGCTGTTGACGGCGATCATCATCGCCGGCCGGTCGGGCAGCGCGTTTACCGCGCAGATCGGCACGATGCAGGTCAACCAGGAGATCGATGCGCTGCACACGCTCGGGCTCGATCCGGTCGAGGTGCTGGTCCTGCCGCGGATTTTCGGCCTGGTGTTCACGCTGCCGCTGCTGGTCTTTTACGCCGACGCGATGGGAATGCTCGGCGGCGCCTTGATGACCTGGGCGACGATCGGCATTTCGATCCCGACCTTTCTCGATCAGCTGCGCAGCGGCATCACCGAGTGGACGCTGTGGGTCGGCATCATCAAGGCACCGTTCTTTGCCGCGGTCATCGCCATGGTCGGCTGTTACGAAGGGTTCAATGTGACCGGCAGCGCCGAGAGCGTCGGCCGGCTGACGACGCAATCCGTCGTCGAAGCGATCTTCGTGGTGATCGTCGCCGATGCGGTGTTCTCGATCATGTTCTCGGCGCTGGGGATCTGACGATGCCGAGCGACGCCGAAGATATCGTGATCAGCGTGCGCGGCCTGGTTTCCCGGTTCGGCGAGCAGACCGTGCATGACGGGATCGATCTCGACGTCCACCGCGGCGAAGTGCTGGGCGTGGTCGGCGGTTCGGGCAGCGGCAAGTCGGTGCTGCTGCGCACGATCGTCGGGTTGAGGAGGCCGCAGGCCGGCGACATCAATGTTCTGGGATACGATGTGCTGCACCTCGACGACAGCGATGCACAGGCGCTGGAGCAGCGCTGGGGGGTGCTGTTCCAGGATGGCGCGCTGTTCAGTTCGCTGACTGTGGCGCAGAACATCGAGGTGCCGCTGCGCGAGCATGTGCCGATGCCGGAACCGCTGATGGACGAGATTGCCGCCTGCAAGATTGCGATCGTCGGGCTGCCCGAGGCGACGGCCGACAAGTTTCCCTCGCAGCTGTCGGGCGGCATGCGCAAGCGGGCGGGTCTGGCGCGCGCCCTCGCGCTCGACCCCGAGATCCTGTTTCTCGACGAGCCGACTGCCGGGCTCGACCCGATCGGCGCCGCCGAATTTGACCAGCTGATCCGCGATCTGAAGGCCAGCCTCGACCTCACCGTGTTCCTGGTGACGCACGATCTCGACACGTTGTTCGCGATTTGCGACCGCGTCGCGGTGCTGGTCGACAGCAAGATCCGGATCGGCACGTTGGATCAGCTGCTGGCGGACGACCATCCGTGGATCCACGCCTATTTTCATGGGCCGCGCGGCAGGGCGGCGCATCCCGGCAGCGACTCTTAGGCGAGGACGATGGAAACACGGGCCCATTACGTCGCGGTCGGCGCGTTCGTTCTGACGATGGTCACCCTCGGCTTTGTCGCCGTCTTGTGGCTGGCGCGGGCCGAGTTCACGACGCAATACGCCCGTTACGACATCTATTTCAAAGGCCCGGTGACCGGCCTGCGGGAGAGCGCGCCGGTCGACTACAACGGCGTCCCGGTCGGCAAGGTGACCGAAGTCGGGATCGCTCCGGCCAATGTCGAGCTGATCCGCGTGACGGTCGCGATCGACCGCGACGTCGTGATCAAGGTGGATGTGCGGGCCAGCGTCGAAACCAATATCCTCAGCGGCGTGTCGTCGATCGAACTCGCCAGAGGCACCCGCGACGCGCCGGTGCTGCAGGCCAAGGAGGGCGAACGCTATCCGGTCATCGCGGCGCGGCGCTCCGAACTCGCCAACGTCGCGGCCCGCGCCCCCGAGCTTCTGGAAAAGCTCAACCAGACGGCCGACAAGGTGAACCAGCTGCTCGGCAAGAAAAACCAACAAGCCTTCGCCGAGAGCCTCGAAAACCTCCGTTCGTTCTCCGCCGAACTCGCCGCCCAAAACGATGAAATCACCAAGCTGACCACCAACGCCAGCGCGGCCGCGGCCAGCCTGTCCGAGTTGCTCGCCACCATCGATCACAGCTATTCCGGGCCCGACGGGCTCGGCAAGCATCTGGCCACGGCCGTCACCGATTTCGACCGCGTCGCCAAGAACCTCAACGACACCAACCGGCAGCTTCAGTTGACGCTGCAGGATGTCCGGCCGGGGCTGCGCAACTTCAGCCAGCAGACGCTGGTGGCGGTTGGCGGCCTGGTCGGGGATGCCCGACAGCTGGTCGCCGAACTGAACCGGCTGACCGCCCGGATCTCCCGCAATCCCAGCCTGGTGCTGTTCGGCGACCGTCGCGAAGGATACCGTCCGAAATGACCCGCCTGCCGCAGGGCCGCCCCGCCGCCCTCGTAACGATCGCGCTGCTGCTGCCGCTGCTGGCCGGCTGCGGCGGGATCTTGTCCAGTCCGCCGCAGCGCCAGCTTTACCGGCTGAGCCCGCAATTTCACGCCGCCGCCGGACTGCCGCATGTCCAGGCTCAGCTGCTGGTCGCGACGCCGACCGCCTCGGCCGGGCTCGACACCGTGCGGATCGCGGTGAGCCGCTCGCCGGTATCGCTCGACTACCTGGCCGATGCGGAGTGGACCGACCGCGTCCCGTACCTGGTCCAGGAGGCGCTGGTCGAGGGCTTCGAGAAGAGCGCGGCAATCCCGGCGGTCGGCTCCGACAGCGGCGATCTGCGCGCCGATTTCGAGATCGACACCGCGATTCGCGATTTCGAGGCGGTCTACCAGGCGCCGAACGCGCCGCCGCAAATCGTTGTGCGGCTCGATGTCCGGCTGGTGCGGATGCCGGAGCGCAGCATCCTCGCCCGGACGACGGTGCGCCACGAAGCGCGGGCGGCGGCGAACACCACGCCCGACATCGTGCGCGCCTTCGACGCGGCGCTCGGCGAGGCGGCCGAGGACGCCGTGCGGTGGACGCTCGGCAATCCGGTGTTGTCGGAACGGCGCCGATCGGGCATATCACGGACACGTTTCGTTCACGCAGGCGGTGGGGCAGGAACCGGTGAGTCGGCGCGCGCCAGAGAGTGAGGCTGCCGCGATATTGCGCGAGTGCCGCGAGGCGCTAGCGCAACGCGGCACCACGGTGATCCACGAGGTGATCGGCGCCGGCGCCGCCGGGGGGGCCGCCCAGGGGGCCGCCGCGGAAGCTGTCGATTGGCGGCATTATCCGGCGGACGAGGTTTACGACCCCACGAGCCACGCCCAGTATTTCTATCATCGCCACTCCGGCGAGGCCATCGCGCGGCGCCAGGACGCGCCGCCGGAGAGCGGCCATTTCCATCTCTTTCTGCGCGGCGAGGGCATGCCGGCGGGCATGACCCCGCTATTGCTGCCGGAGGTTGCCGTGGCCGCGGCAAAGGCGCCGCCGCCGCGCCAGTCGGCGCCCTTGAAGCGCGGCAGCCGCGACGAGGTCTGCCACCTGGTCGCCATCGCGCTCGACGGGCGCGGCGAGCCGGTCCGGTTGTTCACAACCAACCGCTGGGTCACCGGCGAGACCTGGTACCGGGCCGACGACGTGATCGGGATGCTGAAGCGCTTTCGGGTGGGCGGCGAACATCCCTCGGCATTGGTCAACCGCTGGCTCGGCGCGCTCGTCCGCCTGTTTGCCGGCGACATCGCGGCGCTGCTGGAGGCGCGCGACAAGGCGATCCAGGCGTACCGCTGGCGCTGGCGCAGCAATGTCCTTGAGGACCCGCGGCTCGAAATCCCCTCGAGCCTCGCGATCGACCTCGATGCACGCCTCGCCGCGGTCGAGCTGGATGATGGCGGCGTGGCGGCGACCTCACCGGCGCGCCGGCCGCTGCGCATGGCCGAAGGCTGGGGCGCCTAAGCGGGGCTCAGTCGGCGAGATCCTCGGGACGCAGTTCGATCGGGGTGCCGTGCGGGGTGCGCAGCGCGGCGCGGTCCCAGGCGTCGCGGTAGCGCGCCAGGCTCGCGGGATCGGCGACGCCCTTGGCGGCGACCAGACCTTCCAGCGCGGCGAGCCAGTGCCGGTAATAGGTATCGCCCCGGTCGGGATCGCCCTGCGGCTGCGCCCGCCCGATCGCAGCGGCCAGCGCCGCCGCCCATTCCGGCCAGGTGAACAGGCCCCGCCGGTACAGCGCCAGCGTCATCGCGAAGGCCTGCGCCTCCCACGGCTCGCGAAACACCGGCCCGCCGTCGTCGCGCGGCAGGCTTGGCAGCGCCTCGCCAAGCCCCTCGCCAAGCCCCGTGAGCGGATCGCTCATGCCGGTACGAGATAGGGCTCGAAGGCCTCGATCGACACGGTGAGCTTGGGGTCGGCCGCCTCGCCCCAGAGTTCCGGCCCGGAGAAGACGACCGTATAGAGCCATTGCGGGTCGTCGCCGGCGCCGCGCGCGGCGCTGTCGGGAAAGACGTGCACGCCGCGCACCGCCTCGATCGTGCCGTGTTTGCCGCGGGCATAGCGCGGCAGCCTGGTGTGCGTCGGCGGGTTGATGTTGCGGGTGCACACCCGGTCCCCCGCCGCAAAGCGCGCCGGAGCGGCAGCCGGACGTGCAAAATTGCCGCGGGTCAGGGTGTTCGGCACATCGGCCGCGGTCAGCTTGCGGTTGAGGCGCACGCCGGGGCGCAGCGAACGGCCGGCCATCAACTCGTCCTCGCCGACCAGCCCGTGCGCAATCACCCGCCGTTCCAACCCGAGAAACCAGCGCTCGTAATACGACGCGGCGAGATAGGTCAGTGGCGGCAGGGTTTCCAAGGAGGCGCGGCCGCCATCGATCGTCCACAACCGCGCATAGCCCATCGCCCGCTGCAGCGCGAGGACGCGGCCCTCCCATGCCTCGTGGAACGGCGGCTCGCCCGCCTCCGCGACGACTGGGCCGAAGCCGTGCATGCCGCCCATGTCGTGGATCGTGTTGCTCATCGCCCGGCCTCCACTCGGCGCTCTGGCGGCGCCTTGGCGAGACCGGTGCCGATCATGCTGTCGCGGGTGACGAGGCGGGCGAGCTCATCCTCGCTCCAGCCCTCGGTGCCGGCGGGGCGCATCGGCAGCACCAGAAACCGCGTCTCGGCCGTCGAGTCCCACACCCGGATCGCCGTCTCGGGCGGCAGCTTGACGCCGAACTCGGCGAGCACCCCCTGCGGGTCGATGACAACGCGCGAGCGGTAGGGCGCCGATTTGTACCAGACCGGCGGCAGCCCCAAAACCTCCCACGGATAGCAGGAGCACAGCGTGCACACCACCATGTGGTGGGTCTGCGGCGTGTTCTCGACCGCGATCAGATGCGCCCCGACCGGACTGACATAGCCCAATGAATTGGCCGCCTCGGTCGCGTCGGCCAGCAGCCGGCGCCGGAAATCGGGATCGCTCCAGGCGCGCGCCACGATGCGCGCCCCGTTGCGCGGGCCGATCCGGGTTTCGCAGGCCTCGACAATCTGATCGAGCACCGCCGGATCGACGTAGCCCTTCTCGGTCAGGATGGTTTCGAGCGCGCGCACCCGCAGCTGCATCTCGGATAATTCCGACCCGTGGCCTGACCCGTGGCCCGACCCGTGGCCCGACCCGTGGCCTGACCCGTGGCCTGACCCGTGGCCTGACCCGGGCGCATGTTCATGGGTGTGGTCGTCTGCCGCCATCGCACCGCCTCCGCATGCCGACGCACAGAGAGTGGCGCGCCGCCGGCTTGCGCGCAATGGGCAGGGCATGCCGCGGCGGCGGTTTGACCCGCCGGCGCCCCGAGTCCACTATGACGACCCTGCGCACCCTCGGCGCAGCGCCACGGAGGCCCTCCCATGATCACCAAATTCGACAGCCTGTTTGCCGGCCATGTCGACATGGACGACGTCGGCTATGGCGGGGTTCCGGTCAACGAGCGCCGGTTCCCCAACCAGCACCTCGCCACCGTCTTCGACAAGGCGCAGGCGATGGCCCAGCTGATGGACCGGCATGGCTACAACACGTTCTGGATGGCCGAGCACCATTTCCAGCGCGAGGGCTACGAGTGCATCCCCAACGTCCTGATGATGGCGCTGCACCTCGCCCACATGACCCGCAACATCAAGATCGGCTGCGGCTTCAACATCTGCCCGATGTGGCATCCCTTGCGCCTCGCCGAGGATTACGCGACGGCCGACATCCTGTCGGGCGGCCGCATCACCTTCGGGGTCGGGCGCGGCTACCACACCCGCGAAGTGGAGACGTTCGGCTCGCCGCTGCTTGACCAGCCGGCCAACCGCGAATTGTTCGAGGAACAGGTCGACATCATCTTCAAGGCGTTCAACAACGATTCGTTCTCGCACCAGGGCAAGCACTACACGATCCCGGCGCGGGTGCCCTATCGCGGCTATGATTTGCAGGAGCTGACCCTCGTGCCGCGGCCGCTGAGGCTGCCGGTCGAATGCTGGCAGCCGATCCAGGGCGGCAGCGAGCGGGCGCTCGACTTCATGGCCAAGCACGGCATCCAGGGGCTGGTCGGCGGCGGCTCGGCCGAGGGCGGCGCAATGCACAGCGTCGTCCTGGCGTGGCAAAAGGCGCACGCCCGGATCGGCCAGCATCTCGAACTCGGCGAGCGGCTGGCCTTCGGGTTTCACTTCTTCATCGCGGACAGCCGCGAGGCGGGAATTCGCGAGGCCGGCAAATACTACGAAGAGAACATGAAGATGTTCGGCGAGTTGCGCCTGGTGCGCGCCCTCAGCGAGGAGCAGATCGCGATCATGCGCGATCCCGCACGCGCGCCCGCCGCCCGACTGCCGCGCATCGAGGATGCGATCAAGGCGGGCGGCGTCCTGTGCGGCACGCCCGAGCAGATCATCGAGCACCTGAAAGCGATCGAGAAGCGCTATCCCGGGCTCGACCGCGTCTCGGTCAGCCTGTCGGTCGGCGTGCCCAAGGCGGCTTGCCTCGAACAGCTCGAGCGCTTCGCCACTGAAGTCATGCCGGCATTCGCCAGCAAGGCCAAAACGAAGGAGCCGGCGCTGGCCTAGAGCGCCAGCCGATCAGATTGAATCGTCATTCCCGCGCAAGCGGGAATCCAGGGCAACCGACGTGCCGCTTGCCCTGGACCCCCGCTTGCGCGGAGGTGACGCTGAAACGCTTTAATTTCATCGGATCGTGCTCAGCACGATCGGGTTAAGTTGAAGCGCAGCCTGCGTTGACGAGCTAAGCAAGCTTTCGTTGATTGGAGCACAAATCGTCAGCCGTCGTCGTTCACTCCCTCTCCGCCCCCGTGGGCCATGGCGGGGGGCGGAGAGGGTTGGGGTGAGGCGGGGGATGCCAGAGCGCTTGCCGACACCCACCTCACCCTCCCACGCCTGCGGCGTGGGTCCCTCCCTCTCCCCCCCCCCTGAAGGGCGGCGAGGGGAAATGTGGATCGCGCCAAGCGATTCGGCTTAGGCTGGCGACGCTGAACAGCCCGGAGCAACGATCATGCCTCCCCAACCGACCTCGCCCGCCCGCGAAGCGATCCGCGGCACCGTGCCGAAGCTCGCCGAGATCTCCGACACCATCATCTATGGCGAGGTCTGGGAGCGCCCCGGCCTGTCGAAACGCGACCGCAGCCTGATCACCATTGCAACGCTGATTGCGCTCGGC
>DATLRS010000186.1:0-16368 GCA_035534535.1 Allostellaceae bacterium | reverse complement strand
TTCCTCAGCGACAACCAGGCGCGCGACACGATCACCGAGGCGGCGCTGGCGCTCGACGAGGCGGGCCGGTTTCTTGCCCTCGACATCGACGTGCTGGCCAATATGGGCGCCTATCTGACCTCGCATGCCGCCTTCATCGCGACCGCCAATTTCGCGCGCTGTCTGCCGGGGATGTACGACATCCCGCAGATCGGGCTGCGCTTTCGCTGTCTCTTCACCAACACCGTGCCGACCGGACCCTATCGCGGCGCTGGCCGCCCCGAGGCAAATTACTGCCTCGAACGGCTGATCGACGCGGCGGCGCGGGTGTGCGGCATCGAGCGCGTCGAACTGCGCCGCCGCAACCTGATCCCCTCCGCCCGCATGCCGTACCGGACGCCGGTCGGCACCACCTATGACAGCGGCGACTTCGCGGTCCTGTTCGAAAATGCCCTGGAGCGCGCCGATGTCGCGCATTTCAAGGCGCGTGCCGAGCAGTCGGAGCGGGCCGGGGTGCGCCGCGGTCTCGGCGTCTCCTGCTTTCTCGAAATCGCCGGCGGCCAGCCCGGCGAGGGTGCGGCGATCGCCTTTCCCGGTCAGAGCAGGCTGGTGCTGGCGATCGGCGTGCAGGCGAGCGGGCAGGGGCACCGGACGCTGTTTCGCCGGCTCGCGGCCGAGCGGCTCGGCATCCCGGCCGCGCAGATCGAGGTCGAGCAGGGCGACAGCGACGATCGCGTTCCGAGCGCCGGGTCGGTCGCCTCGCGCTCGACGATGTCGGTCGGCGGTGCCGTCGTCGCGGCGATCGATGCGGTGATCGAAAAGGGGCGGCGGGTCGCGGCCCATATTCTGGAAGCTGCCGAAGCCGACATCGTCTATCGCGACGGCGTCTTCGAGATCGCCGGCACCGACCGGCGCGTGCCGCTGTTCGAACTGGCCGCGCGCGCCCGCGCGCTGCAGCGGGACGGGACAATTCCCGAGGATCTCGATACCCGGCGCACCGCCGACGTGCCCCCCACCTTCCCGAACGGCGTCCACGTCGCCGAAGTCGAGATCGACCCCGCGACCGGGCAGGTGAGGCTCGCGTCCTACACGGCGCTCGACGATTGCGGTCGCGTGTTGCAGCCGGTGCTGGTCGAGGGCCAGGTGCAGGGCGGCGTGGCGCAGGGCGTCGGCCAGGCATTGCTCGAAAGCGGCATCTACGACAGCGCGAGCGGGCAGCTCCTGGCCGGCTCGTTCATGGACTATGCGATGCCGCGCGCCGACGACCTGCCGGGCATCATCAGCGACCTGCATCCGGTGCCGAGCCCGACCAATGCGCTCGGCGTCAAGGGGGTCGGCGAGGCCGGCACCACCGCGGCACTCGCCGCGGTCATGGGTGCGGTCGCCGACGCCTTGCCCGAAGCTCCCGATATCGACATGCCGGCCACCCCGGAGCGGGTGTGGCGGGCCCTTCACGGCATCTCGCCGGCTGAAAAGGAGAGAAGATGACCACACTGACCCTTGACCAGGCCTCGACGATCGTCGACCAGGCGCTCGCCAAAGGCCGCGACCTGGGCCTGCAACCGCTGACCGTCGTCGTGCTCGATGCCGGCGGACAGTTGAAGGCGATGAAGCGCGAGGACCGCTCAAGCCTCCTGCGCCCGGAAATCGCGATGGGCAAAGCCTGGGGCACCCTTGGCATGGGCTTTGGCGGGCGCGAATTCGCCCGCCGCCTCGCCGCCGGCGGCGCCGCCTTTATTCAGGCGCTGACGGTGGCCTCGGGCGGGCGCATCGTGCCGGCGCCGGGTGGCGTCCTGATCCGCGACCCGGCCGGCGAGATTATCGGCGCGGTCGGGATCAGCGGCGACACCTCTGAGAAGGACGAAGCCTGCGCGGTGGACGGCATCCGTGCGGCCGGCCTCACCCCCGATACGGGCGACGCCGGCTGAGGCTCAGTGCGGCGCGGCAGCCGGCGCCATCGGGGGCGGCGGCACTGCGATGCCGGTGCGCCAGGCGTCGGACTGGGCAAGCCGGACATACTGGCCGGTCAGCCCGTCATACTGGTAGACGCCGCCATAGGCCGGCATACGGTAGGGGGCGATCCCGGCAACCGGCGGGGTCGGCGGATAACCGCGATCGACCAGCAACACGCCGCTGACCGGTACGGCACGGAAATGCAGCGTCATCGCGCGATCGTACGCGGGGTCCAACGGGCTCGGGAGCAGCGGGTTGTAGGGCGGCGGCATGTAAGCCACCGGCGCGACGGGGTGGTACACCCGGCGCGGGCGCCGCCAATGATGCACGTAATGACGCACGACGCGGTGCGGCCTGACATGGCGTACCGGCGTGCACGGGCAGGTCGGTCCGGCCGGCGTGGCCATCGCCGCGGCCGCCGGGCTAACGGCAAGGCCGCTCGCCGGCACGGCACAGGCAATCAGCAATGCGGCGGTAATCGCGCTGAACGGTCGCATCGTCCTCTCCCCCGGGATCGTCGTTCCTGCTGCAGAACAGCAAAACATCCCTGAAAATCGGTTAACTTATGCGCGAAATCTAGCCTCGACTGCAAGCGCCGCCGCCGAGGACACAGAATTTGGCGCAATGCGGGTGGTTGAGCGCCACCCTCCCGAGCGCGCCGGCGAGGCCCGGGCCGAGGTCGAAGCGCGGATCGTAGGGCAGCAGCGTGCACGCGATCACGGTGGGCCGCGCGGTGCCCTTGAACCTGACCACCATGCGCGAGCTTGAGCACATCACATCGTCGGGCGACTTGCCCAGCAGATCCCAGCAAGCCTCCGTAATTTCAGGGATTTCTGCCGTTTCATCCATCTCCGGAAAGACCGTCAGCGCCGCCGGATCGGCGGCGTCGATCGCGACGCCCAGCGTGGCAAACAAAGCGGCAAACCCTTGCCTGATCGCCGCTTCGCTCTCGCCCGACAAGCGCCGGCTCGCCACCGACACGGCAAAGCCGTTGGCGGCCAGCCAGCACAGCCCGTCGATCGTCGGTTGCCAGCTGCGCCGGCCGCGCTCCGCCTGATGCACAACGCGGCCGTAATGGTCGATCGAGACGCGAATCGCCAGGCGCTCGCCATAGCGCTCGCGCAGCGCAACCAGCGCCGGCTTGGCCTTGTGCATCGGCTTCATGGCATTGGTCAGCACCAGCGTGCGAAAGCCGCGCGCCAGCGCGAGATCGAGCATTGCCGGCAGATCCGGGTTCATGAACGGCTCGCCGCCGGTAAAGCCGATCAGCCGCGTGCCGAGCCGCAACCTCGCGATCTCGTCAAGATATTCGGCGATTTCGGTAGTACTCAAGTAGACGAGCCGATCGTTCTTCGGCGAGGATTCGATATAGCAGTGTTGGCAGGTCAGGTTGCACAACGTCCCGGTGTTGAACCACAGCGTATCGAGCGATTTGAGCGCGACCTGCGCGCGCCGCGCGCCGTCGGCGGTGACCAGCGGATCGTGAAATTTGCGCGGATCGAGCCGCGCCGCGCCGGCGAGCGTCTCGGCCATCTCCGCCCTCCCGAAAGCAGACGAGCCCGATCATACTACGGGCCATGCCGCGCTTCGATCGCATCGTTGCGGGCGGCGAGGCGCCGATTACGATTGCCGGCGACGGAACTCTTTTTTGAGGATTGATGCCATGCCGGGGATCGTAACAATCGTCGATCATCCGCTGGTGCGGCACAAGCTGTCGCTGATGCGGCGGCGCGACACCAGCACCTCGAAGTTTCGCGGATTGCTGCGCGAGGTCAGCCTCCTGCTCGGCTATGAGGCGACCCGCGACCTGGCGATCGAGGAGATCGAGATCGAGACGCCGCTCGAGCATGCCCGCGTCCCGGTGCTGGCCGGCAAAAAATTGTGCCTCGTCTCGATCCTGCGTGCCGGCAACGGCATCCTCGATGGCATGCTCGATCTGGTGCCGGCGGCGCGGGTCGGCCATATCGGCATCTACCGCGAGCCGAGGACCCTGCAGGCCGTCGAATACTACCTGAAATTGCCCGACGATCTGTCCGAGCGCGACGTGATCCTGCTCGACCCGATGCTCGCCACCGGCAATTCGGCGGTGGCGGCAATCTCCCGCCTGATCGAGCTGAAGGCGCGCTCGATCAAGTTCGTCTGCCTCGTCGCCGCCCCCGAAGGGATCGCGAATTTGCACCGGGTCTTTCCCGGCGTGGCGATCGTGACCGCAGCGATCGACCGCGTTCTCAACGACCACGGCTACATCTTGCCGGGGCTCGGCGATGCCGGCGACCGGCTTTTCGGCACCAAATAATTGCGGCGCAGGATGACGTCGACCCAGGGCTTGCGCTTGTCGCGGGCCGCTGCGGCGCCGCGGTAGGTCGCGGCGACGAAGCGCGGTCGAGGGTCCGGGGCGTGCCGTTCGAGCCATGCCACCACGGCATGGGCGCGCTCTCGGCTGTCCGCCTGCTGGCTGCCCGGGCCGGCGTGCACTGTAACGACAACCTCGTGCATGCCGGTTGCCGCGATCAATTCGGCGAGTTGTCCGAGGAGCGGATCGGCGGCCGCGGCGAGCGTCTTTTGCGCGTTGCCGAACAACGCGTCGACCGGCACGGCGAGGCGCAGCCCGCGTTGGGTCTTCACGGCGTGCAGCAGGGCAGCGAGCTGCTTGGCGCCCAGCCGGGCACCGGCTTTGGGTGGCGCCGGAACAGTCGCGCGGACCGCGGATGCGGCCTCGGGCGGCGCCGGTACTGCCGCCTGCGGGACGGCCGGGATGGCAGCGACCGGCGTTGCCGCTGCTGACACGAACGACCAGTCGATCGGCCTGACGGTGGCGTGCGAACCGGCCGGCGCGACGCCGGCGGCATGGCGCTCGACCGCGGCTTTGAGGCTGAACCCCGGCGGGGCGCCGTCGGGATTGTCAGGTGCGCCCGCGCTGCGGTGGCCGGTGACGAGGGTCAGCCCTCGGCTGGTGTCGAGCGATCGACAATCGAAGACGAGGACGGCGTCGAGGCGGTCGCCCGCGGGGACGACAAGTTCCCGGTTATCCGCCGGCGCCCTGACCGGCGCCGCCGTGCCGTGTTCGTCGGTCAGCACCAGCCCGTGGTCCTGGTTCAGGACGATCGTCTCGTCGCTGCCGTTGGTCGCCTGCAGCGTGACAAGGCAATTCGCTCCGGTGGCCACGACGGGTCGGATCTGGAGCGCTGTCCCATCGGCGCGATCGGCCTGCGACACATCGCTCGTCCCGGGTTGCCCGCCGAGCGGCAATGCGACGGTGAGTGGCGGCAGGTTCTCTTCCGCGCTGCTGGTCAGCGTCAGCCGGCGCGCCGACGGCGCGAGCGGACCGACAAACACCAGATGACCGGCGAGTTGCGCGCCGGGCGGAATGCGCAGCTCGGGGTTGTCGGCCGGCGGGTTGAGGTAATGAACGCCGTGCGCGTCGTCGTCGAGCACAAAGCGGCGTTGGCGGTTGAGGCGGATCTCGCGGTCGCTGGGGTTGGCGATCGTGACCGCCAGCACAATCGAGTCGCGGCGCAAGTCGATCGACTTTACCACGATCGCGGCGCCGCCGGGCTGCTCGCTGCGGCGCTCAACCGGCAGGGGATCGGCGAGCGCCACCGCCGCACCGGCGGCGGCGAGGGTGAGGACGAGGATGCGGAGCGCAAAGAGACGGCGCATTGCGTGCAGGAACTCGCATCGCGGCAGGGATCATGCCGACAGGGATCATGCCGACAGGGATCATGCCGACATAGCACGTTTGCCCGGCTTCGCGGCGGCCAGCGGCCGCGGCAGGCGTCGTCGCCAACGCCGAATGCGCTCAGTGCTCCCGAGCGCTGTGCCGCGCCCAGGCGGCGCGGCGTTCGCGTTGGATGGTGATGAACTCGTCGCGCTGTGCCGGCGACAGCAGCGCCAGAAAATCGAGTGTCTGAACCATCGCCTCGCGCTGAAACTCGCGCCATTTCTGCGAGGCCGCGTCGAATCGCTGCATGACCTGGCCGAGATCGGCCTGCGGCTTGCCGATCGCGTCCCAGGCGGCGGCGATCAGCGGCGCGATTTCCTGGTGCATCTTTACGTCGCGGCCGCGTACTGCGGCGACGTATCGATTGAAGCCGATCCGCTGCTGCGGGTCGAGATTGAGTTCGGCCGCCATCTGCTGATAGCGCGCGTCGCGATTCGACCGGTGTACCGGCCCATAGAGGCGCGTCCAGGCGGCGCCGGCGATGAAGAACAGGTTGAGCGCGACGGAGACGATCAGCAGCGCGAGCAACAGCCGACGGTGGGGGCGACCCGTCGTCAGGGTGGGCCCGGCGGTCGCGATGCTCACGTCTGAAAGCCCCCGGGCAGGTCGCGCAGGAAGCCGGTCGACGGGTCGAGCAGTTCGTGCAGGAATCCGTCCTCGCGCGCCTGCCCGCTCTGGGTGAAGGAGAGCGAGGTATCGACCCCGAGACTGAACCCCAGCCAGCTCGCCACCGCCAGCGCCGCCACCAGGCTGCCCCAGCCAGCGACGCGGTTCAGACGCGGCCGCTCCCGCTGCTGCCGCGACGGGAAGGGGATCACGGCGGCGACCTGCGGCGTGCCGGCGCCGACCAGCGACAGGGCGCGGGCGATGATCGCTTCGGGCACCGTCGGCGGCTGCCTCGCCATGCCGGCAATAGTGCGCGCTGCCGCGACATCGCCGGCGGCGATGGGATCGCGGTCGAGCCATTCGCCGACGCGCGCTTGGTCGTCCGGGTCGAGCTGCCCGTCGGCGAACCCGGCGAGATCGAGATAGCGCTCGGCGGCGTCCTCCGGCACGTCGGTCATGCGGCTCCGGCGCCACAGCGCCCCGTCAGGCGAGCGCTGCGGCGGCTCGCGGCCGAACCCGTCCCCTCGCATTACCATGTTCTCCTCATCCGTTATTCTACGGCGACCGCCGCGAGCCTATCCCCGCAACTTAAAGGCAATGAATCCTATTCCAAATCGGCCCTGAAGTGCGCACGCAACTTGAGCATCGCCTTGTGGTGCGCGCTGCGCACGGTCTGCGGGTCGATGCCGAGGGCGCGGGCCACCTCGCGCACCTCCATTTCCTTGTCGTACAGCAGCGCCAGGATTTCGCGCTGGCGCGGCGACAGCAGCGCCTCCGGCAATTTGAGCTTGCGCACCGGTTCCACCGGGTCGACCGCCAGCTGGGCTTCGGGCACCGCCTCCAGCGGCACCGACTCCGCCCGCCGCCGCCGCAGCGCATCGCGCGCGGTGCTGCGGGCGACGATGGTGATCCAGGTCGACAGCCCGGCGCGCGCCGGATCGTAGCTCCGCAGCAGCCGGAAGCCGTCCTTGCACAGGCGGACGAAGACATCCTGCGTCAAATCCTCGACCTCGCCATAGGTCGTGGCGACCCCGCGCACCGCGGCGACGATCAACCCGCTATAGCGGCGAACAAAGCTCTCCCAGGCCGCGCTGTCGCCGTTCAGCAGCGCTTCCGGCAGGGCGTCGCGGGCCAATCACGCCGCCCGGTCAGGCCAGTGGATCAAGACAGGGCGGCAAAGAAATCATTGCCCTTGTCATCAACCACGATAAAGGCCGGGAAATCGACGACCGCGATGCGCCAGATCGCCTCCATGCCGAGTTCCGGGTATTCCAGCGTCTCGACCTTCTTGATGCAATCCTGCGCGAGGCGTGCCGCCGGGCCACCGATCGAGCCGAGATAAAAGCCGCCGTATTTCTTGCAGGCCTCGCGTACCTCGGGGCCGCGATTGCCCTTGGCGAGGGTGATGAAGCTGCCGCCGGCCGCCATGAACGGGCCGACATAGCTGTCCATGCGCCCGGCCGTGGTCGGCCCGAACGAGCCCGAGGCATGGCCCGCCGGCGTCTTGGCCGGGCCGGCATAATAGATCGGATGATCCTTGACGTATTGCGGCAGGCCCTCGCCGCGATCGAGGCGCTCCTGCAATTTGGCATGCGCGATATCGCGCGCCACGATCAGCGTCCCGTTGAGGCTGAGCCGCGTCTTGGTCGGATAGCGCGACAGGGTGCGGCGGATCTCGTCCATCGGGCGCGACAGATCGATGCTGACGACCTCGCCGCCCAGGCTCGCGCCGTCGATCTCGGGCAGAAAGCGCGCCGGGTTCTGTTCCAGTTCCTCGAGAAAGACGCCCTCGGCGGTGATCTTGCCGAGGATCTGGCGGTCGGCCGAACACGACACGCCGATGCCGATCGGGAGAGAGGCGCCGTGCCGCGGCAGCCGGATGACCCGCACGTCGTGGCAGAAATACTTGCCGCCGAACTGGGCGCCGATGCCGAGGTTGCGGGTCAACTCCAACACCTCGGCCTCGAAGTCGCGGTCGCGATAGGCTTGGCCGTATTGGTTGCCGGCGGCGGGCAGGGTATCGAGATAGCGGCAGCTGGCGAGCTTTACGGTCTTCAAATTCATCTCGGCCGAGGTGCCGCCGATGACGATCGCCAGGTGATAGGGCGGGCAGGCCGCGGTGCCAAGGGTGCGGACCCGCTCGTCGATGAATTTGAGCAGCGATTTCGGGTTCAACACCGCCTTTGTCTGCTGATAGAGGAAGCTCTTGTTGGCCGAGCCGCCGCCCTTGGCGATGAAGAGGAATTTGTATTCCTCGCCCGGCGTGGCGTAGAGGTCGATCTGCGCCGGCAGATTGTCGCCGGTGTTGACCTCGTCGTACATCGTGAGCGGCGCCACCTGGCTGTAGCGCAGATTGGTCTCGGTAAAGGTGCGGCGGATCCCTTCCGACAGTGCCGCCGCGTCGTCAGCGCCGGTCCACACCCGCTCGCCCTTCTTGCCCATGACGATCGCGGTGCCGGTGTCCTGGCACATCGGCAGAACCTTGCCGGCCGCGATATTGGCGTTTTTCAACAGGTCGAAGGCGACGAACTTGTCGTTGGCCGAGGCTTCCGGGTCGTCGAGGATGGCGGCCAATTGCGCCAGATGCCCCGGGCGTAGCAGATGTGCGCTGTCGATAAACGCCTGCCGCGCGAGCAGGGTCAGCGCCTCGGGCATCACCTTGACGACGCGCTCGCCGGCGAATGCGGCCAGCGCGACGTGATCGCCGCTGAGCTTCTTGTAGGGCGCCGCGTCCTCGCCCAGCGGAAACAGCTCATGGAACGCCCCATCACTCATGCAACACTCCCAACGGATGCGGGCGCAGAATCATCCTTTGCGCGCGCCCGTCAAGCGCGGCGCATCAATCGCGCCGCTTGCCGGCTACACGCCGAAGATGGCGCCGCGAACGTTGACGTGCTCGCTTTCCAAGGGGGCGGCGGCGGCCCCGGCCGGACCGACGGCCTCCTTGACGGTGAACGGCGTGTCGCGGATTTCCCAGTAGCGCCCCTGGCCCCAGATGGCGACGCCGCCGCCCATGCCGTCCTCGTAGTAGCCGTCATGCAATTCGACGACCGTCCAGCCGGCCGCTCGCAACGCCGCGACCGCGTCGGCCTCGCCGGTGCAGAAGTGATCGGTCTTGCCGGCGGCCTGCGCCACGGTGGCCGGCGTCGGGCGGCTCAGCTTGACGCGGATTTCCGCCGCTTCCGGCTGCGCGCCGCTGCTGCGGACGATGAACATCATGGCGTTGGCCCCAATGGCGTTGGCCCCAGAAACTGCGCCACCTGGTCGATGACGGCGCGCGGCTGCTCGAGTTCGGGGTGGTGCCCCGCCGCCTCGATCAGCTGGAACCGCGCCCCCGGGATCAGCCCGCTATAGGCGCGGCCGTATTCGGGCGTGACGATCTGGTCGGCGGCGCCCCACAGCACCAGCGTCGGGACCGCGATGCGGCGCAGCCAGTGCCTCAATTGCGGGTTGTACATATGCGGGCGCCAGCCATAGAGGCACAGCGCATCCCAGTTGCGGGCGAGCCGCACCAACTCGGCATCGCTCATCTCGTCGTCAATGCCGGCCTGCCAACCGAGGCCATAGACCCCGGCCGGCCGGGCGGCCGGATCGTGCCAGGCGCGGCGGTCGAGTTCGGCGGGCGACGTATTGAAAAAGTGGACGATGTCGCGCTCCTCGCGGCCGCCCAGCTTGATGCCGACCGGATCGACCAGGACGAGGCGGTCAAGCTTCGCCGAGCCGCTCGCCGCCACCTCCGCCGCGATCCAGCCGCCGAACGAGAGGCCGATCATCACGGCCTTGTCGGGCAATGCGTCGAGCACCTCGAGGTAGAGATGCACGAGGTCGTACATCGAGTCGAAATCCTCCGGCAGCGGCGAATCGCCGAAGCCGGGATGCGACGGCGCGATGACCTCGCCATGCTCGGCGAGCAGATCGACAAACGCCGCCTTGGGGCTGACCGGATTGCTGCCATGTACCAGGAGGATCGGCCGGTGTTGCGCCCCGTTTGGCCCGCGTCGCATCACCTCAAGCGCCAGCGGTCCGACCTGCAAGCGCTGGCTCATTGCGCTGCCGCTGCCGCGGCGCGGCGCGCTTCCCAGGCGGTCTCCTCGGTGTCGATCGGCGGCAGGTCCTGCAGTTGCGGCAGGACGTCCCGGGCGGCCAGCGTGAAGCTCTTTTCCGCTTCGGCATGGGTCACCAGGCCCTGCCGGGTCATCATGATGATATGCTCGATGCCGCCGACCCGCCTTCGGAAGTCCTTGATCTGGCGCGCCACCGTATCGGGGTTGCCGGCGAACATCTGACCCTGGCCGATCAGCACCTCGGCGTCGAGATTGGTCGGCCGCGGCCGCCGCGAGACGCCGGCGCGCCACGCCGCCGGCGCCATCTCGGGCGCCACCGCGCCGGGCTGGAACTTGGCGAATTGTGCCGCGCTCTTGATGCTGACGGTGAGGAACCAGGCGATCTTCTGGCCGATCCGCAGCGCCTCTTCGTCGCTGTCGCCGACATAGGCGAACGCCATCGACGAAAAGCGGTCCTCGCCGGGCGGGCTCAGCGCGGCCGCTGCACGCGCCTCCTTGTAGGCGTTGAAGGCCTGGCGGGTGCGGTCGTAACCGCCGAACAGCAAGGTGTTGATGATGTTGCGGCGGCCCAGTTCGGCGCAGGTCGGCAGGTCGCTGGTCGCCGCCCAGAATTCGGGGCGCGGCTCCTGGTAGGGGCGCGGCCAGATGTTGACGTGCGAGTGGGTGAAAAACTTGCCCTCCCAGCTGAACGGCCCGTCCCGCGTCACCAGCGCCTTTTCGATGAGATCGATCGCCTCCCATTCGCGCTCGCGGATGCGCATCGGGTTGGCGTCGCCCGACACCATCTCGGTGGCGCCCGATTTGACGAAGCCGATTTCCAGCCGGCCCTTTGACATGACATCGATCGTCGCGAATTCCTCGGCGACCCGCACCGGGTCCGGGCGCACCGTGATCAGCGTGCCCAATGACAGGATGCGCACGTTCCGGGTGAGCCGCGCGACAACGCCGGTGATGACCGGGCTCGCCGCCCACAAATTGTTGATCCCGGAATGGTGCTCGTTGGTGACGATATGCAGCCCGATATCGTCGCACAGCCGGTATTCGTCAAAGACCTCGTCGTAGAGCCGCGCCGCGATCTTCGGGTCGCAATAGCGGTTGGGCAGGCTGGCGCGCACCGAGGGGGCCTGGTCGAGCACCTCGGCCGGGACGAACGGGTAGGGATTCTCGCAATGGTTCCACAACTGCATGCCGGCACTCTCCGGGGATCACTTCGCGCGCCATTCTAGGAGCCGCTCCAGGGCGGCGCCACCCCAACCGGCTCGGGGGTGATCAGCGTTTGCGGAAGCTGTCGAGGGTAACGACTTCGCCGGTCGTCTTGTCCGCCGGTGGCGGCGGTGGTGCGGGCGCGATCGGCGCCGGGACGCCGGCGGATTTGCTTTTGTCCTCTTCCGGCATGGCGAATTCGAGCGCGAAATTGACCGACGGATCGGCAAAGCCACGCACCGCGGCGAATGGGATCACCAGCCGTTCGAGCTGCTTGTGGAAACTGAGCGTGACCGAAAAGCTCTCCTCGCCGACCTTGAGATCCCAGAACTGGTGCTGCAGCACGATCGTCATCTCGCCGGGGTATTGCCCCCGCAGGTGGTCGGCAAGGACGACTCCTGGCATCCGCGTATCGAAGCCGATGTAGAAATGGTGGGCGGCACGCAGCCCCTCGCGAGCCGCGCGCTTGAGCGCATCGCGCACGACGCCGCGCAGCGCCGCTTCGACCATCTTCTCGTACTGGAACAGATCTTGTGCCATTCGCCCTCGCCGACCGCAGCGCCACCGCGGGGAAGCAAGTGAGGGGCTTCTGTTGCCCGGTGCCCCTCGGACCGCGAGTTGTTTACAGCATCACCCCGTTAAGGGTTAGGCCGCAAGCGCCTCTGTTGCGAAGTTATCGTTCGCAGTTGAGTTATGACCCGATAACGGTGGTATCATGCCGAGCGAAGGATCTCACCTTTACTACGCGCGTCGAGCCTGTTTCGCCCCCTTAGAGCCGCCGGTCTCGACCGGTCACCGGGACCGAGCCGAGGGGCCGGCGGGAATTGGTGGAGGCGCCGGGTACCGCCCCCGGGTCCGCAACGCCTATTCCGCAAGCCGTTTATCGCCATAGTCGGTTGCCCGACCGGCAAGATATAGGACGCCGAGAGCGCGAAGGCAACCGCGCTGCCGCTGGATCGACACAGCGCCTCCTTCGAGACAGCCGCGCCGCGCGCTCCTCAGGATGAGGCTTCTTTCTTTGTGCCGTCCTGGGTAATCCCTCATGCTGAGGAGCGCCCGCAGGGCGCGTCTCGAAGCACGCAGGATACGGATGCCGCGATGCCATTGAACCCGGAACAACAGGTGGAAGTCGCTCAGGCGCGCGGAGCGACGCACGAAACTCGGCGCGCCACCGTGCCGGCGCTCGAAGAAATCCTCTACGAGCCGAAGAAGGTGCTCGACCACGGCTTTGTGCGCGTCGTCGACTACATGGGCGATGATGGCGCGATCGTGCAGGCGGCACGGGTCTCCTATGGGCGCGGCACCAGGCGGGTCAGCGAAGACCAGGGCCTGATCAACTACCTGATGCGCCATCGCCACACGACGCCGTTCGAAATGTGCGAGATCAAGTATCACGTCAAGCTGCCGATCTTTGTGGCGCGGCAATGGATCCGGCACCGCACCGCCAACGTCAACGAATACTCGGCGCGCTATTCGATCCTGGACAACGAGTTTTATATTCCGGCGCCCGAGCACCTGGCGACGCAGGCCACGACCAACCGCCAGGGCCGCGGCGACGTGATCGAGGGCGAGGCGGCCCGACATGTCCTCGACCTGCTGCGCGCCGATGCCGAACGCGCCTATGCCGGCTACAGCGACCTGCTCAACGAGGATGCAGCAGGCGCACCGCGCGATCCGGCATGGCCGGGTCTCGCGCGCGAACTGGCCCGGATGAACCTGTCTCTCAACTTTTATACCCAATGGTATTGGAAAACCGACCTGCACAACCTGCTGCATTTCTTGAGCCTGCGCGCCGACCCGCATGCCCAATACGAAATCCGCGCCTATGCCGATGTGATGCTTGAGACTGTGAAACGTTGGGTACCAATGGCTTATAAGGCATTCCTCGAATATCGGATGAATGCGGCGCTGATTTCCGCGACCGGCCTTGCCGTGGTCCGCCGGATGCTGGCCGGCGAGGCGGTCGAGCAGGCCGCCAGCGGCCTGTCGGCGCGCGAATGGCGCGAATTGATGGCGGTGCTCGGCCGGCCGGGTGCGTCCTGAATCTGATCGGCTGCCCCGGTCGAAAACTTTAGGTCGAAAACTTTAGGTCGAAAATTTTAGGTGGGGCGATTGACCGAGATCAACCCTCTCCCGCGGATCAAGCCCTATTCTTTACCCGCTTGAGCGGCCTCATTGGTCGCTGACAGGCGGCCGAGAGCGAAGCCGCGCCGTCACGCAGGTCGCGGGTCGCGGGTCGCCAACATCTAGAAGGGAGTATCGCCATGACTATTCCCCACCCGCTTACCATCGCCGCGTCCTTAGTGTGCTCAGTCGCGATCGCGGCGCTGCTCGGCGCCACGCCGCTAGCCAGTCCGCTCTCGGCGGCGCGAGCCGATACCGCCACCAACGGAGCAATCCAGTTGGCGCAGGCCGGTAAGAGCCCCGCCGGCAAGCAAGCCACCGAGTCGAAGGGGGAGACTGTCGAGCAGCGGATCGCGGAGCTTCACGCGGCGCTTAAAATCACGCCCGCAGAGGAAGCGAAATGGGACGAGGTAGCGCAGGATATGCGCGAAAATGCCGCCGCGATGGACAAGCTGATCGCCGAAACCCGGAAGACGCCCCCGCAGGACATGACGGCAGTCGCCGATTTGCAGATGTATCAAAAGTTCGCCCAGACGCATGTCGACGGGCTAAAGAACCTGCTGTCACACTTCGAGGCGTTTTACGCCGCGATGCCCGATGCCCAGAAGAAGATCGCCGACGAGGTGTTCAGGTCTACCGAGCGGTGACGATCGCTCTCCGACCATGACGCCACGCTCATCAGAGGAGGTCGCGATGACCGAAACCATAGACACTGCGTCGAAACGCCGTTTGTCGGCGAAGCTGGCGGCAGGGCTCGCAATCTCAGCGATGCTCGCCCTCGGAACTTCTGCAGTACCGGCTCACGCGCGGGCCTATCACCATTACTATAACGGCGGGTATTATCGCGCTCCGCCTGTGGTCTATGGTTCGCGCTACGGCTATGGCTACTATGGCTCGCCGTACTACGGTGGATCGCCCTACTACTACGCCCCACCGTTAGTTTACGGCCCCAGCATCGGCATAAACTTGCCGGGCCTCAGCATCGGTATTCGGTAAGCATCAGCTCAACCAGAAACGGCGACGGCCGGCATTGTTGCCGGCCGTTTTGCCGAGCGATTTTGGGAAGTCCTGCAGGGTGCCATCGGCCGCGGCGGCAGCCGATGCCGTTGCAGAGGAGACATGGTTCATGGAACTGATCCTGGTTATCATTCTGCTGATCCTCTTGGTCGGAGGCGGCTTTGGATATTATCGCGGCGGCTACTATGGCCGAGGCGGTGGTTACGGCATCGGCGGAATCCTCGGAACCGTCCTGATCGTCGTGCTGATCATCTGGCTGCTGCGCGGCCATTTTTAGTTTCTCGATCAGAGAGGAGCCAAGCTTATGCCCCACACCTTCAATCTGTTGCTGTTGCAACCCATCGTCGCCCTGATCGCGGGCGTCCTGATTCTCCTCGTTCCGCGACTCTTGAATTACGTCGTCGCCATCTATCTGATAATCGTGGGTGTGACGGGGTTATGGCCTCACCTTCTTTCCGGCCTCCCGCATTAGCGGGTGCCTGCGCGCGGATGATGACCGCGCCGGGCGCATAAAGACAGGGCAGGGCGATGCGGATAGGCTTTGTCGGCACCGGGACGATGGGGACGCCGATCGCCCGCTGTCTCGTCGCCGCCGGTCACGAGCTCACCATCTACGACCGTCGGGCGGAGGCGACCGCCGTGCTCGGTGCCGCCGGAGCGCGTCCGGTCGACAGCGCCTTTGCCGCGGCGCGCGACAGCGCGGTCGTGTTCACCTCGCTGCCCGGCCCCTCCGAGATGGAGGCGGTGGCGCTCGAGCCGCAGAGCGGTATTCTCGCCGGGCTGGCGTCCGGTTCCGCCTATATCGACCTGACCACCAACGCGCCGGCGACGATCGCCTGCGTTGCCGCGGCGGCAGCCGCGCGCGGCGTCGCCTTTCTCGACGCGCCGGTCAGCGGCCGGCCGCCCAACATGACGGTGATGGTCGGCGGCGCGGCGGCTGATTTCGCCCGTTGCCGCCCGCTCTTCGAGGCGATCGCGGCCAATGTCTTCCATGTCGGGCCGAGTGGCGCCGGGGTTGCCGCCAAGCTGGTCACGCAATATCTCGGCTACACCAATTTCATCGCCGCGCTGGAAGGGCTGCTGATCGCCGCCAAGGCCGGCATCGACCTCGGAATCCTGGCGCAGATCGTGCCGGTCAGCGCCGGCCAGAGCCGCACCTTCGACAATGCGGCGCACTCGGTGCTGAGCCGCGCCTTCGCCTCCGCCGGCACGCTCGATATTGTTGCCAAGGACATGGACCTCGCCGTTGCATTGGCACGCGAAGTCGGGGCGCCGGCGGCGCTCGGGGCGCTCGCCTCCGACGCGTACAAGCGCGCCCAGGCGCAAGGCTGGGGCCAGGAGGGCTATCCGATCGTCGCGCGCATTCTCGAAGCGATGGCGGGCGTGCAGCTGGCGGGTGTGGAGCGGGAAGGATGAGCGAGCGCGAGGACCGCATCACCCGATTGCTGCTGGTGCAGGAGGTCGCCGACTTCCTCTACCGCGAGGCGGAACTGCTCGACGGGCGGCGCTACGATGCGTGGCTCACGCTGCTCGCCGACGACATCCGCTATTGGATGCCGATGCGGCGCAACGTCAAATTCGGCGAGGGCGAGCGCGAGTTCACCCGCGCCGGCACCGATATCGCCTGGTTCGACGAGGGCAAGGATACGCTGACCCGGCGCGTCAGGCAGATCGAGACCGGCATCCACTGGGCCGAGGAGC
>DATLRS010000185.1:0-3296 GCA_035534535.1 Allostellaceae bacterium | reverse complement strand
CCGGACGGTGTCAGGTAGATCTGCGAGCAGGTGTTGCGCACCGCAACCCCGGCGGGGAGGGTCGCGATCGTCTGCACGGCCGCGAGCGTGCCGGCCGCCCGGTCGAGGCGATAGGCGGTCACGCTGCAACCCTGCTCGTTGGAGAAATAGACGAGGTCGAGGCTCGGATGAAAGCAGTAATGGCGGGGGCCGACGCCGTCCGCCGGCTCGAGGCGCAATGGCGCATTGGGCGCGAGGCGGCCGGTATTCGCATCGAACCTGAACTGCATGATGACGTTGGGACCGGGATTGTTCTTTGGCGGTTCGAGCACGTTGTCGTTGAGCCGGGCGATATGCGGCACGAAGGCAAACCGGTTGGACGGATCGGTCTGGATCGCGTGCGCGCCGTTCGCCGTCGCCAGCCAGTCGTGCGATGCGGCGCCGACCGCGCCGTCGGCGCCGATGTGGTGGACCGCCGCGCCGGCGCCCTGATAATAGGCCGACAGTAGGTATTTGCCGGTGCGGTCGGGCGCCAGAAACGTCGGCGCGTGCGGCGGCGATATCGTCCCCAGCAGCGTCAGTCCGCCGGTGCCGTGGTCGATCCTGAAACTCGAAATCGCCGGCCCGGCGCGCTGCCCGACATAAAGGGTGCGCCGGTCAGGGCTGAGCGCCATCACCGACGGCCCGCCGGCGGCCGGCACCTCGCCCCGCGGCGTCAGCTGGCCGCTATCGCCATCCAGCGCAAAGGCGGCGATCTTGTCATCGTCCTGCAGGCAGACGTAGAGGGAATACGGCATCGCTTCGCCCTCGCGGTGGTCGCGGCTCGCGGCGGCTATTGGCGCATTCCGCGCGGTCGCCTTCAAGCCAAAACCGGCGAGGCAAACGACGATGCGTTTCCTGCCCTCTGCGAAGAACAGCCGGCCAGCCGACAGGGTATCGGCCCGGGTCGCCGCGGCGCCCGATTGCGCGCCGCGGCCGATAACCTGTCTCGACGCCGCGATGTCAGGCGAACGCCGCAGCATCCTCGGTGACGACTTCGAGTTGGCCGACGGTCTCCTTTCCGAAGACCAGCGGGATGAAGGCGCCGATCCCGACGATGACGAAAATTGTGCCAAAGAAGATCGTCGCCGAGCCGGTGTGCGGCTCCATCAGAAACGGCGCCACACCACCCGCGAAAAATCGCCCGAACGACTCGCCGAAAATGTGTCCGCGGCCGCGCAGGGCGGTCGGGAACTGCTCGACCAGATAGACGCGCGTGGCGGTGAAGGCCGACAGCACGGTAAAGCCGATGATCAGCCCTCCCGCCACCATCACCACACCCGAATAGCCGCCGGCACGGTGCGCCAGCAGCATCAGTGCGAGGCCGGGCAGCGATCCGATCAGCGCATAGGCGATCGTCCAGCGGCGTCCGATGATCTCCATCAGAAAGCCGGTGAAACCCTTCCCGAAAAAGCTTGCTGCATAGACGACCGAGGTCAATCCGAGGCTCGCGCTGACGGCAAACCCCTGATCGTTGAGCGCCTTTGGCAACAGCACCGAAATCAGGAAATAGGCGGTCCCGGCGCAGATGCCGGACAGGATGCCGACCGTTGTCCAGCGCAGCTGGCCCTTGGCGAACAAGGCCCAATAGGGCGGCAGTTTCTCGCGGGCGGCTGCGTGATGGTCGCCAAGCTCCGCCACCGTCAGCGGCGGTACGCGATTGCCGCCGCGACGAATGATCCGATTGACGATGTCGACCGCGACCTGCGGCCGGCCTTTGCGCAAATGCCAGCGCGGGCTTTCCGGCAGCACGAAATAAATCAGCACCGGTACGACGGTGATCGCCAGCCCGCCCGGCAATGCCAGAAACCGGAACGCATTCGGGTCGCCGGCGAGCATGCCGCCGATGAACGGCACCACCGTGAACGAGGCGGCCAGCGACATCTCATAAACCGCGCCGTAGGTGCGCCGATGCTGCGCCGGCATCAATTCGGCGGCGATCGGGAACGCCGCCGAAACCACGCCGCCGGCACCCACCCCGGTCAGCAGGCGCAGGATGACCAGCTGCTCGGCTGTCTGCACCAGCGGGATCAGCAACGTCAGAAACGTCGTGGCAAGCACCCCGATCATCAGGATGCTCTTGCGGCTCCAGTGGTCGGAAACCGCCGAGAAGAAAAAGCCCCCCAGACACAGCGCGAACGTCGGACCGGCGGCCAGCCACTTGATGTCGGTATTGGTCAGATGCAGCGGCACCTTGGCCAGCACCAGCAGCGAGCCGGTCATCACCAGATCGTAGCCTTCGACAAAGCCGATCAGGCCAAGCACGGCGATGATCAGGACATGGTAGGAACTGAAGGGGATGCTGTCGAGCTTGTTGCCGAGCACGCTGCCGGCACCGGATGCCTGTCGGCCGAGCGGACGCACATCTGCCATTGTAACCTCCCAAACGTTCAAATCCCCTGCCTTAAGGCGGGGTCGCATCTTCAGTTCGGCGGGCTGCCGGTCCCAAGACGTCTTGGCATCAGCGTAGTCCGGCAGCACACCGTTTGTCATCCGACAAAATCGCTCCCGCCGATCGGCGGGTTCGGCTCAGGGGTCGCTGCGCTGGCGCAGCAGGAACTCGCGCCCGGCCTTGACCATCGGCTGACCGTCATAGGCGATGATGTCAGCCGTCGCGTAGGTCTCGCTCCACAATTCGGGCAGGTAGGAGCCGGTGCCGATCACGTCGATCGGCGCGCTCGCCGCGGCCATCATCCGGCATTTCTCCGGGCCGAAGCCCGAACTGGCGACGATCCGGGCGTTGGGGAACCCGGCCTCGTTCAAGACCTGGCGCAGGCGCCACAGCGCCGCGGCGGAAACCCCGGTGCCGACCAGACAGCGCAGTTCCGCCTCGGTGCGATAGCCGCGGATCGATTGCGGCGCGTGGCGCTCCAGCACCTCGTAGGAGCGAGCGAGATCGAGCCCCTCGCAATAGCGCCCGCCCGGCGTATCCATCCGGAAGGCGAGCCGGCCGGCAGCTTCCAGCTGGGGAAACCGCCGGCACACCGCGACGGCGTCGCTGGTCTCCTGCCCGAAATAATCAATCAGAACGGTCAGCCCCTCGTCGGGGAAGGTCTCGTGAAACATCTCGGCGGCACGCACCGTTGAGCCGGCATAGCCAATGAGGGCGTGCGGCATCGTCCCCATGCCCTGGTCGGTGCCAAAGAACGCCGCCGTCGCCGCCGCCGCGCAGCCGACAAATCCGACCGCGTCCGCGACCCGCCGCGCATGGGCCGAGCCAACCGCGGCGGCATAGGCCATCAGTTCGGCCATCTCGGCGCCGGCGCAATGGCGCGCAT
>DATLRS010000184.1:0-15654 GCA_035534535.1 Allostellaceae bacterium | reverse complement strand
GGCTGGTGATAATCGCGCCACCCGGGGATGATTGCTCGCCGGTGACCTGCAGCCGCTCACCGGAATAGCTGTCGAAGCGCTCGGCATAGATTGCCGCGATGTAGCGCGCGAAGGCCTGGCTGACCTGCTGGCGCTGCGGCTGGGTGAGGCTTTCCCATTGCGGACCGACCGCGAGCCGCGTCATCAGCGGGATATCGAAGACGCGGCGGACCACCGGTTCGATCTGGGCATAGCGGCCGTGCGGCCCGAGTGCCGGTCCGTTCTGCATCGCCGCGAGCAGGGTGCTGTAGAGGCTGCGCACCGCCTCGGTGCCGCCGGCCCCGAGCGCGACGGCGCGCGGTGCCAGCGCCGTCAATGCGATGCAGAGTGCGATGCCGGCAAGCACGAGCCCGCGCCCCCGGCCGATGGTCGAGCGTTTCATACTGGATACCCGTGATCGGTTGACGTGGAGATGAGGGGCGGCGGCGCTCGTTCAAGCCCCGTGCCCCGGCTTTCGGGCAAGGTGTCGCAGAGCGTCGCCCCCGAAACGGACTTCCGGCAGCGAGAGGAAAATTGCCCGCGGCTCGACGGCGCGAGTCCGGGCGGATGCCGGGCTAGGCCAGTTCCGCTCCTGTTGAATCGTCCCCTTTTCCGTCATGGCCGGGCTTGTCCCGGCCATCCACGTGGATCCCCGGGTCAAGCCCGGGGATGACGAAGGGGGCGGAGATCAATTTGACCGAAATCTGCTCTAGGCCAGCGGCGAGAGCCGCCCGTCCTCCAGCGCGACGATGCGGTCGAGGCGGCGGGCGAGATCGAGATTGTGGGTTGCGATCAGCGCGGCGAGGCCGCTCCCCCGGGCGATCTCGACCAGGGTGGCGATCACGGCGTCGGCGGTGGTGTGGTCGAGATTGCCGGTCGGCTCGTCGGCCAGCAGGATCTTCGGGTCGTTGGCCAGCGCCCGGACGATCGCGACGCGCTGCTGCTCGCCGCCCGACAGCCGCGCCGGGCGATGGCTGAGGCGCTCGCCGAGCCCGACCTGGCGCAGCAGCATCTCGGCCTTGCGCCGCGCCGCGGCGCGCGGCACGGCGGCGATCATCTGTGGCAGCATGACGTTTTCCAGCGCCGAGAATTCCGGCAGCAGATGGTGGAACTGGTAGACAAAGCCGAGCGCCCGGCGGCGCAACAGCGTCCGCGGCTCGTCGGAGAGCCCGCCGCAGTCGCGCCCCTCGATCAGCACCGCGCCGCCGTCCGGGCGCTCCAGCAGCCCGGCGACGTGCAAGAGGGTCGACTTGCCGGCGCCCGACGGGCCGACCAGCGCGACGATTTCGCCGGCCGCCAACGTCAATCCGACGCCGTTCAGCACCGCGAGCTCGTGGCCGGCCTGGTGGAACACCTTGCGCACCTGCCGCAGTTCGAGCGCCGGCGCAATCGCCGGTTCCGATTTGATGGTCGGCGCTACTGAACTGCCCGTCCCTGCCGCTGCCTCTGTCGTCATGGCCGGGCTTGTCCCGGCCATCCATGCGCAACCGCGCCGCCGACGTGTCGTCGATGCCCGGCACAAATCCGGGCATGACGGCTCTTAGGGGCTTGGCGACAAGACCCCGTCATTCGTAGCGCAGCCCCTCGACCGGATCGAGGCGCGCCGCCCGCCAGGACGGGTAGAGCGTCGCCAGGAACGACAATGCCAGCGCCATCAACACTACCGCGGCGACCTCGCCGCGGTCGAGCTGCGCCGGAATCCGGGTGAAGAAATAGATCTCGGCCGAGAACAGGTTGACGTGCAGCACGTTTTGCAGGAAATCGCGGATCGCCTCGATATTCTCGGTGAAGAGGACGCCGAGGACAAAACCGGCCAGCGTGCCGAGCACGCCGATCGAAGCGCCCGACAGCATGAAGATGCGCAGGATCATGCCGCGCGAGGCGCCCATCGTCCTGAGGATGGCGATGTCGCGACCCTTGTCCTTCACCATCATGATCATGCCCGAGATGATGTTGAAGGCGGCGACCAGGATGATCAGCGTCAGGATCAGGAACATCACGTTGCGCTCGATCTCGACGGCGTTGACGAGGCTGTAATTGGCCTGCTGCCAATCGAGGATGCGCACCCCGCCGCCCAGCGCGGCGGCGATCATCACACCTTCGCGGCTCGCCGCGTCGGCGTTGGCGACAAAGACTTCGAGGTCGCTGACCGCGTCCGGCATGCGGAAAAACACCTGCGCCGCCGCGAGCGGCACGTAGATGAAGCTGTTGTCGTATTCGTAGAAGCCGACATCGAACAGCGCGACGACGTGGTAGGTCTTGAGCCGCGGCAGGGTGCCGAACGCGGTGTCGGTGCCTTCCGGCGCGATCAGCGTCACCTTGCCGCCGACCCCGACCCCGAGGCGGTGCGCCAGCCGGTCGCCGATCGCCACCCCGCCATCACCGAACGTGGCCAATGAGCCGGCGACGATATGCCCGGCGATCAGCTTGCGGGCGCGGATGTCGGCCGGGCGGATGCCGCGAACGACGGCGCCCGAAGCGCCGGCGGCGCTGGTCGCCATGACCTGCCCCTCAACGAGCGGCGTCGCGCTGACGACGCCCTTCACCTGCCGCACCTTGGCCGCGACCGCATCGAAATCGGGCAGCGTCGCGCCCGCGCCATAGACCGCGAGATGGCCATTGAGGCCGAGAATGCGGCCGACCAGCTCGTTGCGGAACCCGTTCATCACCGACATGACGATGATCAGCGTCGCGACGCCGAGCGCGATGCCGAGGAGCGAGAAGATCGCGATGACCGAGACAAACCCCTCCTGCCGCCGTGCTCGCAGGTAGCGGAACGCCACCATCCGCTCGAAGGCGTTGAAGATCATCGTCGCTATGTCATTCCGGGGCGCGGCAATGCCGCGAACCCGGAATCCATATTCCAGAGTCCGGTGTTCTTGGATTCCGGGTTCGCCGCTGCGCGACGCCCCGGAATGACGACCGAAGGGAGCATTTCCAAAACGCTCAGCCCGCTGCGAACCGGGCGACGGCGGCCTCGATCGGCAAATCCTGGCGTTGGCCGGTGCGGCGGTTCTTCGTTTCGATCGTGCCGGCGGCCAGGCCGCGGGGGCCGATGATCAGCTGGTCGGGCAGGCCGATCAGGTCCATCGCGGCAAATTTGGCGCCCGGCGACTCGTCGCGGTCGTCGTACAGCACCGTGACGCCGGCATTGCGCAATCTGCCGTAGAGATCGCCGGCGGCGGCGGCGCATTTCGCGTCGCCGACGCGCAGATTGATCAGGCCCAAGCGGAACGGGGCGACGCTCTCGGGCCAGATGATGCCGGCCGCGTCGTGGTTGGCCTCGATCAGGGCGCCGACCAGGCGCGACACGCCGATGCCATAGGACCCCATCTCAAGCGCCACCTCCTCGCCGTTCGGCCCGGTCACGACGGCGCCCATCGGCTTTGAGTACTTGGTGCCGAAATAGAAGGTCTGGCCGACCTCGATGCCGCGCGCGGAGACCAGTTCGTCAGGCGGGATCGGGCATGTCTGCGGGTCGTGGATATCGCCGGTGGCGGCGTAGAGGCTCGTCCAGTGCTGAAACAGCGGTTCGAGGTCGCTGTCGTAATCGACATCCTCGGCGAGCGTCGCGGTTTCCAGCCAGCGCCGGTCGCAAAATACCTCGGATTCGCCGGTCTCGGCGAGGATCTGGAACTCGTGGCTGAGATCGCCGCCGATCGGGCCCGTCTCGGCGCGCATCGGGATCGCCTTCAGCCCCATCCGCGCAAAGGTGCGCAGATAGGCGACGAACATCTTGTTATAGGAATGCTTGGCCGCGGCGGCATCGAGGTCGAAGCTGTAATTGTCTTTCATCAGGAATTCGCGGCCGCGCATGACGCCAAAGCGCGGCCGCACCTCGTCGCGAAATTTCCATTGGATGTGGTAGAGGTTTTTCGGCAGGTCACGATAGGTTCTGATCGCGTCGCGGACGATCGCGGTGACCTGCTCCTCGTTGGTGGGGCCGTACAGCATCTCGCGCTCGTGGCGGTCCTGAAGGCGCAGCATCTCCTTGCCGTAATCCTCGTAGCGCCCGCTCTCGCGCCACAATTCGGCGGGCTGGATCGTCGGCATCAGGATTTCCTGCGCGCCCGAGCGGTCCTGCTCTTCGCGCACGATCTGTTCGACCCGCTGCAACACGCGCAACCCCAGCGGCAGCCACGAATAGATCCCGGCCGATGACTGGCGGATCATCCCGGCGCGCAGCATCAGCCGGTGCGAGACGATCTGCGCCTCGCTCGGGTTCTCGCGCAGCAGCGGCAGGAAATACTGGGACAGGCGCATGACACCTCGCTGATTGGCGACGCCTCGCCCTTCCGGGGCTCACACCGAACCGCCCCGCCCGTCATGGCCGGGCTTGTCCCGGCCATCCACGTGGATCGAGACGTGGATCCCCGGGACAAGCCCGGGGATGACGACTTGAGACGCGATCCTTGCTAGTTCAGCCCATAGAGCCGGGTCACGTTGTCGTAGGTGATCTTGCGCTGGACGCTTTCCGAGAAGCCGGCGAGGTTGCGCTTCAAGGTCTCGTGCGAGTTCGGCCAGATGCAGTCCGGGTGCGGATAATCGGCGCCCCAGATGATATTGTCTTCGCCGATCAGCGGCACGATCGGTTCGAGATACTTGTCCTGCTGATAGGTGACAAAACCCTGGCGCCGGAAATAATCGCTCGGCTTCAGCTTGAAATTGAGGCTGCGGGCGCGGTCCTCGTACTCGGTGTCGAGCCGGTCGAACACATAGGGCAACCAGGTCACGCCGGATTCGCCGAGCACGAAATTGAGTTCCGGGTAGCGCTCGCAGGCGCCCGAGGCGAGGACCGAGACCAGCACCTCCATCGTGTCGAGCTGGAACAAGGCCGAGCGCACCAGCCGCCACTGCGTGAACACCTCTTTTTCCATCTCCGGCGTGTCGGGGGCGCGGACCGCCTTGAACCCGGTCGAATGGAACGAGATCGGGAATTTGCACTCGGCCGCCGCCTCCCACAGCGCGTCCCACGCCGGATGGTAGAGCGGCGGGGTCATCCGCTTGAAAGCGAGATCGCCGCCTTTCAGGCCCATCCGGGCGCAGCGCCGCACCTCGGCAGCGGCGGCGGCGGGATCGGTGTTCGGGATGATCGCCAGCGGAAAGACGCGGCGGGGGTCGGAACGCTTGGCGAAATCGGCCACCCAATCATTGTAGCGGGCGTTGACCCAGACGCGCAGATCGGCGTCGTCGATCAGGTCGTTGACCATCAGGCAGCCGTAGATGATCTCCTTTTCGAGGCCGTCGCGGTCGAGATCGGCGAGGCGCAATTCCGGGGTCGTCGGACGCGGCTGCGCGCCGGGGAAGCAATCCCACTCGAAGCCGAGCCCCTTCATCTCGTCGATGTGGTCAAAGGCGCCCTTGGTGTAGGGCAGAAAGCCGGGGCCGACGCCGTTCCACATGCCGCGGTCCTTGTCGTCGACAAACCAGTGCTGGCCGTCGTTGCGCTCTTCGACGCGCGGCGTCAGCTTCTTCCACTTTGCCGGCGCCTGCGCTGACCACAGATCGGCCGGGCAATAGGTCAGGTCGATATGGTTGTCGCCGGAAATGAGCTTTTGTGGCATTTCGCTTCGCGCTCCTTTTCGCTTGGCCGACCGTGGACTGGCGGCATCGTCAGCATACAGGATAACGGCGCACCGCAGTCGGTTTCAATCGCCCCGGTCGACCGGCGGCGAATATCAGAGCCGCGTCGCCAGCCGGATCGCCAGGCGCGAGCCGGCTTTGACCACGGCGCAGATCAGTTCGTAGCCAGGCGCCTCGGTCGCGCCCCGCTCGATCGCCACCGCGCGATGGCGCAACTCGTCGGCGCGGAACGCCTCGATCGTCGCTCTGAGCGGCGGGTCGGATGCCCCGAGGCGTTCGGCCTGGCTGTGGTAATGCTCGTCGATGACCTCCTCGACCGCGACGGTGCAGGCCATCGCGGCGCGCTCGCCCAGCAGCGCCGTCGTGGCCCCCAGCACATATCCCGCGACATGCCACAGCGGCTGCAGCACGCTCGGCCGCACCTGCCGCGCGCGCACCAATTCGTCGAACGCGGCGAGGTGCCGCTTTTCCTGTTCGGCCATATGGCGGATTTCGTCGCGCGCCCGGCCGCGCCCGACAATCGCGAGCTGGCCGGCATAAATGCGCGTCGCGCCGTATTCGCCGGCGTGATCGACCCGGATCATCCGCTCGATCTCGTTTGTCGGGACCGGATCGCCGGGCAGGTAGGGTGGGCGCCCCGAGGGCGATGTGTCGGTCATGCCGGCGCCGCCGCCCGCGACATCGCGCGGCGCGTGCGCGTGAACACGGCGGCGCAGATCGCCGTCATGGCAAGCGAGGCCGCCAGGTTCCAGCCGGCCAGCGAGATGCCGAACAGCGCCCACTGCACCCGGTCGCACAGCACCACCGCCGTTCCCAGGATCTGCCGTTTCATCTCCGCGAGCGTCATCGCACCGCCGCCGCTCGCGGTACAGGCGCTCGGCCCGGCGAACCAATGCTGCTCGACCCCGACATGGTAGAAAGCGAGTGCCGCGCCGGCGGCGAACACGATCGCCAGCAGCAAGGCGACCCAGGGCAATGCCGGGCGCTTCCCGACGACGAGCGCGATCAGCGACACAGCGATCGCCGCGCTCCACGGCCAGCGCTCCTTGAGGCACAATTCGCAAGGCGCCAGCCCGCCCCAGTACTGCGACAGCAGCGCCGCGCCGAGGATGGCGGCGCTCGCCGCCAGCACGAAACCGGCAAAGGCCCGGATGCTCGGGGTCATTATTTATAGATGGCGACCGCCACGATGCCGCCAACCAGCAAGGCGGCAAAAACGCTGGTCACCAGGGTCAGGCGCCGTTCGATGAACTCGCGCGCGGCATCGCCGAACCACCGCAGCAGCGCGGCGATCATCAGAAACCGCAGGCTGCGCGACACGATCGAGGCGCCGATGAACGAGACCAGCGGAAAATGCGCGACGCCGCTGGCGATCGTCACCAGCTTATAAGGAATGGGCGTCATCCCCTTGATGATGATGATCCACACGCCCCACCGCGCAAAGCCGGCCTTGAGCGCCTCGTAGCTGGCCATCGCGTTGTAGAATTCCAGCACCGGCCGGCCGATCGCGTCGAACAGGAAATAGCCGATCGCGTAGCCGACGAGACCGCCGAGGACCGATGCGATTGTCGCGAGCGCGGCCAGCCGAAACGCCTGCCTCGGCCGCGCCAGGATCATCGGGATCAAGAGAAGGTCGGGCGGCAGCGGAAAGAACGAACTCTCGGCAAACGCGACCGCCACCAGCGCCGGTATCGCATTGGGACCGGCGGCAATCTCGAGGGCGCGCGCGTAGAGGCGTTGCAGCATGTCGGCAGGGCTCGCTTAGCTGTCTTGTCGGGAAGCTCATACAGCGCCGAGATTGAGAATTCGATAGCGAGCCGGCTGATACCGCCTCAGCCGCATTTGGAGTAGCCGCAGCTGGTGCATTGGTCGCAGCCTTCGAGCCGAATCAGGGCCGCTTCGCCGCATTTCGGGCATTGCCTGAGACGCGGGCCGGCGAGGCCGAGGGCGGTCCCAAGGGCGCTTCCGGCGCGCGGCTCCGGGCCGAGATTGACGATCTGGGCTTCGATCGCGTGGCCCTGGTGCGCCTCTTTCGGCGGCAGGAAGCCGATCTCGATCATATGGCGCTCGATGACGTCGCCGATCGCGGCCAGCAGCGAGGGCACGTATTTGCCGTCCATCCAGGCGCCGCCGCGGGGATCGAACACCGCCTTCATCTCCTCGACGACAAACGACACGTCGCCGCCGCGCCGGAAGACGGCGCTGATCATGCGGGTCAAAGCGACAGTCCAGGCGTAGTGCTCCATGCTTTTCGAGTTGATGAAGATCTCGAACGGGCGGCGCCTGCCATCCTGGATGATGTCGTTCAACGTGATGTAGAGCGCGTGCTCGCTGTCCGGCCAGCGCACCTTGTAGGTCTGGCCAGGCAGGGCCTCCGGGCGCGACAAGGGCTGCGTCATATAGACGACGCCGCCGGCCTCGAAGACATCAGCCGCCATTGGGGCCGCCATCGGGGACGCCGTGGGGGCCGCCATGGGGGACGCCATGGGGGTAGGCCGGGTCGCGGCAGCGGCCGGCGCCGGCAGCGGCAATTCGGCCTGGCGCGGCGGCGGCGGGGCGGCTGCATTCTCCGGCCGCGCCTCCAGCACCGAGCCGGTGACCTCGTTCGGCCGGTAGGTCGTGCAGCTCTTGCAGCCGAGCGCATAGGCGCGCGTGTAGACGTCCTTGAAGCGCTCGAACGGGATGTCGGCCGGGACGTTGATCGTCTTCGAGATCGAGCTGTCGATATGGCGCTGCACCGCCGCCTGCATGACGAGGTGGTCGTCGGGCGCGAGCGTCTGCACGTCGACGAAATAATCGGGCAGCTTGGCGTCCTCACCGTGCAACCGGCGGAAGGCGCGATAGGCGTAGTCGCTGACCTCCTCCTCGCGCCGCGTCCCGTCCGGCATCAGGACGCCGCGGGTGTAGCGGAAGCTGAACACGGGTTCCAGGCCCGAGGAGACGTTGTCGGCGAACAGCGAGATCGTGCCGGTCGGCGCCACCGAGGTTAAAAGCGCATTGCGGATGCCGTGCCGGGCGATCGCGCTGCGCACCTCTTCGTCGAGCGCGGCAACGGTCTCGCCGGCGAGGTATTGGTCGCGGTCGTAGAGGGCAAAGGCGCCTTTTTCGGCCGCGAGCGCCGTTGAGGCGAGATAGGCGTTGCGCTGGATCGCGGCGAGCCAGGCTTCGGTCGCGGCGATCGCCTCGGGCGAGCCGTAGCGCAGGCCGCACATGATCAGCGCGTCGGCGAGCCCGGTGATGCCGAGCCCGATGCGGCGCTTCTGCCGCGCCTCCTCCGCCTGTTGCGGCAGCGGAAAGCGCGAGATGTCGATGACATTGTCCATCAGCCGCACGACGTCGGGCACCAGCCCGGCCAGCCGCCCGGTATCGAGCCGCGCCTCGGGGGTGAACGGCTCATCGACAAACCGCGCCAGGTTCAACGAGCCGAGCAGGCACGCGCCATACGCCGGCAACGGCTGCTCACCACAAGGGTTTGTCGCCTGGATCGTCTCGCAATACCACAAATTGTTGCGGCGGTTGATGCGATCGATGAAGATGACGCCCGGCTCGGCATAGGCGTAGGTCGCGCGCATGATCTTGTCCCACAATTCGCGCGCGGGAAGGACCTTGGCGACCGTCTTGGTTTCACCTGGGCCGCCGAACGAGAGCTGCCAGGGGGCATTCTCGGCGACCGCCTGCATGAAGGCGTCGCTCACCAGCACCGACAGGTTGAACATTCGCAGCCGGCCGGGCTCGCGCTTCGCTTCGATAAAGGCTTCGATGTCGGGGTGCTCGCACGACAACGTCGCCATCATCGCGCCGCGGCGATAGCCGGCCGACATGATCGTGCGGCACATCGCGTCCCACACATCCATGAACGAGAGCGGCCCCGAGGCGTCGGCGCCGACGCCTTTGACATAGGCGCCGCGCGGCCTCAATGTCGAGAAATCGTAGCCGATGCCGCCGCCCTGCTGCATCGTCAGGGCAGCTTCGCGCAGATGCGCGAAAATGCCGCCCATGTCGTCGGGAATGGCGCCCATCACAAAGCAGTTGAACAGTGTGACGTCGCGCCCGGCGCCGGCGCCGGCGACGACCCGCCCGGCCGGCAGAAAGCAAAAGTCGCTCATCGCCGCGTAGAACCGCTCGGCCCAAGGCTCGGGGTCCTGTTCCGGCGCCGCGCAGGCCCGCGCGACGCGCCGCCAGGTCTCCTCGATCGTCTTGTCGACCGGCTCGCCCGAGGGGCCCTTCAGCCGGTATTTCATGTCCCAGATCTGCGTCGAGATCGAGGCAATGGTGGGCATCAGCGCGGGTTCCTACTGCATTCGGTCAAGTTTAGCTCGTTCTCGTTTTGTCGTCGATGGTGGTCTGCTTCCTGCTCCAGCGCCGTGGTTGCATTCTCGATGCGGGCTTCCAGTTCGCTCATCAGCCGGCGGCGCGGCAGGCCGGGCATGATCGGCGGGAGAAATTCGAGGACGATATGGCCGGGGCGCTTCACAAAGGCGCGCCGGCCCCAATAGAGCCCGGAATTGACCGCGGCCGGCACCAAGGGCAGGTCGAGCGCCTGGTACAAGGCGGCGACCCCCGGCTGATAGGGCACCGGCTGGCCCGGCGCGGCGCGCGTCCCCTGCGGAAAGATCACCACCTTGCGTCCCGATGACGCGGCGCGCCGGGCGGCCGCGACCATCCCGCGCAAGGCACCGGCGCCGCCCCGCCGGTCGATCGCGATCGAGCCGGCATGCGCCGCGTACCAGCCATAGAACGGCACCCACAAGAGCTCGCGCTTCAGCACCACCGCCGGGTCGCCGAGCACGATCGGCAGGATCAGCGTGTCCCAGGCCGATTGGTGCTTCATCGCAATGAGGCAGGGACCGCGCGGCAGATGCTCGAGGCCGCGGATCTCGCCGTCGAGCCCGACAATCGCGCGCAACAGCGCCAGCACGCTCCTCGCCCAGAAGCGGCCAAAATCCATGACAAGGTGCCGCGGCGCCAGCAGCAGCGGCAATCCCAGGACGCCGAGCAGCGCGGTGATCGCGTAGAAGGCGACGTTGAAGAGCAATGCCCGCAGCCAGCTCATCGCCGGGCGTTCTCTGTGGCTTGCGGTTGCGGCAGCCCCGGGCCGGTCACCGGCAGCAGCCAGGCCGCCAGGTACTTGGCGTATTCGCCGACCACCAGCAGCGCCGCACCGTGCCAGCCCCACCAATGCTCCGGGTCGGGGTGCTGCGCGAAGACCGGGTACGCGACGATCGCAATGCCCGGCATTGCGCGGCCGAATTCCAGCAGGCTGCGCGGCATGTGGTACCAGCTGGTGACAAGGCGCAGGCTCCGATAGCCCTCGGCGTGCATCCACGCCGCGGTCTCCCGCGCATTGCCGAACGTGTCGTCGGCCGCACGGCCGAGCACGATGCAGCAGGCGGCCGGCTCCGCGGCGGGGCCGAGCGCGCGCAGCAGCGCATGGCGGTCGACCCGCTGGTTGACGCCCGAGATGAACAGTTTCTTGGCGGTGCCGGCGGCGAACAGCGCCAGACCGGCTTCGAGCCGCAGGCGACCGCCGGTCAGCACGACGATTGCGTCGGTTCGGGTCGCCGGGTCGGCGCGGTGCGACAGGCTGCTGGCGACAAACCACCCGAGGCCGCCGAGCCACAGCACGACAACGGCGGCGGCCAGCCAACCCAGTCGGCGCAGCGTTGGCGGCGGCCGGTGCATCGCCGCCTATACCATCCTGGCGAGGCGCCGCAACACGGTGGCGCGGGCGCTCGCCATGGCGATCAGCCCGGCGGCGACCACCGCCCCCACCAGGATCGCCCAAAGCCGCCAATCGGCGATGCCGATCGCCGCCGGCGGCGCCGGCGACCGGATCAGCGAACCGGCATCGCCCAGCGCGATCGTCGTCAGCAGCACGCCAGCGGCGCCGAGCGCGCCGCCCCAAAGTCCCAGCCGCAGCGATCGCATCGCCAGGGGATGGGCGATATCGCCGTCATCCGCGCCGAGCAGCAGCAACAGCTCGATCACCGATCGCTGCGCCACGAGGTCGAAACGGGCGGCAAACCCCGCCGAGACCGCCATCAGCAGCAGCGCGACAACGATCGCCGCCACGAGGACGCCGTCAACCCGCCGGGCGGCGGCGCGCATCCCCGCAAGCCAGGGCTGGTAATCTTCGAGGTGTGCGCCCGGCACCACCGACGCCAGATGCTGCCGCAGCACGGCAAAATCCGTCCCGCCATCGGGCTCGACGCGGATATCGATCAGCCGCGGCACCGGCAATTCCGCCAGCACGACCGAGGATCCGAGCCAGGGTTCGAGCAGCCGCGCCACCTCCGCCGGCGGCAGCAGGCGGGCCGAGACGATGCCCCGCGTCTGGCGCAACACGGCGAGGACCGTCTCCAGCCTGGCCGGCGATGCCTCGGCCGGCACCAGCAGCGTGAGGCTCGCAGCCAGCGAACCGCGCGCGGCGCGCAGCGTATCGTGAAGCAGCGTCAATCCGACCCCGCCCAGCCCGGCAAGATAAACCATCAGCGCCAGGACCCACGGCAGCCAGCGCGCCGACGCGCTCTGCCGCAGCGGCAGATCGCGGCGCTGCCGGCCCCATCGCAGCGCGATCATGGCACCGGCGCACCGCCGGCATCCAGCAGCTCTCGCCGGTCCAGATGGAAGTGCTGATGCCCGAACCGGCGGGCGAAGGCTAGATCGTGGGTCGCGATCAGCACCGTCGTGCCGAGTTGGTTGATCCGCTCGAAGACACGCATCAGGCCCAGCGCGACGTCGTCATCGACATTGCCGGCCGGCTCGTCGGCGAGCAACAGCTCGGGCCGCCGCACGACGGCGCGGGCGATCGCGAGCCGCTGCCGCTCGCCGCCCGACAATGTCGCGGCCGGCGCCTCGCCCCGCTCTGCCAGCCCGACCCAGGCCAGAAGCTCGGGCACGTTGTCGCGAATCTGGCGCGGTGTGGCGCCCGTGACGCGCAGCGGCAGGGCAACATTATCGCCGGCGCTCATTTCGTCGATGAGCCGGAAATCCTGAAACACGATCCCCATCCGGCGCCGCAAGGCGGCGCGGGCCGGCCGGTCGAGGCCGGCGGTATCGGTGCCGAACAGCGTCAGCCTGCCGTGCGACGGCGGCTGCGCCAGGCAGATGATCTGCAGCAGCGTCGTCTTGCCGGTGCCGCTCGCTCCGGTCAGGAAATAAAAGCCGCCCGGCTCCAGCCGCAGCGAAACCTCGGACAGGATTTGCGCTCCATCAGCGAAGCGCTTTCCGATTTGTTCGAGTTCGACCACCACGTTCTCCGCGGCGGCTGCGATCGGCAGCCGCGTTCCGGGCGGGCGAGCTTGGCATAGCGGGCGCAAGCGCGTCCAGCCGCCGGAGCGTCGCGGCGCCGGGTAACGTCCCGGCGCCGGTGTCCGGCCGGTCAGCGCCGCCGCGGTTTCACCCGACGCTGCCGGCGATCAGGGGGCCGAACAGCCGCCAGCGCTCGCCGTCAAAACGGGCCATCTGGACCTCCTTGACCGGAGCGAAATCGGTCGGGCTGGTGTTGATCGTGATCCCGGGGAGCAGCATCGGCACCTTGAATTTATGCAGGTTCGCCGCCTGTTTCATCACATTCTCGCGGGTCAGGTCATCGCCGCATTCCTTCAGCACATGCACCGTCGTCGCCGCGACCGAGGGGGCGAAGACATTGGACCCGTCGCTCTTGTCGCCGCTCGGATAATATTTGTTCATAAACCCGAGCCACCACTTGTAGCCGGCATCGTTGTGCCATTGCGGGTCGGTGGGGTCCTTCAGGAAGAAGTCGGAGACGATGCCCTTCGACGCTTGGAGACCGGCCGGTTTCAGGGTGCCGGCGACCGAATTGCCGATGCCGCTCAAGATGTGGAGCGGCTTCCATTCGATCTCCGCCGCCTTGCGGATCGCCTGCGCGGCGAATTTCTGGATCGCGGTATTGACGATGACGTCGCAGCCCGCCGCCTGCATGCTGATGATCTGCGAATCGACGGTAGGGTCGGTGGTCTCATAGGTCGCCCTGACCTTGATCATCGAGGCCGCCTTGGCCCCGAGCCCGTCGCTGACACCCTTGAGATAATCCTTGCCGAAATCGTCGTCCTGGTAGAGCACGCCAACCTTGGCGTCAGGCTTGTGCTTCAGAATATAGGCGGCATAGATGCGCCCCTCGCTCTGGTAGTTTGGCTGAAAGCCAATCGTCCAGGGATGGCCCTTCGGATCATCCCATTTGGTGGCGCCGGTACCGACGAAAAGTTGCGGCACCTTGTGCTCGTTCAAGTATTTCCACACCGCGGTGTTGGTCGGGGTGCCGAGCGGGGTGGCGATCAGGAGAACGTTGTCTTGCTCGACCAGCTTGCGGACCATCTCTACGGTCTTGGGCGGGGTATAGGCATCGTCGTACGAGATGAAGTTGATCTTGCGGCCGTTTATCCCGCCCTGTTGGTTGATCATGTCGAAATAGGCGGCGATGCATTTAGGGATCGTGCCGTAGGACGAGGCGGGACCGCTATAGGGGCCGGTGTTGCCGATCTTGATCTCGGTGTCGGTGACGCCGGGGCCGTAATGCTTGGCGGCGCGAGCCGGCCGAGCGGCCAGGATCGGCCCGCCGAACGCCAGCGCGGCCGGGGCCGCGGCCAGGATGGTGCGACGCGTAAGACGCTTCATGGTGACCTCCCGTTGTGAAACCTGCTGTTCAGTCGTTTTCTTGGGTACGGTTATTGTTTTTGCCGCGCGCGGGGCGCGGTTGTCGGGATGGCTCCGAGCGCGGCCGCGCCCGGAGCCAGCCCTGATGTCAGGCGCGGTGGACCGCGCCGCCGTTTGTTGCCGCGTGGACGGTCATGCTCTCAGCCGACGGCGCCCTTGAGCAGCGGGCCGAACAGCTGCCAGCGCTCGCCGTCGAAGCGGCCCATCCGGACTTGCTTGAGCGGTGCGAAGTCGGTCGGTGTGGTGTTGATCGTGATCCCGGGGAGCAGCATCGGCACCGAGAAATCGTGCAGGTTGGCGGCCTGTTTCATCACGTTTTCGCGAGTCAACTCGTCGCCGCACTGCTTCAACACCTGCACGGCGGTCGCCGCGACCGAGGGACCGACAACGTTCCCGGCGTCGCTCTTGTCACCGCCGGGAAAGTATTTGTCCATGAACGCACTCCACCATTTGAAACCGGCGTCATCCTTCCACTCGGGATCGGTCGGGTCCTTCAGGTAGAAATCGGATATGATGCCCTTGGAGGCTTCCAGGCCGGCCGGCTTCAAGGTGGCGGCGACCGAATTGCCAACGCTGCTCAACACATGCAGCGGCTTCCACTCGATCTCCGCCGCCTTCTTGATGGCCTGGGCGGCGAATTTTGGGATGCCGGTGTTGACGATGCAGTCGCAGCCGGCCGCCTTCATGGCGATGATCTGCGAATCGACCGTGGGGTCGGTCGTCTCGTAGGAGGCCTTGACCTTGACCATCGCCTCGGCCTTCGAGCCAAGCCCGTCGACGACGCCCTTCAGATAGTCCTTGCCGAAATCGTCGTCCTGATAGAGCACCCCGATCTTGGCGTCGGGCTTTTCCTTGAGGATGTAGGCCGCATAGATGCGCCCCTCGCTCTGGTAGTTCGGCTGCCAGCCGATCGTCCAGGGGTGGCCTTTCGGGTCGTCCCATTTGGTGGCGCCGGTCAGGACGAACAGCTGCGGCACTTTCTTCTGGTTCATGTAGTGCCAGATCGCGCTGTTCGTCGGGGTGCCGAGGGCGGAGGCGATCATCAGGACATGGTCCTGTTCGACCAGCTTGCGCGTCATCTCGACGGTTTTTGGTGGTGTATAGCCGTCGTCGTAGGAGATGAAATTGATCTTGCGTCCGTTCACCCCGCCCGCCGCGTTGATCATCTTGTAATAGGCGCTCATCGACTTGGGGATCGTGCCGTAGGACGAAGCCGGGCCGCTATAGGGTCCGGTGTTGCCGATCTTGATCTCGGTGTCGGTGACGCCGGGACCGTATTGCTTGGCGGCGCGGGCCGGCCGCGCGCTCAGGATCGGGACGCCGAACGCCAGCGCGGCCGGCGCTGCGGCCAAGATGGTGCGGCGCGTCAGATGCTTC
>DATLRS010000183.1:0-7729 GCA_035534535.1 Allostellaceae bacterium | reverse complement strand
TCGCCGGTCACCTCCTCCTCGGGCTTGGCCCAGCGGTTGCGCAGATCGTTGGTGCCGAGCATGACGATCGCGTGTGTGACGCCGGGCTGGCTTAACACGTCGCGGTCAAAGCGCTTCTGGCCGCTGTCGCCGCGCAGATCGTAGAGAATGCGGTTGCCGCCAAGGCCGTTGTTCATGACCCCCATCGGCCGCCCGCCATTGGAGCTGGCGCGCTCGACGAGGCGGCGGGTCAGCTGGTCGGGCCAGCGGCAATAGGCGTCGATCGTCGAGATGTTGCCGTCGGTGAGCGAGTCGCCGAGCGCGACGACGCCGCCCGCCTCGGCGCCGGCCAGCACATCGACGCCGCACAGGAAATACCATTGGTCGCTGAGCGCGCCGACCGGCATCACCGTGGCAGTGGTGAAATCGCCCGGCGGCGAGACATAGTTGGTCTGCCGCGCATAGCGGCCGGTGATCGCGAAATGCGCCGGCACCTCGCCCGGCAGGTGGATGCTGACGGCGAGATCGGCGAGCGGCTTGACCGCCAGTTCGACCGGGTCGCTGAAGGCGACGGCGCCGGCCGCGATCGCAATCCCGTCATGGCCGCCGAAGGTCAGCTTGCGGTCCGAACCGGGGACGACGCCCGGCCCCCTTGGCACCGTTGGGTCGCGCAGCGCGACGCGGGCAGCGCCGATCACCAGCGGGCGGTTGCCATAGGCGTTCGAGAGGCGCACCCGCACCCGGTCGCCGCCGAGGCTGATGCGCGGGTGCATGCGCAGCGTCTGGTTGTTGAACCCGACGATCCCTTCCGCCGGCGCCGGCGCCGCGGCCCAGGTGCCGACCCAATGCCTGCTGCCCTGCATCACATCCTCCCCATCGATTCGATCGCTCCGCCGGATCAGGCGGCGGGCTTCGGCCGACTATCGGCTCGAACCGGGTCCTGCCGCAATGCGGATTTCACGGCGCCGGGCGACCGTAAAGCTGCGCGGCGCGGTGCTCGAAGGCGCTCACCATGCGGCGCACCGCCTCGCTGAACAGCATCTCGATGACGCGCTGCAGGAGGCGCGACTTGAACTCGAAATCGACAAAAAAATCGAGCCGGCAGCCGCCCGGCGCGGGCTCGAAAATCCAGTGATTGTCGAGGTAGCGGAACGGTCCATCGGTGTAGGCGACATCGATGCGGCGCGGCGGGTCGAGCGTCACACGCGAGGTAAAGCGCTCGCGGAACATGCGAAAGCCGATGATCAGGTCGGCGACGATCAGCTCGGGCTTGCGCTCGCGGATCCGCGCCCCGACGCACCATGGCAGGAATTCGGGATAGCGCTCGACATCGGCGACCAGCGCGAAAAGCTGCGCCGGGGTATAGGGGAGCAGCCGCTGCTCGGCATGGGTCGGCATCGCGCGGAAGCCCCTCACCCCAACCCTCTCCCCGCGAGCGGGGAGAGGGAGGGACCCGCGAAGCGGGAGGGTGAGGGGCAGAAAGTCGGGCGATTTCGCGACCGCATCTTCATGAGGCGGTCATCACGGCGGCGCGGGCCGCCCTGAGGCGGGCGAAATCGTCACCGGCATGATAGGAGGAGCGCGTCAAGGGCGAGGCCGACACCGTCAGAAAGCCCTTGCCGAGCGCCTGACGGCGATAGCCCTCGAACTCCTCCGGCGTGACAAAGCGGGCCACCGCGTGGTGCTTCGGGGTCGGCTGCAGATATTGCCCGATCGTCAGGAAATCGACCTGCGCGGCGCGCAGATCGTCCATCACCTGCAACACCTCGGCGCGTTCCTCGCCGAGCCCGACCATGATGCCCGATTTGCTGAAGATCGCCGGCTCGATCCGCTTGGCCTCGTCGAGCAGCCGCAAGGAATGGAAATAGCGCGCCCCTGGCCGCACTTCGGCGTAAAGCCGCGGCACGGTTTCGAGGTTGTGGTTGAGGACGTCCGGCCGGGCTTCAACCACCCTTTCGATGGCGCCCGCTTTGTGGAGGAAATCCGGCACCAGCACCTCGATCGTCGTCTGCGGTGCGGCCGTGCGGATCGCGGCGATGGTGCGGGCGAAATGGCCGGCGCCGCCATCGTCGAGGTCGTCGCGGTCGACCGAGGTGACGACGATGTGATGGAGGCCGAGCGCCGCGACGGCCTCCCCGACCCGCTGCGGCTCATGCGGATCGACGAGGTCGGGGCGGCCGGTCGCGACATTGCAGAACGTGCAGGCGCGGGTGCACACCGCGCCGAGGATCATCATCGTCGCGTGCTTTTCCTTCCAGCACTCGCCGATATTGGGGCAGGCCGCTTCCTCGCAGACGGTGTTGAGCTTCAACTCGCGCATCAGTCGGCGGGTCGCGTGATATTCAGGCGAGCCCGGCGCCTTGACCCGGATCCACGGCGGCTTCTTCGGGCTGGGATTATCCGGCCGCGCCGCCTTCTCGGGATGCCGAAGAGCTGCGTCGGATGTGCTCACCGCTTCCTCAACCGTCATGGCCGGGCTTGACCCGGCCATCCACGTTGGATCCCCGGGTCAAGCCCAGGGATGACGAAAAAAGCAAGATCAAGCTTAGAAGTGGATGGCGCGGCCATAGGCGTCAAGCACGGCCTCGTGCATCGTTTCGGAGATCGTCGGGTGGGGGAAGATCGTGCGGATCAGCTCCGCTTCGGTGGTTTCCAGCGTCTTGGCGATCGTGTAGCCCTGGATCAGTTCGGTCACCTCGGCGCCGACCATATGCGCCCCTAGCAATTCGCCGGTCTTGGCGTCGAACACGGTCTTGACCATGCCCTCGGGTTCGCCCATTGCGATCGCCTTGCCGTTGCCGATGAACGGGAAGTGGCCGACCTTCACCTCGTACCCCGCATCGCGCGCGGCCTTCTCGGTCAATCCGACGCTTGCCACCTGCGGCCGGCAATACGTGCAGCCCGGGATGTTGCGGATATTGAGCGGGTGCACCTCGTTGCTGCCGGCGATATGCTCGACGCAGATGACGCCCTCGTGCATCGCCTTGTGCGCCAGCCACGGCGGCCCGACCACGTCACCGATCGCATAGACGCCGGCTTCGCCGGTGCGCAGCCACTCGTCGACGACGATGTGGCTGCGCTCGACCTTGACGCCGGTGCCTTCGAGGCCGATCCCCTCGACATTGCCGGTGATGCCGACCGCGAGGATGACCCGCTCGGCCGTCACGTCGAACGCCTTGCCGCCGCCCTCGATCGTTGCCGTCACGCTGTCTTTGCCGCGCTTCAGGGCCTTCACGGTGGCGCCGGTGTGGATCTTGATCCCCTGCTTTTCGAAGCTTTTGCGCGCGAAGGCCGAGATCTCCTCGTCCTCGACCGGCAGCACCCGCTCCAGCACCTCGACGAGCGTCACCTCGGCGCCCATGTCGCGGTAGAAGCTGGCGAATTCGACGCCGATCGCACCCGAGCCGACAACCAGCAGCGATTTGGGGATCGCCGCCGGCACCATCGCCTCCTTATAGGTCCACACCAGCTTGCCGTCGGGTTCGAGCCCCGGCAGCGAGCGCGCCCGCGCCCCCGTCGCCAGCACGATGTGCTTGGCCGCGAGTTCGGCGACCGGTTTGCCGTCCTTGGCGACGACAAGCTTTCCCTTGCCCGCGAGGGTCGCCTGGCCAGCGAACACCGCCACCTTGTTCTTGCGCAGCAGATAGGCGACGCCGTTCGACAATTGCTTTGCCACCGCGCGCGAGCGGGCGATCACCTTCTTCGGGTCATAGGAGATGTCGCGCGCCGCAAAACCGAACTGGTCGAGATGGTGCAGCAGGTGGTTGATCTCCGAGGCGCGCAGCAACGCCTTGGTTGGAATGCAGCCCCAGTTGAGGCAGATGCCGCCCAACTGATCGCGCTCGACGACCGCCGCCTGCATGCCGAGCTGCGCCGCGCGGATCGCCGCGACATAGCCGCCCGGCCCGCCGCCGACTACGACAAGATCGAATGAGGTTTCCGCCATCGTCCTGCTTGCCACCAGATGTCGTCATCCCCGGCCTCGCCGGGCATCCACGTCTTTGGCTATGCCGAAGGGATGGTCGGCAAGCGTGGATGGCCGGGTCAAGCCCCTCCTCAGGGATGACCCCGCCACCTTGCGAAACCCAAGGCAAACCGCCACTTTTTGAGCGTTCCTGCCGCAACCTCCCCTCCGGGGGATACATGCGGGGATACAAATGGAGCGTTTGCGGGTGGCACGGCAACCAGATGTTTCGTGGGATTCGCAGCGCGGGCGGCTCGTCATCAACTGGCGTATCCCGCGCGAATTTCAACCGCTGATGTCGCCGAGAGTATGCAAGCGTATATCGCGCGACGGCGCATGGTATCGGGATCGTTTTGCCAAAGATACCACGCCAGCGCAAGCCGCCCGGTTGAAGGCGGAACGGTTGGCCGAGTACCACGTCATCCTTGACGCGGCAAAGGCTCGCCTCGCCATGCCGGAGGGGCAGCAGGAAGCGAGCGAAGCGATCCGGGATGCCGTCGAGGAAGTGTCCGCCCGGTGGCGCACCGTCACGGAGCCGCGCGCCGCCGCCGAGATTAGCCGGCTGGACGACATGGCCGAGCTTGCCCGGCTGTCGCGTCGCACGGGCGTGCCGGTGTCGGTCAACTTGATGCCGGGAGGCGCACCTGCCGTCAAGGTCGTCGCCTCGCAGGATGTCATCGACGCGTGGATCGCCAAGCGGAAAGGGGACAAGGACGAGCCGAAAGACCCGGCGATCAATAACAAGCGGTCCAAGTTGGCGAAGCTGTTTGCGTTCTTGGCCGGCGTCAAGCTGCTGGATCGATTGACGAAGGAACAAGTCGATGAATGGCTGGCGCGCGGCAATCTGGCCACCGTGACCGAAGCCGACATCCGCCGCTACCGGCTGCACTTGCTCAAGCTCGGTGGCCGGCGCCAATACGATCACATGGTCGATCTGTCGTCGCTGTTCGGGATTGCGCGGGAGTACATCCTGATCGACAGGAACCCGATGGCAGAAATGTCGCTGCCAGCCCACATTTCCGGCCGGCGCCCAGCGATGACGCTGCCGGAGGCGAAGGCGGTCTTGCTGGCTGCCCGTGAGGCGATCAGCCGTGGCGACGTGCTCCAGTGGGCGCATCCGCTGGCGTACTTCGGCGGCGGCGCCATCAACTCGGAAATCTTGGAAGCGCGGTCGGCCGAGTTCCGCCAGCTTCCCGACGACGGACCGTTCCCTGGTCGATGGGTTTGGGACTTGAGGCACCGGAGGCTCAAGGACTCTCGGCAGGGCGAAGGCAGCGGCTATCGGAACCGCATCATTCCGCTGCACCCCACGCTGATCGAATGGGGGTTTCCGGCCTATGTCGCGGCACGGAAAGGGAAGCCGCTGTTCGACGGATCGTTGGACAGCGGCACCAATAGGCTGAACTCCTTTATCGCCGACATGCTGGCGAAGGCCGGGTTCGGGGCGCATCGGACGTTCTACTGCTGGCGGCACACGTCGATCACGAAGCTCGGTGATGACGTGCTGGCAAAGTATGTCTGTGGCCACGCCAGCGATCTTCATGCGCGCTACATCCATCTCGATACCCCCCGGCTCGATACCCCCCGGCCGTCGCCGGGGCAGGCGCCGGTGCGGAAGCGCTTGCCGTTGATGTTGATGGCGCCGTCGAAGACGCAGGGCGCGGTGATCCCGGTTGTCAGTGGGTAGGGCGGATGAGCGAAGCGTTATCCGCCATTTCGGCGGCGGAATTGCGCTGCGCTCTTCCGCCCTACCGTTCCGGCAACCTGCCGCGCCCGAGCGATTGTCCCCGAGCGATTGTCATTGCGAGGAGCGCAGCGACGAAGCAATCTCGACGGCGTGACGAGACTGCTCGATCTGCGGCGGGCATCCCCGACGCTGGTTGATGAGGTGCGCGCGAGGGCGTGAAATGGAAAGGCTAGATCGGCGCATCGGCCAAGCGGGGGCCGCGCTGGCGACTCTGGATGAGCTTGCCAACAAGCAGGACCGCACTGCGGTTGAGCGCGACGGCGCCGTCCTGCGGTTGATCTATTTCTACGAAGCGGTATGGCAGGTCTGTCAGAAGCTGCTCGCTATGTATCGCGAGGATGTCGGGCAACAGATCGAGGAGCATCTCGCCGAGCATGCCGCTCTGCTCCATCGCCGGCTCGACGCGACGCGCGATGAAGGAGCGTGCCGGCGAATGAAACCCCTTGGGCGGATCGCCATCGGCGCGGCGGCGCTGACCCTCGCCGCCGCGATGCTCGCCGCCTCGGCGCGGGCCGAAGATCTGGCCTGCGTCTCGACGACGTTTCGCATTCTCGGCGCCAACGACAAGGTGTGCGTCAGCGTCTTTGACGACCCGAAGGTGCCGGGAGTGGCCTGCGACATCAGCCAGGCGCGCACCGGCGGGTTCAAGGGGAGCCTGGGATTGGCCGAGGACCCCTCACGGTTTTCGCTCGCGTGCCGCCAGGTCGGCCCGATTTCGGTCGATCTCGCCAAATTGCCGAAACGCGAGGCGGTGTATTCCGAGCGCACCTCGATCTTCTTCAAGAAGACGCACGTCTACCGCATCGTTGACAAGAAGCGGAACACGCTGATCTACCTCGCGATCAGCGACAAGATCGTCAACGGCTCGCCGCAGAACGCGGTGTCGAGCGTGCCGGTCATGGCGTGGAGCCGGTGAGGCGCACACCGGCGTTGCGCGAGCGCGGCGCCGAGGACACGTAACCGCACATGAACCCCATCCACATCATCGGCGGCGGGCTGGCCGGCAGCGAGGCGGCGTGGCAGGCGGCGCAGGCCGGCGTGCCGGTCGTCTTGCACGAGATGCGGCCGGTGCGCCCGACCGAGGCGCATCAGGGCGACGGGCTGGCCGAGCTGGTGTGCTCCAACTCGTTCCGCTCCGACGATGCCGAACGCAACGCCGTCGGGCTGCTGCACGAGGAGATGCGGCGCTGCGGCTCGTTGATCTTGCGCGCCGCCGATATGTGCAAATTGCCGGCGGGCGGCGCACTGGCGGTCGATCGGGTCGGGTTCTCGGCAACGGTCGAACGGGCGCTTGTCGCCGAGCCTCTGGTCGAGATCCGCCGTGAGGAGGTGGCCGGCCTGCCGCCCCCTGAGTGGGACGAGACGATCATTGCCAGCGGCCCGCTCACCTCGCCGGCTCTGGCTGCGGCCTTGGCTGCGCTGACCGGCGAGGAAAGCCTCGCGTTTTTCGACGCGATCGCACCGATCGTCCACCGCGACACGATCGATTTCGCGGTTGCGTGGTTCCAGTCGCGCTACGATAAGGGAGAAGGGGCCGATTACATCAACTGTCCGCTCGACCGCGACCAGTACGAGGCGTTCGTTGCGGCGCTCTTGGCCGGCGACACCGCCGAGTTCCACGAATGGGAAAAGGGCACGCCCTATTTCGAGGGCTGCCTGCCGATCGAGGTGATGGCGGCGCGCGGCCGCGACACGTTGCGCTGGGGGCCGATGAAGCCGGTCGGCCTGCGCGACCCGCGCACCGGCCAGCGGCCGCACGCCGTCGTCCAGTTGCGCCAGGACAATACGCTGGCGACGCTCTACAACATGGTCGGCTTTCAAACCAAGCTGCGGCACGGCGCGCAGCGGCAGATCCTGCGGCTCATTCCCGGGCTCGAGCGCGCCGAATTCGCGCGGCTCGGCGGGCTCCACCGCAACACCTTCATCAACAGCCCGCGCCTGCTCGATGGCGCGTTGCGCCTCAAGGCGATGCCGCGGCTGCGGTTCGCCGGCCAGATCACCGGCGTCGAAGGCTATGTCGAGAGCGCCGCGATCGGCCT
>DATLRS010000182.1:0-9207 GCA_035534535.1 Allostellaceae bacterium | reverse complement strand
TGGTGCGCGCGACAAGACGCCGCCGGCATGGCCGGGTGCTCGCCGGCACCGGGACGTTGCAGGCCCCGATCGAAGAGGGATTCGGCTTTGCGCTGACCCACAGCCAGCGCCAGGCGCTGGCCGAGATCGCCGGCGACATGCGGGCGCCGCACCGGATGATGCGCCTGCTGCAGGGCGATGTCGGCAGCGGCAAGACTGTCGTCGCGCTGCTGGCGATGCTGATCGCGGTCGAGAGCGGCGCGCAGGCGGCATTGCTGGCGCCGACCGAGGTGCTGGCGCGACAGCATCACCGCGTCTTGCAGCGTCTCGCCGCGCCGGGCCGGGTCGAGATCGGCCTCCTGACCGGGCGCGAGAAGGGTCGGGCGCGCGCGGCGATGCTGGCGAGCCTTGCCTCGGGACTGACCCCGATCGTTGTCGGCACGCATGCCCTGCTGCAACCCGATGTCGCGTTTCGCGACCTCGCGCTTGCAATCATCGACGAGCAGCACCGCTTCGGGGTCGAGCAGCGCCTCGGGCTGACCGCCAAGGGGCATGACGCCGACACCCTGCTGATGAGCGCGACGCCGATCCCGCGCACCCTGATGCTGACCGCCTATGGCGATCTCGACGTCTCGCGCCTCGTTGAAAAGCCGCCGGGGCGACGCCCGGTCGACACCCGCGCGGTGCCGCTCGACCGTGCCGAGGAGGTGACCGGGGCGATCGCAAGGGCGCTCGGCCACGGCGCCAAGGTGTTCTGGGTGTGCCCGATCGTCGAGGAATCGGAAACCGCCGATGTCGCTGCCGCCGAGGCGCGCTACCGGGCCTTGGGCGAACTCTTGCCGGGCCGCGTCGGGCTGGTGCATGGCCGCATGAAGAGTGCCGACAAGGACCGCGCGATGGCCGCATTCGCCAGCACCGATCCGGCCGGGGCGACGGTCGACCTGCTGGTCGCGACGACGGTGATCGAGGTCGGCATCGACGTGCCGGAAGCGACGGTCATGGTGGTCGAGCACGCCGAGCGCTTCGGCCTGGCGCAACTGCACCAGCTGCGCGGCCGCATCGGGCGCGGCGGCGACTCGTCAACCTGCCTGCTGCTCTATCAGGCGCCGCTGGGCGAGATCGCCCGCCAGCGCCTCCAGATCCTGCGCGACACCGAGGACGGGTTTCGCATCGCCGAAGAAGATCTGCGGCTGCGCGGCGGCGGCGAGGTGCTCGGCACCAGGCAAAGCGGATTGCCGATATTGCGCCTCGCCGATCTGGCGCAGCACGCCGAACTGGTCGCGGTCGCGCATGACGACGCAAGGCTCGTGCTGGAGCGCGACCCCGCCTTGGCCGGCCCGCGCGGCGCGGCCTTGCGGGTGCTGCTCTATCTCTTTCGCCGCGACGAGGCGGTGCAGTACCTGCGCGCCGGCTAGGCTGCGGCCAGGTTATCGCGGCGGATTGAGCTGGCGGCAGATGTAGACCGGGGTCCCGACGACATCGGGCGGGCTCCACATGCCGATCGTGCCGAGCGGGCATTGTATCGGCGGGGGTGCGGCTGCGGCGGACCGTTTGATGATGGCCCGTTTGATGGTGGCCCGTTTGATGGTGGCCTCTTTGGTCGCGGCCGGCGCGGCCGGGGGGCCGGTCATGCTCGGCGCCAAGGCGATCGGCGCCCGCAGCTTTTCGACGGCGATCGGCGCCGCGGCGCCGATCGGCGCCGTCACGGAGTGTTTCAGCGGCGTACAGGCGGCGACGCTGCAAAGGGCGGCGGCGAGCACCGCCGCCCGAAGGGGCCGCCGCAGTGAGCCGCTTCCCGACTTGTCTCGATCCGCGATCGCCGTGTCGTCGGTCGTCGGCATGGCCCATCCCCCGAGGCGCTGTTGCCGCAAAGATTAACGCCGGCAGGTCGCATCGGGAAAGGCTTCATCAACCTGCGCGACGGCTCCCCAGGGGCCGGCGCGCAAGGCGGTCTGACAAAGCGGTTTGCGCCGGGCGGCGCCGGCGGCGACAATGGCGGCGCTTGGAGAATTGCTGATGCACGCCTGGGACGCCACGCAATATCTGCGCTTTGCCGACGAGCGCACCCGCCCGGCGCGCGACCTCCTGGCGCGGCTCGACCTCGCCGCGCCGCGGCGGATCATCGATCTCGGCTGCGGGCCGGGCAACAGCACGGCGCTCTTGCGCGAGCGCTGGCCGGACGCGGCCGTGACCGGGCTCGATGTCTCGCCGGAGATGCTGGCGGCGGCGCGCCGCGACCACCCGGGGCTCGAATTCGTCGCCGGCGACATCGCCCGCTGGTCGCCGAGCGGGTCCTACGATCTGGTATTTTCGAATGCCGCGCTGCAATGGGTCGGCGATCACCAGCGCCTGCTGCCGCGACTGATGGCGGCGGTCGCGGCGGGTGGCGCGCTCGCGGTGCAGATGCCGCGCAACCATGATTTCGCCACCCATGCCCTGATGCGCCAGGTCGCCGCCGAGGGACCGTGGCGCGAGCGGCTGGCGGCTGCGCGCGAGCCCTCGCCGGTCAAGCCACCGGAATTCTATTACGACTGCCTCGCGCCCCTGAGCGGCCGCGTCACTCCGTGGGAGACCAACTACATCCAGGTGATGGACGGGGTCGATGCGATCATCGCCTGGCTGCACGGCACCGGGCTGCGGCCGTTTCTCGCACGCCTCGACGAAGCCGAACGGCAGCTCTTTCTCGCACGCTATGCGGCGCTGCTTGGCGAGGCGTTTCCGGCCCGGATCGACGGCAAGGTGCTGCTCCCCTATCCGCGGCTGTTCTTCATCGCCACACCGCGCTAATGGCGCTAAATTCGGCAAACGCCCGCTTATAGTGCGCCCGCTTGTAGTGCGAGGGAGAGCAAGAATGTTGCAGATGGCCGGCCGCATGGCGGTGCTCGGCACCGAAACCGCCTTCGAGGTGTTGGCGCGAGCCAACGCGCTGGCGGCGCAAGGCCGCTCGATCATCAATCTGGGGATCGGCCAGCCCGATTTTCCGACCCCCGAACATATCGTCGAGGCCGGCCGCAAGGCGCTGGCCGACGGCCATCACGGCTATACCCCGGCCAACGGCATCCCCAAGCTGCGCGAGGCCGTCGCGGCCGATCTGTGGCGCCGCCACAAGGTCGAGGTGTCGCCCGAAGAGGTCCTGGTCGTGCCGGGCGGCAAGGTCACGATGTTCTTTGCGATCATGATGTTCGGCGAGTTGGGGGTAGAGATCCTCTATCCCAACCCGGGCTTTCCGATCTACGAGAGCGCCATCCGCTTTTCCGGCGCGACCCCGGTGCCGGTGCCGCTTTACGAAAGCAAGGGGTTCTCGTTCAGCGCCGAGGAGGTGCTGGCCAAGATCACGCCGCGCACCCGCCTCTTGATCATCAACAGCCCGGCCAATCCGACCGGCGGGGTGGTGCCGCGCGCCGAACTTGACCGGCTGGTCGCCGGGCTCGAGCGCCATCCGCAGGTCGCGGTGATGAGCGACGAGATCTACAGCGAGATCCTCTATGACGGCGCCGAGCATGTCAGCCTGCTCGGCTATCGCGAGCTGCGCGACCGCCTCATCCTGCTCGACGGCTGGAGCAAGACCTACGCGATGACCGGCTGGCGGATGGGCTATGGGGTGTGGCCGAAATCGGTGTTTGCCGATGCCGAGCGGCTCGCGATCAACTGCCATTCCTGCGTCAACGCGGCGACGCAATACGCCGGCATTGCCGCGCTCGAAGGTCCGCGCGAGCCGGTCCTGCGCATGGTCAAGGCCTTCGCCGAGCGGCGCGAGATGATCGTCGCCGCGCTCAACGGCCTGCCCGGCGTGCGCTGCGCCCAGCCGGGCGGCGCTTTCTATACCTTCCCGAACATCTCGGATACCGGCTACGACGCCCGCAGCTTCCAGAGCCGGCTCTTGGATGACGCCGGCGTCGCGACGATCGCCGGCACCAGCTTTGGCGCCTTTGGCGAAGATTACGTGCGCTTTTCCTACGCCAACAGCCTGGAGGCGATCACCGAAGCGATCGAGCGCATCCGCCGCTTCCTCGGCAACCGTCCGGAGCAGCGCCGAAACTAGGCAATCCCGGTCGTAGACTGCCCAGAAAATCGGCAGAAGCAGCGATTCTCTTTCTTCTTCGTCGTCGCCCGGCGCTGGCATGGGTTATGCTGTACCTCCGCGCCAAGAGCGGCGTTACGCGCACAGAAAGTGGATGCCGATGAAGAAGGTCGAGGCGATCATCAAGCCATTCAAGCTCGATGAGGTGAAGGAAGCGCTTCACGAGGTCGGGATCAAGGGCATCACCGTCACCGAGGCCAAGGGGTTCGGCCGGCAGAAAGGCCACACCGAACTCTATCGCGGTGCCGAGTATGTCGTCGATTTCCTGCCCAAGGTCAAAATCGAGGTGGTGATGGAGGAGGCAATGGTCGAGCGCGCCGTCGAAGCGATCCAGCAAGCCGCGCATACCGGGCGCATCGGCGACGGCAAGATCTTTGTCTCGACCGTCGACGAAGCGATCCGCATCCGCACCGGCGAACGCGGCCCGGATGCCATTTGACGAAGCGAGACGATGGCGAGGCGAGGCTTAGATGCGTGATGCCGCGGCCTTGACAGGCCGAATACGACACTTTCTTGTGGAAATGGGAGGCGGTGCCGCGCCCAGACCGGCAAGTGTTGCCGGCCGGCGATCGCGCCCGTAGCGAGTAACCCCAGTCTCAACTAGCGAACGGAATGGTGCGATGGCCGATATCAAAAAAGTCCTCGAGATGATCAAGGAACACGACGTCAAGTACGTCGACTTCCGGTTCACCGATCCGCGCGGCAAGTGGCAGCATCTGGCGCATCATGTGCGCACGATCACCGAGAATTTTCTCAGTGACGGGGTGATGTTCGACGGCTCGTCGATCGCCGGGTGGAAGGCGATCAACGATTCTGACATGACGCTGATGCCCGATTGCTCGACCGCGGTGCTCGACCCGTTTGCGGCGCAGACCTCGCTGATCATCTTCTGCGACGTGCACGAGCCGCTGACCGGCCAGTCGTATAGCCGCGACCCGCGCTCGATCGCCAAGAAGGCCGAGCAGCACCTGGTCGCGACCGGCGTCGGCGACACGGCCTATTTCGGACCCGAGGCCGAGTTCTTCATCTTCGACGACGTGCGCTACAAGAGCACGATGAACGGCGCGATGTACGAAATCGACAGCGAGGAAGGTCCCTACGTCACCGCCAAGAAATATCCCGACGGCAATACCGGCCACCGCCCGCCGATCAAGGGGGGCTATTTCCCGGTGCCGCCGGTCGACAGCCAGAGCGATCTGCGCGCCGAGATGCTGTCGGTGATGAGCGACATGGGGCTCAAGGTCGAGAAGCATCACCACGAGGTCGCGCCAAGCCAGGCCGAACTCGGCGCCGAGTTCGACACGCTGGTGCGCACGGCCGACAATATGCAGATCTACAAATACGTCGTGCACAATGTCGCCAACCAGTACGGCAAGACGGCAACCTTCATGCCCAAGCCGATCAAGGGCGACAACGGCTCGGGCATGCATGTGCATCAGTCGATCTGGAAGTCGGAACGGCCGCTGTTCGGCGGCAACCTGTATGCCGATCTGTCGGAGACCGCGCTCTATTACATCGGCGGGATCATCAAGCACGCCAAGGCGATCAACGCCTTCACCAACCCGACGACGAACAGCTACAAGCGCCTCATTCCCGGCTTTGAGGCGCCGGTGCTGCTCGCCTACTCGTCGCGCAACCGCTCGGCCTCCTGCCGCATCCCCTATGCCGCCGGCGCCAAGGGCAAGCGGGTCGAAGTCCGCTTCCCCGACCCCGCCGCCAATCCCTATCTCGGCTTTGCCGCGATGCTGATGGCCGGGCTCGACGGCATCCAGAACAAGATCCATCCCGGCGACCCGATCGACAAAAACCTCTATGACCTACCGCCGGAGGAATTGAAGGACGTGCCGACCGTGTGCGGCTCGCTGCGCCAGGCGATCGGCGAACTCGAAAGCGATCACGCCTTTCTGACGAAGGGCGAGGTGTTCGGGCGCGACTTCCTCGAGGCGTATATCGAGCTGAAGTGGGAAGAAGTGTACAATTTCGAGCACACCCCGCACCCGATCGAATTCATGATGTACTATTCGGTCTGAGCCGCAACACTGCACACTCGAAAGACGACGGGGCCGGGCAAAACCCGGCCCCGTTTAGTTGCGCGATATCAGCGGGCGGCGGGCGCCGGCCGGTTGGCCTTGAGGAAGGTGCGGATGTGGCGCACCGCCAGCGGGATCTTGTCCGGCGTGTCCTTCCAGGGGTAGAGGCTGACCTGCGCGTTCGGCGCCAGCAGCGCGCTTTCCATGGCGACGGCGTAGGGGTGCGCCGGCACGTCGTCGGGCAGCACCAGGATCGGCGTCCGGCAGTCGCGGACGAAATCGCGCGAGACGGTAAAGACGAAATCGGCGTTGGCGCGGTACATCTTGTTGAGGAACGCGTCGACCATCGCCATCGTCACGTCGGGCCGGCGCTCGCACAAGGGCGGGCCCCAGCCCTTGATGTTGTTCCGGTAGAACAGGTCCGGCATCTCCGGGCGGAAGCCGCTCGGCTGCGCCAGGATTGCGGCGACGATGCGCCGCGGCGCCCGCTGCAACAGGTTCCAGATGAACGGGCCGCCGATGCAGAAGCCCAGCACCATGAACTCGCCGATGCCAAGGTGATCCATCAGGCCCAGATGGTCGTCGGTATAGGAATCCCAGGGCCGGTCGATCGCCAGCGGCCCCGAGGACTGGCCGCCATTGGCGTTGCGCAGATCCGCCGCGATGACGCGGTAGTCGCCGTTGAACTCCACCAGCGGGTTGAACGGATGGCTCGTCGCAAGGCCCGCGACCGTCGAGTTCAACCCGCCGCCGGGAATGACCATGAGCGGAAACCCGGACCCGGCCTCCTCGTAATGAATGCGAACGTCGCCTCTTTCATAAAACGGCATGGGGTTCTCCTCGGTAGGGCGGATGAGCGCAGCGCAATCCGCCAATGGCCAGGGCCAGCTTGGTGGAATACGCCGCGCTTTGCCACCCTACTGGGCGGCGGCGGCGATCGATTGCGCTGTTGCCGCCGGCCGATTGGCGCGCAGGAAGGTGCGGATGTGGCGCACCGCCAGCGGGATCTTGTCCGGCGTGTCCTTCCAGGGGTAGAGGCTGACCTGCGCGTTGGGCGCCAAATGCACCACCTCCATCGCGACGGCATAGGGGTGCGCCGGCACGTCGTCGGGCAATACCAGGATCGGCGTCTGGCAATTGCGCACGAAATCGCGGCTTGCCGTGTACACAAAGTCGGCGCGTTTGCTGTACATGTTGGTGAGGAACGTGTCGACCATCGCCATCGTGGTGTCGGGCCGGCGGGCGCACAGTTCCGGGCCCCAGCCCTTCATGTTGTTGTCGTAGGAGAGCGTGGGCATCTCCGGGCGGAAGCCGCTGGGCTGCGCCGGCACGGCGGCGACGACGCGGTCGCCGGCCCGCTGCAACAGGCTCCAGATGAACGGGCCGCCGATGCAGAAGCCCAGCACCATGAATTTCCCGATGCCGAGGTGGTCCATCAGGCCGAGATGGTCATCGGTAAAGGCGTCCCACGGCCGGTCGACCGCCAGCGGCCCCGTAGACTGGCCGCCCTTGGCGTTGCGCAGGTCCGCCGCGATGACGCGAAACTCGCCCTTGAACTCGTCGAACGGGTTGAACGGGTGGGTCTTCAGCCCCTCGACCGTCGAGTTGAGCCCGCCTCCCGGTATGACCAGCAGCGGAGACCCTGACCCGGCCTCCTCATAATGGATCCGAACATCGCCTTTTTGATAGAACGGCATAGGGTTTCCTCCTTCAAGTGTGATCGCGCATGCGCGCCCGCCTCGGCGAGCAAAGCATAGAAGGGGGTTCTAAGCCAAAACCCGCAGCGAGCGTAGCGCAGTTTGTTCGCGGCGATCGGCGGCGCCAAGCCGTCAGGCGGCCGCCCTCGCATTCGCCTCGTAACCGCGGATGAACTCCGCGATGCGGTCGGCGGCGCTTGGCCGGCTTATGTACCGGCTTATGTAATAGCCTTGCGCCATGTCGCAGCCCATGTCGATCAGCGTCTTTAACGCGGCGTCGTCTTCAACACCCTCGGCAACGCTTCTCAGGCCGAGCTTGCGCGCCAGCTCGATGATGATCTCGACGATGACCCGGCACCCGTCATTGCGCATCATTTGCGTGACAAATGAGAGGTCGACCTTGACCTCCGAGAACGGCATCTTCTGCAGCTGGACGAGCGAGGAGTAGCCGGTTCCGAAATCGTCGATTGACAGCTTGAACCCTTTGAGGCGCAGCCGGTCAGTACGTCCATCATCTGCACCGCTTCCTCGACGCCCTCCAGCTCGATGAGCTTAGCGAGCTTCGCCGCTCGTTGTTCCTTTGAAAGACCTGGCATCACTCCTCCGTCCCGCTACCGAGCGCCCGAACAATTTCCGGCGCCGGTTCGCAGAACAGAGAGAAGTGCGTAGCTCAGCTTGGCAACGCCCCCAGGCCGCGGTACCATGAAGCCCACTCGGCTTTTATGGGGTAACGATTTAGAAAGCGAGGATATCTTCTGGCAATACTCGCGGGACTCGTTTTCTTAGTGCCGCCCACCTATGCCGCGTCGCTTACAACCGCACAGATTTCCTCGATTGTATCGCTACTGAATTCCTTCGGCGTCGATGCGACGACCACCGCGAGCGTGCAGGCGTCTCTCTCAAACGAGCCGCCGACGGCCACCAGCACCCTCGCGGCGACCTGCTATCCCTTCAGCCGCGACCTCACCATCGGCGCCACAGGCGAGGATGTCCGAGCCCTCCAGCAACTCTTGAACGCCCAGGGCGCACCACTTGCCGCAACGGGTCCCGGCTCGCCCGGACAGGAGACGGAACGCTTTGGCGCCCTAACCGGGGCAGCGCTTGCCCGGTTCCAGGCTGCTCACGCCATCGCGCCCGCAGCCGGCTACTTCGGCCCCCTAACCCGCGCGGCGCTTGCCGCCCTCTGCGCCCGCTCGACGGAACCGAGCCTCCCCGCGACAGCAACGACATCGACGGCAACCTCAACGGAAGCCGCCACGAGCACCGCACCGACGACGGCTTCCTCGTCACCGTCGTCCATCGTCACGTACATCTCAGCACCAGGAGGCGGCCTCGGCGCCGCTCCGGTCATTTCCTCGATCGCGACAAGCACGACAGGCACGACCGCCACCATCACCTGGACCACTGATGTAGCGGCCGA
>DATLRS010000181.1:0-4193 GCA_035534535.1 Allostellaceae bacterium | reverse complement strand
AGCCGCACCCGCCGTTCTGGATGGGCGCCGGCAGCCCCGATTCGATCCGCCGCGCGGCCCGCGAGGGCTACTGCCTGCTGCTCGACCAGATCGCTCCCGTTGACGCGATCATCGACCGGGTGCGCGTCTTCCGCGAGGAATGCGAGAGGATCGGCCGGCATTACGACCCGATGATGGTCGGCGTCACGCGCGGGCTGCAGATCGTGCACAACGAGGAAGAGCGCAAGCGCGCCATCCTGACCCGCCGCGAGGTCTTGAAGAACATCGGCGATCTGGCACGCGGCCCCGGCGCCGAGCGCTACCACCACATCAAGGACGACCCCGACGCCTTCGAATTGGACGACGCGCCGCTGCTCGGCACGCCGGAAGAGATCATCGCGCAGTTGAAGCGGCTCGAAGCCGGCGGCGTCGAGAATGTGCTGTTCGCCGCGCCCGGCGCCTCGGTCGCCGGCCTGCGCACCTTCGCCGACGAGATAATGCCGGCCTTCGACGCGAAGAGCTCGATGGCGTTTGCGCAGGTGTGAGCGGGACCTACCAGACCCTGATCCGGTTTCCCGGCGAAGGCCGGGATCCATCGCGCCGACGATGAAGCGTTTGACGCATGGGTCCCGGCCTTCGCCGGGAAACCGGACTTTGTGGAAGCGGACTCTGTAGAAGAGTCGGTTCGGGAGAAGAGCCGGTTCGGGAGAAGAGCCGGTTCGGGAGTTTTGAGGGAGGGACGACACCATGATGCGCATTGCCGAGGCATTGGAAGCCTTTCGCCCGCACCGGGGCGATGCGATCATCGTGCCGGGGAGGGGAGGGCGCTACTGGACCGACCTGACCGGCAACCAGAATCTCGATGTGCCCTTGGGCGACCCGGCGATGGGCGGGCATGCCGGGTTCGGGCTGGGCCTCGCCCTCGCGCGGCCCGAGCGCAAGCTCGTGCTGTTCGACAGCGAGGGCGACATATTGATGAGCCTCGGCATCTTGGCGACGATCGCCGAGCAGGCCCCGGCCAATTTCTACCATTTCCTCTTGGACAACGAGGTGTACGCGACGACCGGCGGCCAGCCGGTGCCGAACGCCAAGAATGTCGCCTATGACAAAATGGCGCTCGCCTCCGGCTATCCGCACGCCCACGCCTTTGCCGATGTCGCCGACCTCCAGCGCGAGATCGGCGGCATTCTCGGGCGTCCCGGCCCGGTGTTCGTCTGGCTCAAGGTCTATCCCGAGGTCGAGAACGAGCCGATCGGGCGGCGGCGGCGCTGGCAGACGCGCTCGCGCGACCAGGTGCTCGCCGATCTCAAGGGCGCGCTCGGAGCGGCGCGATGAACGGCCGAGCGGCGGCGATCGACGCCGGCAGCTTCGACTATATCGTGACCGGCGCCGGCTCGGCCGGCTGCTGCATGGCGGCGCGGCTCAGCGAGAGTGGCCGCCACCGGGTGTTGCTGCTCGAAGCCGGCCCCGAGGACCGCAATTTCTGGGTGCATGTGCCGGCCGGCTACAGCCGCCTCTTCGCCAACCCGCGGGTCAACTGGATGTTCGAAAGCGAGCCCGAGGCCGAACTCGAAGGCCGCACGATGTATCAGCCGCGCGGCAAGGTCTTGGGCGGCACCAGCTCGATCAACGGGATGGTCTACATGCGCGGCAACCCGGCCGATTACGATCTGTGGCGGCAGCGCGGCTGCACCGGCTGGGACTGGGACAGCGTACTGCCCTATTTCAGGAAGGCCGAGGACCAGGAACGCGGCCCCGACGCGGCGCACGGCGTCGGCGGCCCGCTGCGCGTCTCCGACCAGGCGGTGCACTGGGAATTGGGCGACCATTTCATCGCGGCCGCGCTCGAGGCGGGGCTCCCGGCCAACAACGATTTCAACGACGGCGAGCAGGAAGGCGCCGGCCCGTTCCAAAGCACCACCAACCGCAAGCGGCGCTGGAGCACCGCGACCGCCTATCTCAAGCCGGCGCGCGCCCGCCCCAATCTGGCGATCCGCACCGGCGCGCATGCGACGCGCCTCGTCATCGAGGACGGACGGGCGCGCGGCGTCGAGTTCCGCTGCGACGGTGTCACCAACATCGCGCGGGCGCGCGGCGAGATCGTCGTCTGCGGCGGCGTCTACGGCTCGCCGCAATTGTTGCAGCTTTCGGGATTGGGGCCGGGCGAGCTGCTGCGCCAATTCACCATTCCGGTGGTGCGCGATATGCCCGCGGTCGGTGCCGATTTGCAGGACCATTTCTATGTCCGCCTCGCGTTCCGCTGCACCGAGCGGCTGACCCTCAACGAAATCGCCAACAGCCCGGTGAAAAAGCTCCTCGCCGGGCTGCAATACGTGCTGTTCAAGACGGGACCGCTGACCAGCAACGGCATCTGCGCCGGCGGCTTCGCGCGCAGCGATCCGCGCCTCGAGCGGCCCGACATCCAGCTCAATTTCAGTGTCTGGAGCTTTGCCGAGCGCACCCAGCGCGGCGTTGTGCCGCATCCCTTTCCGGGCTTTACGATCAGCGCGGTGCATCTGCGGCCCGATGCACGCGGCAGCGTCATGCTGAAAAGTCCCGACCCGCTGGCGGCACCCGCGATCCGCTTCAACTTCCTGCGCACGTCCTATGACCTGCAGGCGTTGACCGCCGGCATGCGCCTGGCGCGCAAGATCACCCGGCAGCCGGCGCTCGCCCGGTATGTCGCCGAGGAGCTGGTGCCCGGCGCGCGGGTCGAGAGCGACGCCGATTTCGAGGCCGCGATCCGCAAGAATGCCGTGTCCAACCTGCACCCGGTCGGCACCTGCCGGATGGGGGCCGACGAGGCGGCGGTCGTCGATCCGCGGCTGCGCGTCAACGGCATCGCCGGATTGCGCGTCGTCGATGCCTCGGTGATGCCGAGCGTCCCGGCCGGCAATACCAACGCGCCAACGATCATGATCGCCGAAAAGGCCGCCGACATGATCCTCGCCGACGCCCACGCCGCCTAACCGGTTTCACCGGCGCCGGGCGCCGCGCTGCCGCTCCTCATACCTGCAGAAATCATGTATCGCGCTGTAAACCGACGGCGCGGATATTCGATAAATTCAATCTATATTCCGGCGCGGTTTACGTAAACTCAACATTCATTGATCAGAAATACGAGGCGTTTTCAGTCGGAAGGAACTATGGCATTGGCCATGCGCGGGATGCGAAGCGCTCTCGAAGGGTTGCCGATCCGCTACCAGCTGGTTGTGCTGGCCATCGCCACGGCGGGACTGGCGGTGCTGAGTTTGACGGCCGCGTTCATTGCATATCCGAGCTTTTTCGCCGACGGCCGGCTTCTGTCGGCCGTGATTGTCGCCGCGCTCGCGGCAGCCGCCGGGATCGGGCTGGCGACGCTGCTGCGGGGTTTCATCACCCGGCCGGTCGATCAACTGCGGCAGACGATTGTAGAACTGAAAGCCGCCACGCTGCGGGCCGAGACTACAAGCCGCGTCAAATCCGAATTCCTCGCCAATATGAGCCATGAGCTGCGCACGCCGCTCAACGCGATCATCGGCTTTTCCGATCTGATGCAGTCGCAAACTCTGGGCCCGGTCGGCAACCGGATCTACGTCGAGTATGCCGCCGACATCCATTTCAGCGGCACCCACCTGCTCGAAATCATCAACGATATCCTCGATGTGGTGCGGTACGAAGCCGGCAAAATGGAGCTGAAAGAAGAGCCCGTCGCGGTCGAACGGGCGATCGGCGAGGCGCTACGGCTGGTCGCGCCGCAATCGGCGCAGGGCGAGATTGGGCTCGTCTGGACGCCGCCGGAGCCGCCGCTGCCGCCGCTTTTGTGCGACCGGGTGCGGCTGCGCCAGATGTTACTCAACATCCTGTCGAACGCGATCAAGTTCACCATGCCCGGCGGCTCGGTCGAGATCAGGGCCGAGCTGGCCGAGGGTCTGACGCTGGCCATCACCGACACCGGCATCGGCATCGAGCCCGAGGACATCACCCGCATCATGACCCCGTTCGGCCAAGTCGGGTCGGTATATGCCAGCGCTCAGCGGGGCACAGGCCTCGGATTGACCCTGACCAAGGCGTTGATCGAGGCGCATGGCGGGCGCTTGAGCCTCGACAGCGTTGCCGGGGTCGGGACGACGGTGCGGCTCGCCTTCCCGGCCGCGCGGGTCATCCGGGCGCCGATCGACAGCGGCGAACCGCGCTGAAACGCCCCGGCCGTCCCGGCGCCGCGCCCGCGCCCC
>DATLRS010000180.1:0-4382 GCA_035534535.1 Allostellaceae bacterium | reverse complement strand
GCGCCGCCCGGCACGATCGACACGGTCGGCACCGGCGGCGACGGCGCCGGCACGTTCAACATCTCGACCGCCAGCGCATTGGTCGTCGCCGGAAGCGGCGTGCCGGTCGCCAAGCACGGCAACCGCGCCTTTTCGTCGCGCTCGGGCGCGGCCGACGTCCTGGCGGCGCTGGGCGTCAACATCGAAGCCGACATGGCGGTGGTGCGGCGCTGCCTGTGGGAAATCGGCATGTGCTTTCTGATGGCGCCGCGCCATCACAGCGCGATGCGGCATGTCGGGCCGACCCGGGTCGAACTCGGCACCCGCACGATCTTCAACCTGTTGGGTCCGATGTCGAACCCGGCGGGGGCGCGCCGCCAGCTGGTCGGGGTGTTCGCGCCGGAATGGGTCCGGCCGATGGCCGAGGTGCTCGGGCGGCTCGGCGCCGAGCGCGCCTGGGTCGTACACGGCGACGGCATCGACGAATTGACCACCGCCGGCATCACCACGGTCGCCGAGTACAACGACGGCAGGGTCATCGAATTCGACGTGGTGCCCGAGGATGCCGGGCTGAAGCCGGCGCGCCTGGAAGACCTGCGGGGCGGCGAGCCGGCGCACAACGCGGCGCTGATGCGCGAGGTGCTGAACGGGTCGCACGGGCCCTTGCGCGACGTCGTGCTGCTCAACAGCGGCGCCGCGCTGGTTGTGGCGGGGCAGGCCGACGATCTGCGCGACGGCGCCGAGCGCGCGGCGCGGGCGATCGACAGCGGCGCGGCGCGCCAGGTGCTCGAGCGCCTCGTCGCGGCGACCAACGCGGCCCCCGCCGATGGCTGACGTCCTCGCCGAGATCTGCGCCGCCAAGCGCACCCATGTCGCAAGCCGCAAGGCCGCGCGGCCGGAAGCATCGTTGCGGAAAATGGCCGCGCAGGCGCCGGCGGTGCGGCCATTCGCGGTGGCGCTGGAGCGCGACATCGCCAGTGGGCGCTATGGCCTGATCGCCGAGATCAAGAAAGCCTCGCCGAGCCGCGGCCTGATCCGCGCCGATTTTGACCCCGCGAGCCTGGCGCAAGCCTACCAGGCGGGCGGCGCCACCTGCTTGTCGGTCTTGACCGACGCGCCCTATTTCCAGGGCAGCGACGATCACCTGCAGGCGGCGCGCGCCGCCTGCCGGCTGCCGGTGTTGCGCAAGGATTTCATCCTCGACCCCTATCAAATCATCGAGAGCCGGGCGCTCGGCGCCGATTGCATCCTGTTGATCATGGCGGCGCTGGAGGACGATGCGGCGCGCCATCTCGCCGCGATCGCCGCCGAATTGGGGCTCGACGTGCTGGTCGAAGTGCACAACCGCGCCGAACTCGACCGCGCCTTGCGGATCGAGGCCCGCTTGATCGGCATCAACAACCGCGATCTCAAGACGCTGCAAGTCGATCTCTCTACGACCGAAACACTGGCGCCGCTGGTGCCGCCGGGCCGCCTCGTCGTCGGCGAGAGCGGCATCTATGAACCGGCCGATCTCGACCGCCTTGCCGCCGCCGGCGCGCGCGCGTTCCTGGTCGGCGAATCGCTGATGCGGGCCGGCGATGTCGCGGCGGCAACCCGCCGGCTGTTGCGCTTGCCCGACCTCACCCATACCGATGTCGAGGGGCATGCCCGGATGGTCGATGTCTCCGACAAGGCGGAGACCGACCGGGTCGCGGTCGCCGGGGCGCGCGTCGTCATGCGGCCGCAGACGTTGGCGCGCATCCAGGCCGGCGAGATCGCCAAGGGCGACGTGCTGGCGGTCGCGCGCCTCGCCGGGATCATGGCGGCAAAGCGCACCGCCGAATTGATCCCGCTCTGTCATCCGCTGGCGCTGACCTCGGTGGCGGTCGATCTTGCCTGCGACGCCGCGCGTTCGGCGGTCGAGATCACCGCGACCTGCCGGCTCAAGGGCCGCACCGGGGTCGAGATGGAGGCGCTGACGGCGGCCTCGGTCGCGGCGTTGACGATCTATGACATGTGCAAGGCGATCGACCGCGCGATGGTCGTCACCGATCTGCGTTTGCTGCGCAAGTCAGGCGGCAAGTCCGGAGATTACGAGGCGGAGCGATGATTTCAGTCGAGGAAGCCCTGGCGCGGCTATTGGCGCCGCTGGCCGCGGTGCCGCCCGAGCAGGTCTCGATCGCCGAGGCGATCGGCCGGGTGCTTGCCGAGGATGTCGCGGCGCGGCGGACCCAGCCGCCCTTTGCGGTCTCGGCGATGGACGGCTATGCGGTGCGCGCGAGCGATGTCGCGCAGGTGCCGGCGCGGCTGCGCATCGTCGCCGAGATCCCGGCCGGCGCCGGGTTTGGCGGCGTGCTCGGGGCCGGCGAGGCCGCCCGCATCTTCACCGGGGCGCCGCTGCCCGAGGGCGCCGACGCGATCGTCATCCAGGAGGACACCGAGCGCCACGGCGACCAGGTCGACATCAGGGAAGGCGCGCCGCGCGGCCGCTATGTGCGGCGTGCCGGCCTCGATTTCGCCGAGGGCGAGGTGCTGCTGCACGCCGGACGGCGCCTGACGCCGCGCGACATCGGCCTCGCCGCGGCGATGAACCGGCCCTGGCTGTTCGTCTATCGCCGGCCGCGGGTCGCGATCCTGTCGACCGGCGATGAGATCGTCATGCCGGGCGACCCGATCGGGCCGCATCAGATCGTCAGCTCCAACGCGCTGGCGCTGTGCGCCTTTGTGACGGCGTGCGGCGGCGTGCCGGTCTTGGTCGGCAACGCGCCCGACGATCCCGACGCGCTGCGCAACATTGCGGCGGCGGCGCGCGGCGTCGATCTGTTTGTGACGACCGGCGGGGTGTCGGTCGGCGAGCACGATCTGGTGCGCGGCGTGCTCAGCGAAGACGGGTTGACGATCGACTTCTGGGAGATCGCGATGCGGCCGGGCAAGCCCTTGATGTTCGGACAATATCGCGGCACGCCGATGGTTGGGCTGCCGGGCAACCCGGTGTCGACGCTGGTCTGCTCGCTGTTGTTCCTGAAGCCGGCGCTCAATCGGCTGAGCGGCCTGCCCGACGGGGCCGAAGGACCGGCCAGCGCCCGGCTCGGCGTCGCGGTCAAGCAGAACGACCGCCGCCAGGACTATCTGCGCGCCCGCCTGGTGCGCGCCGCCGACGGCATCGTCGAAGCCGTGCCGTTCGAGGTGCAGGACAGCTCGATGATGCGTCCGCTTGCCGCCTCCGATTGCCTCGTCGTGCGCCCGCCGCACGCCGCGGCCCTGCCCGCCGGCAGCATCGTGCCGATCATCGCGTTCTCGGCCGGCGCCCTGTCGCTGTAACACCGTCGCCGACGATCACCGCCAGCAGGAAAAGGTGTGGAAGGCATTGCCGGAGCGGGCGCGCACCCGGCACGTTCACGGGCTGGCCCCTGCCGGCCTGAGCGCAGCAAGCGCCAGCCTATGGCAAGGCCGGCAAAGAACGGATCGCAATGCAATGAAGGGTGGCCAACATGGGAAGGCTCGATGGCAAGATCGCAGCGGTGACCGGCGGGGCATCGGGGATCGGCGAGGCGACGGTCAGGCGTTTCGTTGCCGAGGGCGCGAGCGTGGCATTCTGCGATCGGGACGGCGAGCGCGGCCAGCGCGTGGCAGCCGAGCTCGAGACCGCCGGCGCCAAGATCGCCTTCACGCAGGCTGACGTTGGTACCGAGGCCGCATGCCTCGCCTTCGTCAACGGCGCCGCGCAGAAGTTCGGGTGCCTCGACATCCTCATCAACAATGCCGGCATCCGCAAATACGAGAAGGTCGAGGAGGCGAGCGCGGCGAGCTGGAACGAGATCCTCAGCGTCAACCTGATGAGCTACGTCTTCTGTGCCAAGGCGGCGGTGCCGCTGATGCGGCGCAACAACGGCGGCGCCATCGTCAACGTCGCCTCCGTGCGTTCGGTCGTCGCAGGCGGCGGCAACCTGCAGTACGACACCACCAAGGCCGCGGTCGCGGGCTTGACGCGGGCGCTCGCCGCCGACCACTCGCCCGAAGGCATTCGGGTGAACGCCGTCGGCCCCGGCCCGATCTTCACGCCGTTCCATCAGCGCCGCCTCGCAGCTTCCGGCGAGAGCGTCGAGCAGTACAACGCCCGGGCCGCACGGGACACGATGCTGAAGCGCGCGGGCAGGGCCGAGGAGGTCGCCGCCGCGATCCTGTTTCTGGCCTCCGACGATGCCTCCTACGTCACCGGCGCGCTACTGTTCGTCGATGGCGGTATGACGGCGCTGTGAGGAATACGCCCCGTGCTGACCTATGACTTTCGCCTGCCGCCCGGCCCCCGAACCGTCGAGTACGCGCTTCTTGCCGAAGAGCTAGGCTTTCGCGCGGTCTGGTGTCCCGAGATTCCCGCCTTCGGCCACGACATCTGGGTCACGCTCGCCCGCATCGCCGAA
>DATLRS010000179.1:0-9100 GCA_035534535.1 Allostellaceae bacterium | reverse complement strand
CTTGTCGGGAGCGGTCCAGATCACGCTCACGCGGCCGAGGCCCATCGCTTCGGCGACCCGCTCGATCAGGTGCTCGTGCTGCATGACGATGAGCGGCAGCGCGACCAGATCGAGCGGCCGCGACACCCGCACCGCCGCATCGCGCGCCCCGGCATCACGCGCCCCGGCATTGCGCGCTACGGCGGGCCGCGCTCGCAGGCTCGCCCCGAACAGTGCCGCGCCGGCTACGAAGGCGCGGCGACCGAGCATGCCAGCGGTTCGTAAAAGGCGGCGGGCAGACCGGCGCGGTCGCGCGCTGCGTGGTTGAAGGGCGGCTTCACCGCGCCGGCGAAATAGCGCCGCACGCAATCGTGAAACGCCGCAGCGGGATCGAGGCCGCGCCCGCGGCACAGCCGTTCGAACCAGCGCGCCCCGGTCGCGACATGGCCGATCTCGTCGCGGTAGATGATTTCGAGGATAACGGCGCTGGCCGGGTCGCCGGCGCGCTCAAGACGCAGCCTCATCGCCGGCGTCACGTCGAGCCCGCGCGCCTCCAGCACCAATGGCACGACGGCGAGGCGGGCGATCAGATCGTGCGCGGTCGCCGCGGCGGCTTCCCACAGCCCGTCATGCGCCGGCAACGCACCGTAGAAGCTGCCGAGTTCCGCAAGACGGGCCGCGAGCAGCGCGAAGTGCTCGGCTTCCTCGGCCGCGACGCTGAGCCAATCATCGAAAAACGCGCGCGGCAGAGGGGAGTCGCCGCCGGAGTCGCCAAAGCGCGCGAGCAAATCCCAGGCGAGGTCGATCGCGTTCAATTCGATATGGGCGAGCGCATGGAGGAGCGCGATGCGGCCGGCGAGCGCGCCGAAATTGCGCCGCTTCGGCATGTCGCGCGGTCGGCGCAGCAGCGGCCGCGCCGGGCGGGCCGGGCGGGCTGGCGGAGCTGCGCGGCCGACCGCCATCTCGCCCTGCCGCCAGCGCGCCGCCAGCGCCCGGCTCAACGCGACCTTGCCGGCCGGATCGGCGGCATTGAGGATCGCGACCGCGCCCTCGGCCAGGGTCCCGTCAGCCAGGGTCCCCTCGGCCAGGGCGGGCGGCAGCCCGCCAGCTTGTTCGCTCAGAGCGCCTGCACCGCTTTCAGGACGTCGCCGACATGCCCGCCGACCTTGACCTTGTGCCAGACGCCGCGCACCACGCCGTCCTTGTCGATCAGGAAGGTGGCGCGCTCGATACCCATGTATTTGCGGCCATACATGCTTTTCTCGACCCAGACGCCATAGGCCTCGGTCACTTCGCCGCCCTGGTCGGAGCCCAGGATAAACGGCAAGGCGTGCTTTTTCTTGAACTTGTCGTGCGAGGCGACCGAGTCGCGCGACACGCCGATCACCACCGCGCCGGTGCGGCCGTAATCGGGAAACGAATCGCGAAAGCCGCAGGCTTCGGCGGTGCAACCCGACGTGTCGTCCTTCGGGTAGAAATACAGCACCACCGGCTGGCCGCGCAGCTGCGCCAGCGCGACCGTGCCGTTGCCGTCGGTCGGCATCGTGAAATCGGGGGCCTTGTCGCCGACATTGACGCTCATCGCGCCCTCTCCCCTGTTGCCGTTTCGTGGGATGGTGCCGCGCGCCGCGCCGCCGATCGTACCGCCAACCGGGCCGGACGGCCGATCAGCCGATCGTACCAGGCGCGCACGCGGGCGCAGGCGGCAGTCATATCCGCTTCGAGCCGGGCGAAGTCAATCGCGCCGGCGCAGCGCGCCAATGTCGCGCCCTGGGGACCGGCGAGCAGCGCAGCGTCCGGCACACCCTCGAACAAGAGCGCCAGCAAGGCCCGCAAATGGTGCAGCAATGCCAGGGCCTCGCCCAGTTCGCGCACCCCCTGCGGCGGCAGGACGCCGGCTGCGCCAAGCGCTGCGAGCGCCGCGGCCGAATCGCGCCGCAGCACGCCGGGTGTCCGCGCCGCCTCGCGCAGCATCAGGTATTGCACGACGAATTCGAGGTCGATGAGGCCGCCGCGCCGGTGGCGCAGATCCCACGCCAGGGGGCGCGGGTTGGCGTCTGCGATGCGGGCGCGCATGGCGGCGACATCGGCGACGAGCCGCCGCCGGTCGCGCGGCATGACCAGCGCGCTGGTGATCGCGGCGGCGACGCGTTCGCACAACGCCGGGTCGCCGGCGAGCGGCCGCGCCCGGGTCAGCGCCATGTGCTCCCAGGTCCACGCCGCCTCGCGCTGGTATTGGGCGAAGGCGGCGAGGCTCGAGGCGATCGGCCCGGATGCGCCGGACGGCCGCAGCCGCATGTCAACCTCGTAGAGCCGGCCTTCCGCGGTCGGCGCGGTGATCGCCAGAATGAGGCGCTGGCTCAGCCGCGCGTAATAGGCCGGGACCGCGAGCGGCCGCTGCCCGGTCGAGCCGGCGCTGTCGCCGGCTGGCTCTGGAACGGGTGCATCGTAGATCAGGATCAGGTCGAGGTCGGAGGCGAGGCTCATCTCGCGGCTGCCGAGCCGCCCCATCGCGATGATCGCAAAGCCGCCGCCCGGCACCGCGCCGTGCAGCCGGGCGAAATCGGCGGCGACCGCCGGCAGCAGCGCGGCGAGCGCGGTCTCGGCGATGTCGGCGAGCGCGGCGCCAGCCGCGGCGCCGTCGCTGCCGCAGCGCAACAGCTGCACCCCGACCTGAAAGCGCCGCTCGCCGGCCCAGCGGCGAATGAGGTCGAGCGTGTCCTCGAAATCGCGCGCTCCGGCAACCAGCCCGGCCAGATCGGCGGCGAGCCCGGCGCGATCCGGCAGCGGCGCCGCGAAGCCGGCGGTCAGCACGGCATCGAGCAGCGCCGGGCGCGCTGCCAGCCGGTCGGCCAGCAGCGGCGCCTCGGCCATGATGTCGGCGACCAGCGAGAACAGGCCGGGATTGGCGTGGAACAGCGAAAACAGCGGCTCTCCGGCGGGCAGTTGCGACAGGAACTGGTCGAACCGCCGCAGCGCGGTGTCGGGATGCGCCGTCATGCCGAAGACGCGCAGCAATTCGGGGACGAATTCGGTGAGGATCTCGCGCGCCCGCTGGCTGCGCGTCGCGCGCATCCGGCCGTGGTGCCAGTCGCGCACCATCGCCGCGACGCCGGCCGGGTCGGCAAAGCCGAGCCGGCCCAGCGTTGCGAGCGTGTCGGGATCGTCCTCGGCGCCGGTGAAGACCAGGTTGCCGGGGCCCGCGAGGCTCGGCGCCTCCTCGAACAGCTCGATATAATGCCGCTCGACCGAGCTGAGGTGAGCCCGCAATTCGGCGACGAACGCATCGGCATCGTGGTAGCCGAGAAAGGCCGCCAGCCCGACGACCCCGTCGCGATCGGCCGGCAGGCGATGGGTCTGCGCGTCGTCCTTCATCTGCAGCCGGTGCTCGACGCGGCGCAGAAACCGGTAATCGTCGATCAGCGTGTCGGCGGTGGCGCGATCGATGCGGCCGCTCGCCGCCAGCCGGCGCAGCGCCATGCCGGTCGGCGCCACCCGCAGCTGGCGCAGCCGGCCGCCCCAGATCAGCTGTTGCGTCTGAGCAAAAAACTCGATCTCGCGGATGCCGCCGCGGCCGGTCTTGATGTCGTGACCCTCGATCGCGATTCGCGCGCCGCCCTTGTGCGCCTCGATCTGGCGCTTGATCGAATGGATGTCCGCGATCGCCGCGAAGTCGAGATGCTTGCGCCAGATAAAGGGCTGCAGCTCCGCCAGAAAATGCTGCGCCGCGAGGCGGTCGCCGGCGACCGGGCGGGCCTTGATCAGCGCCGCGCGCTCCCAATTCTGCCCGACCGTCTCATAATAAGACAGCGCGGCGGCGACCGACATGGCGGGCGGGGTCGACCGCGGGTCGGGCCGCAGGCGCAAATCGGTGCGAAAGACATAGCCATCGCCCGTGCGCTCGTCGAGAATCCGCACGAGATCGCGGGCGAGGCGGCTGAACAGGGGTTGTCGGCCGTCGGGTGCGACGCCGGCGGGGCTCGCCGCATCGTAAAGGAGGATCAAGTCGACATCGCTCGAATAATTGAGTTCCCCGCCGCCCAGCTTGCCCATGCCGAGGACGATGAGGCCGCTGCCCTGCTGCGGATCCGCCGGGTCAACCGGAATCAGCGCGCCGCTCTGCGCCGCCTCGTGCAGCAGGTGACGCACCGCCGCCCCGATCGCCGCCTCGGCGAAGCGGCTGAGCGCCGCCATCTGGCGCTCGACGCTCCAGCGGCCGGCCAGCTCGGCGGTCGCGGCCAGCAGGGCGACGCGCCGCTTGGCGAGGCGCAGCCGCCGCATCAACGCCGCCCGATTTTCGCCGCCTTCGTGGTGTCTTTCGGTCGCCGCGGCAAGTTCCTCGAACACCGGTTCGGCGCCTTGTTCGACCAGCCCGGTCAGGAAATCCCATTCGACGACCGCCGCGCCGCTCAGAAACGGGCTGTTGCCAAAAATCGCTTCCAGCAGGCACCGACCGGACGGACTGGCACTCCAGGCGCGGGCGCGCGCAACCCGCGTCTGATCGCTCGCCTCGGCGAGCGCGCTCTCCCAGGCGGAGAAGCCGAGGCCGAGAAGACGCGGGTCGGCGGGAAGCGGCAGCCGGTCAGGAGTTTGCCCGTCAGGAGTTTGCCCGTCAGGAGTTTGCCCGTCAGCAGGTTGGGAGAGCGGCGATAGAAGCTTCATCCGATGGCCCGCGCGAAGGCCGCGAAACTCGCCCGGACGGCGCGGCCGGTCAAGCCCCGCGCGAACCGGCCGCGAGCGCGGGACCGCCGCTGCCAACACCGCCGCTGCCAACACCGCTGCCGCCAACACCGCCGCCGCACCGCCGGCGGCCGCTGCACCATCGCGCGGCGCGCCATGTCGGGCGCGGCGCCCATCATCTGCTGCGCTGGTTCGGGGCGCTCGCCGCGGTTTTGATCCTGGTCGCGCTGTTCGGCATCTGGCGCCTGATGCAGGGTCCGATCGGGCTGAATTGGGCCACCCCCTATGTCGAGACGGCGTTCGACCGCTCGGGGATCGGGCTCAAGGTGGCGGTTTCCGGCGTGCGCATCGGCATCGACCGCAATACCCACCAGCTCGATTTGCGAACCGAGAATGTCCGCGTTTCGCTGCCCGGCGGCGAGCCGCTGGCGAGCTTTCCCGAAATGACGACGAGTTTTGCGCTCGGCGCGCTGCTGCGCGGCCGGCTGGCGCCGACGCAGGTCATCGTCGAACGGCCGCTGCTGCACCTGGTGCGCGATGCCGGCGGCACGATCAGCGCGCGGATCGGCGCGGCCGACGAGGCGGCCCCCGATCTCGGTCCGCAGATGCTGGAGCAGCTGGCCGGGCCGCGGCAGCGCGATGCGCCGCTCGGGCTGTTGCGGCGGCTCGACATCAGCGGCGCGACGGTGATGGTCGACGATCGGCGCAGCGGCCATACTTGGCGGGCCGACCGGGTCGATTTCGCGGTCAGACGCAGCGCGAAGGGGGTGCGCGGCGATTTCTCGCTGGCCGTGCCGATCGGCAACAGCCTGCCGGCACTGCAGGCCTCCTATCGCTACTTCGCCGACCGGCAGGTGCTCGATCTCGCCCTGTCGATCGACGGCGTGCAGCCCGCTGCGATCCCGCCGCTGATTCCCGAACTGGCCGCGTTGCAGCATGTCGACGCCGCGGTCTCCGGCACCTTGCGCACCCGCATCAACTTTGCGCAGCACCGCGCCGAAGGTTCGCGCCTCGACCTGACGCTCGGTCCGGGCCGGCTGCACAGCGAATGGCTGCCTACCGGCAGCCTCGCCATCGCCGGTGGCGAACTGCACGCCGTCTATGCCCCGGAAACCTCCGAGATCCGCCTCGACAGCCTGGCGCTCGATCTCGGCGGCGACACACGGCTCGCGTTGCAGGGCGTCTTGGGTGGGATCACACCGGAATTCATTGCCGCCGCCGCCGTCGCGGCGCCGCCGCCGCCCGGGCATGTCAGGGGCACGCTCAACGCCGTGTTGACGCATGTGCCGGTCGCCCGGCTCGGCGAACTGTGGCCGACAATTTTCAGCCGCGGCGGCAGGCGCTGGGTGCTCGCCAACATCACGCAAGGCATCCTCGACAAAGCCCAAGTGCAGCTCGATCTCGATCTTGATCCGGCGGCGCATGCCGCTACCGTGTTGAACGCCAGCGGCGGCCTGCGCTACCACGATCTGACAATCAATTATTTCGAGGGCCTGCCGCCGGTCCACGCGGTCGCGGGCAAGGCGCGCTTCGCCGGCGATCATCTCGATTTCACGCCGAGCGGCGGTGCGCTCAAGGGGCTGACGGTTACCGGCGGCACGCTGCGGCTGACCGATCTCGGCGCCAAGACCGAGTGGCTGACCGTCGATCTGGGGCTCGACGGGCCGCTGCGGGACGTGCTCGAAGTCATCGATTCAAAGCCGCTGCGCTTCGTCCACGCGATCGGGCTCGATCCCGGCCGGATCAGCGGTCGGGCGGTGACGCAGCTGCATTTCAAGCTGCCGCTGCTCGCCGATCTGAAGGCGGACGCGATCGAGTACGCCGCCAAGGCGACGATCACCGGCGCGAGCCTCGGCAAGGTGGCGTTCGGTCATGCGCTGAACGACGGCGATCTCGCGCTCGACCTCTCGCATAGCGGTGCGCATCTGCGCGGCACCGCCCGCTTTGGCGGCATTCCGGGCAAGCTCGACGCGCACGTGCTGTTCCATCCGAAGAGCGGCGCGCCGCGCACGACGTACCGGGTCGACCTGACGCTCGATGACGCGGCGCAGAAACAGCTCGGCCTTGATGTCGCCGGCAATCGCGTCAGCGGCCCGGTCGGGGTCGATGTGAGCTATGCGGCCTACCCGGGCGGCCGCGGCGCGGCGACGGCCCTGCTCAATTTGCGGGACGCCGCCCTGGCGATCCCCGAAGCCGGCTGGAAGAAGCCGCCCGGCCAGCCGGCAACCGCCAAGCTCGTCGTCGCACTCGACAATGACAGCATCACCCAGATCCCGCAGATCGAGGTCGCAGCGGACGGTCTCGCCGGCAGCTTTGCGGCGCGGCTGGCCGCCGACCACACGCTCGCCCAGATTCAGATCAAGCATCTCGCGATCGGCGACAGCGAGCTCAGCGGCACGGTCGCCCCCCGGCCGGCCGGCGGCTGGCGGGCCGATATCCATGCCGCGCGGGCCGATGCGCAGCATCTGATCAAGGAGGATACGACGAGCCCGCCGACGGCGCAGTCGGCGCCGTTGCTGATCAACGCCCGGATCGACCAGCTGATCCTCGGGTCGCAACGCCAGCTGCACCAGGTGAGCGCCCGGTTGCTGCGCACCGACGGCATCTGGCAGTCCGGCCAGATCGCCGGGCATTACGCCAACGGCCACCAGCTGTCGCTGGTCTTCGGCGCGGATGGCGGCCACCGGCTGGTCTTCAAATCGGACGATCTCGGCGCCGCCCTGCAATTGCTCGGCGTCGCCGACGGGGTGGTCGGCGGCGACCTGACGATCGAGGGGCTGCTGTCCGAGGTGGCCGGCAGGCGCACCTTGCATGCTCATCTGGAGGGCGACAACTACCGGCTGGTGCGCACGCCGCTGATGGCCCGGCTGCTGGCCCTGCCGTCGCTGACCGGGATTGCCAGCATGTTGTCGGGTTCGGCACTGCCCTTCAGCACGCTGCGCGGCGATTTTATCTACAACGGCGATCGCCTGACGCTGGTGCGCCTGTTGGCGTTCGGCGAGGCGCTCGGGGTGACCGCGAACGGCTGGGTCGATCTCGACCGCGACCGGCTCGAATTGCAGGGCACCGTCGCGCCGGCCTATCTGCTGAATTCGATCCTCGGCAATGTCCCGGTTATCGGCAAGCTGCTCGGCGGCGGCTCGCAGGGTTTGTTCGCCGCCAACTATCGCCTCAGCGGACCGAGCGGCAATCCGCGGGTCACGGTCAATCCGTTGTCGGCGCTGGCGCCGGGAGTGCTGCGCCAGCTGTTTTCGCCGATCACCGGCCTGCCGCCACCCCCGCTGGCGGGAAAAGGGGCGCCGTGAGACGGGCCTTAGGCCGGCCGCACCAGCGTGTGCCGCTTGCGGCCGGCGCTCAGCTTGATAAGGCCCTGCGCGTCGAGGTCGGCGAGCGAAACCGGCTGCATTTCGGCCGTGACGACCCGATCGTTGATCCGCGCGCCGCCGCCCTTGATCAGCCGCCGCGCCTCGCCGTTCGACGTTGCGAGGCCCGCGAGCGCGAACAATTCGAAGGCGGGAATGCCCCGCGCCAGCGCCTCGCGCGGCACCGCGAGCTGCGGCAGCTCCTCGCCCGCTCCGCCGGCCTCGAAGACGCTGCGCGCGGTCTCTGCGGCCGCCTCGGCGGCGGCGCGGCCATGGGCGAGCGCCGTCGCCTCGTTTGCCAGCAGCTTTTTCGCCTCGTTGATCTCGGCGTCGGCGAGCCGCTCCAGCCGCGCGATTTCGGCGAGCGGCAATTCGGTGAAGAGGCGCAGGAAGCGGCCGACGTCGGCATCCTCGGTATTGCGCCAGAATTGCCAGTATTCGTAGGGCGACAGCCGCTCGGCATTGAGCCAGACCGCGCCGCGGGCGCTCTTGCCCATCTTGGCGCCCGACGCGGTGGTAACGAGCGGCGTCGTCAGGCCAAAGAGGGTGCGCCCGTCGCTGCGCCGCGCCAGTTCGACGCCGGCGATGATGTTGCCCCACTGGTCGGAGCCGCCCATCTGCAATTCGCATCCCAGCCGCCGCGCCAGCTCGACAAAATCGTAGGCCTGCAGCACCAGGTAGTTGAATTCGAGGAACGACAGCGGCTGGTCGCGCTCGAGGCGCAGTTTGACGCTGTCCTGGGTCAGCATGCGGTTGACCGAGAAATGCCGGCCGACATCGCGCAGCAGCGCAATGTAGCGCAATTCGTCGAGCCAATCGGCGTTGTTGACCATGACGGCGTCGCTGGTGCCCTCGCCGAAGGTGAGGAAATTGGCGAAAACCTTGCGGATGCCTTCCATGTTGCGGGCGATCGTCGCGTCGTCGAGCAGCTGGCGCGATTCGTCCTTGCCCGACGGGTCGCCGATCCGCGTCGTGCCGCCGCCCATCAGCACGATCGGCCGGTTGCCGGTCTGCTGGAACAGGCGCAACAGCATGATCGACATGAGGTTGCCGATATGCAGGCTGTCGGCGGTGCAGTC
>DATLRS010000178.1:0-18642 GCA_035534535.1 Allostellaceae bacterium | reverse complement strand
AGGATGCCAAAGCCGGTGCGCTCGCGCATCCGCTCGATGCCCGCCAGCACTGTCTTGGGGCTGCCAATCAGCGCCGTACCGCTGTCGATCAGCCCCTCGGCGGTGGCCCTGGCGGCGCCCAAGCCCCGGCGCATGTTGATGAAATTCTTCATCGACGACATCGAGGTGTAGCCGGGCGGCATCAGCATCTCGAAGGTCTGGCGCAGGAAATCATTAAACAAGGTCTCGACCGCGCGGCCCGCCTCGGCGCGGGCGCGCTCGTCGGTCTCGGCGACATAGATCGGGCAGGCCCAGCCGAGCTGATCGGCAGCCGCCTCGTAGCCGTACTCGCGCGCCTTGTCGCGATAAGTGTTGTGGTAGCGCGCGACGAGATCGGCCGACGAGAAGGTCACCAGGAACGGATATTTGCGGCTGGGGTCGGATGCCCAGGCGACCGTCTCGCTCGACCCCTGCGACGGAATCCAAACCGGCGGATGCGGGGTCTGGTAGGGGCGCGGCCACAGATTGACGTATTGCAGGCTGAAATGGTCGCCGTCGAAGGCGAAGGGGCCCGGTTCGGTCCACGCCCGGATGATCAGATCGTGCGCCTCGTGAAAGCGCTCGTGCGAGAAATAGGGGTTGGTGCCGGAGGAATGGTATTCCGAGCCGATGCCGCGCACGAAGCCGGCGATGATGCGGCCCTTCGACAGATTGTCGAGCATCGCGAATTCTTCGGCGATGTAGATCGGGTTGTTGACCAGCGGCAGGGCGCGGCCGAGGATCGCGATCTTGACCCTTTTCGTGCGCTGGATCAGCGCGCTGGCGATCAGATTGGGCGCCGGCATCAGGCCGTAGGCGGTCTGGTGATGCTCGTTGACGCCGATCGCGTCAAAGCCGAGTTCCTCGGCATAGACCAGCTGGTCGATGAAGCTCGCGTATTCCTCGGCGCCCTTCTTCGGGTCGTAAAGCCGGTTCGGCAGGACCACCCAGGGCGAGCGGTATGTCGCCGCTTCTTCGAGGTCGAGCGGGCGGTACGGCATCAGGTGGAAGGAGACGAGCTTCATGGTGCAACTCCCCCCAGGAAGCCAAGAACTTCGCGGGCGACGAACCCGGCGTGCTCGACATGCGGGAGATGCCCGCACCGCTCCACCCTGACCAGCCGCGCCTGCGGCAGGCGCTCGCGCCACAACGGGGCATAGGCCGGCGGCATGATCTTGTCCTCGTCGCCCCAGACGACCAGCGCCGGCAGCTTGATGCGGTGTAGCCACTTTTCCAGGTCGGGGTTGTACCAGCGCGGCTGCCAGCCGAATTTCGCCACGGTAAAGCGGTTTCTCAGCATCACGTCGATCTGTTCCTCGCTCGGCGTCAACGCCAGGATGCGATCGGCGAAGGCCTGGTCGTGATAGAGATTGCGCACCGCCTCCTCGGGCCCCCAGATGAAATTGTCGCCGCACGGCACGCCCTTGACGCGGATGCCGGCCGGCGCGAGCTGCACGAGACTGCGAAAGCGCGAGCGGTCGCGAATGAGAATCTCGGCGGCGAGCCAGCCGCCCAGCGAGTTGCCGATCAGATGCACCCGGTCGAGCCCCGCCGCCTCGACAAGGTCGAGATAGAACATCGCGAGATCCGGCATCGAGCGGATCCACGGCGGATCGTCGGAGCCGCCAAAGCCGGGATGCTCGGGCACCAGCACCTCGTAGCGCTCGGCCAGCGCATCGAAGAACGGCAGCCATTGCGGCACGCCGCCGGCGCCGTGCAGGAACAGCACGCTCGGCCCGCGCCCGGCCCGGTGCAGTCTGATCGCGACATCCCGGATCTTCAGTTCGCTGACTTGCGCCGGCATGGCGTGCGCTCCTTCTCGACGATCATCAAGCTTGGCAAGTCCGGCCGGGTTCGGCAAGGCTGCGGAGTCTTCAGGGCGCGAGGCAGCGATGGACCGCGACAACGGCAACGGCGAACGCGCCGCGATGTACAGCGCGAACCGCCTCAAGCTCGGGCTGTTCGGCGCCAATTGCTCGTCCGGGCGGGCCGTCACGCTGGTGCCGGAACGCTGGTCCGGCGACTGGGCGGACTGCCTGCGTCTGGCGCAAATGGCCGATGCGGCCGGCATCGAGTTCATGCTGCCGATCGGCCGCTGGAAGGGCTATGGCGGCGATACCGACTATCAGGGCGCAACCTTTGAGACCGTGACCTGGGCCTGCGGCCTGCTCGCCCGGACGAAACGATTGACGGTGTTCGGAACCGTCCATGCGCCGCTGATCGCGCCCTTGATCGCCGCCAAAGAATTCGTCACCGCCGACCATATCGGCGAGGGCCGCTTTGGCCTCAATATCGTCTGCGGCTGGAACGAGGGCGAATTCGAGATGTTCGGCGCCGCCCTGCGCGACCACGAGACGCGCTACGAGTACGCCCAGGAATGGCTCGACGTGATCAAGCTGGCATGGTCGGCGCCGGAGGATTTCGACTTTGCCGGGCGCTTCATTGCCGTCAAAGGCGGGCGGGCCAAGCCGAAACCCTATGGCGGGACGCGCCCCCTGATCATGAACGCCGGCGCATCGCCCTCCGGCCAAGCCTTCGCCATCCGCAACTGCGATGCGCTGTTCTCGAACATCTCAAACGGCATTTCCTTCGACGAAACCGCGGGCCACGTCAAAAACGTGCGGGCGCTGGCCCGCCAGGGCGGCCGCGACATCGGCGTTTACACCGTCGGCGTCGTCACCTGCCGGCCGACCGCCCGCGAGGCGCAGGAATATTACCGCCATTGCATCGTCGACAACGCCGACTGGCGGGCGGTCGACAGCATCCTGGCGATGAAGAACATCACGCCCGAAACCCGCGCGCCGGACGAGTTCCAGCGCCTGCGCAACCATCAGGCGAACGGCATGGGCGGGCTGCCGCTGATCGGCGATCCCGACATGGTGGCGCAGGAGCTGGCGCAGCTCGCCGCCGCCGGGCTCACCGGCATCGCCGTCTCGTTCGTCAACTATCTCGACGAGCTGCCGTATTTCTGCGCCGAGGTGCTGCCCCGCCTGGCGCGATTGGGTCTGCGCGCGAAACCGGACGGGGGCGGTTGAGCGCTATCCGAGCCTCGCCTCGCGAGCCTCATCCGACGCCTGCTTGATGGCGTCGACCAGACGGTGCAGCTCGACCGCGGTGGCAAAGCCCGGCTGGCGATTTTGCCCGCCGCGGATCGCTTGCGCGAACAGTGCGTACATCTGGCCGACATTGCCGGCCTCGCCTGACGGCGTCCCGGGCGTGGCAACCGTGAAATGCGCCGGCACGGCGATCGGCGCCAGCGCGTTGTCGCCCTTCGCGCCGTAGAGGGAAACCGTGCCCAGCTGCGGCGAATCCTCGCCGCTCACGACCAGCGTCCCGTCCTTTCCATAGATTTCCATGCGATAGCCGCTGCCCGCGAACGGGATCGCGGCGACATGTACCGACGCCACCGCGCCATTCGCCAGATGGCCGCTGATCAGCACGTTGTCGGGCGAGGTCACATCGAGCAGCGTGTTGCTGCCGGTGTCGAGCCACTGTTTGGCCTCGGTCGCGACCACGGCCGACAGGCGGGCGAAATCGCCGGCGACAAAGCGCATCGCATCCACCGTGTGGCCGTTGGCGATGGTCAGCGTGTTGGCGCCGAGTTCGGCGTCGCGCTGCCAGGTGCGGTTGGACGGCCGCGACAGGACGCCCTCGCGCATCAGGCTGACATGCACCGCCATCACCTCGCCGACAAAGCCCGCCTCGACCAGCTCCTTCATGTGCATGACCGCCGGATTGACGCGGGCCTGCAGCCCGATCGCCGTGACGAGCCCGTTGGATTTGGCCAATGCTGCCAGTTCCACGGCCTCCGCGGTCGTCCGCCCGAGCGGCCATTCGCAATAGACGTGCTTGCCGGCCTCCAGCGCCGCCCTGGTCGGCGCATAGTGCGACGGCACCCGCACGACGACGGCGACCGCGTCGATCTCGGGCGAGGCAATCATCTTGCGGTAGTCGTCGAAGGCGAGCCGGGCGCCATAAGCCTGGCGTGCCGCCTCGGCGCTGTCGGCGCGGGTGGTGCAGACGGCCGTCAACTCGACATCCGCGCTGGCGCGCACCGCCGGCAGGTGCGAACGCGATGACCACGTGCCCCGGACGCTGGCGCCGATCAGGCCGAGCCGAACCTTGTCTGCCATGCCGCTTCCTCCCTGAAATCTGTCTTCGGCGAACCGGCGGCCATCAGCTAAAAGCGGGGCTGCGATCGGATCGTGGACCGGGAACCTGCCGGCTGGCAACACGCGATCGAATTGTGGAGGTCATATGGCGCTGTTGATCGTCAATCTGGACAAGCAAATCGGCAACGCCGCGGCGTGGCTTGACACGTTCCGCGACCAGCTCCCCGATCTGGAAATCCGCATCTGGCCCGACGTCGGAAAGGCGGCGGACATCGAATATCTCGCGTTCATCCGCCCCGATTTCGATGCCCTGCCGGAATTCCCGAATTTGCGGGCGATGTTCAGCCGCTCGGCCGGCGTCGAGGCGTTTATCGATCACCCCAGGCTGCCCAAGGTGCCGCTCGGCAAGCTGGAGCCGGCGGGCGGCGATCCGATGATGACCGAATACGTCGTCATGCATGTGCTGCGCCTGCACCGCGACATGCCGGGCTACCAGGCCGCGCAGGCCAATCGCGAGTGGCGCAGGGCAAGGATCGTGCGGCCCGAGGAGCGGCGCGTCGGGTTTCTCGGCTATGGCATGATGGCGAAAGCGCCGGCGCTGGTGTTGCAATCGCTCGGCTTTCAGGTCTCGGCCTGGGTGCGTTCGCCGCGACCGGGGTCCGAGGTCAGGATGTTTCACGGGCCCGCCCAGCTCGAGCCGTTCCTGAGCCAGACCGATATCGCGGTCTGCCTGCTGCCGCTGACACGCGAGACCGAGGGCATCTTCTGCGCCCGTACCTTTGCCATGATGCCGCGCGGTGCGATGCTGGTGAATGTCGGGCGCGGCCGGCATGTCGTGGACGCTGACCTGATCGCCGCGCTCGATGCGGGACAGCTGTCCTATGCCGCACTCGACGCGCTGTGGCCCGAACCCTTGCCCGCGGACAGCCCGCTCTGGCTGCACCCCAAAGTCACCGTGATGCCGCATGTGGCGCGGCGGCCGACCGTCACGCAACTGGTGAGCGAGATCGCCGCCAACATCCGCAGTCTCCGGGCCGGCGGCGGATTGTTGCAGAAAATCGACATGACGACAGGATACTAATCCAGCGCCATCGGTTAGGCTCGGCACAGGCGAGGAAACGCAAGATTGATGACGATGGACCAGCGCCGCAACGCTCTGGGACAGCCGATCGGCGCGCCGCTGGCGGACTGGTCGCCGCGTTCGCGACCGCCGCGCACGGCGATGCCTGGACGCTTTTGCACGGTCGCGCCGCTCGACCCGGAGCGGCATGCGGCCGAGCTGTTCGCAGCCTATGCCGAGGATACCGAGGGCCGCCTGTGGACCTATCTGCCGCGCGGACCCTACGCCTCGCTCGACGACTATCGCAGCTGGGCCAATGCCGCCTGCCAGGGCGAGGATCCGCTGAGCCACGCGATCATCGACAACGTGACCGGCAAGGCGGTGGGCACCGCGGCCTTTCTGCGGATCGAGCCACCAACCGGCGTCATCGAAATCGGCAGCCTCGCCTTCAGCCCGCGCCTGCAGCGGCGCGCCCCGGCCACCGAAGCGATGTACCTGATGATGCGCCGCGTCTTCGACGAACTCGGCTATCGCCGCTACGAGTGGAAATGCGATTCGTTGAATGCGCCGTCGCGCGCCGCCGCTGAACGGCTCGGCTTCCGCTATGAGGGGCTGTTCCGGCAGGCGACGGTCACCCGCGGACGCAACCGCGACACCGCGTGGTTTTCGGTGATCGACGGCGAGTGGCCGGCGCTGAAGGCCGCCTTCGAGCGCTGGCTCGACCCGGCGAATTTCGCTGCCGACGGGACACAGCGCCGCAGCCTTGCGAGCCTGCGATCCGATCCAAAATGACCGGCAGGCCCACGCCGTCCCTCATGCTGCTCGCGGCGGTGACCGCGATCGGCTTCGCCGCCTTGCACATTGTCGTACCGGTCCTGCCGGTGCTCGCGACGGCGTTCGACACCGGCGCGGCGCCGGTGCAGCTGGTCCTGACGCTTTATTTTGCCGGCATCGCCGCCGGGCAGCTTGTCTACGGCCCGGTCTCCGACCGCTTCGGCCGGCGCCCGGTGCTGATCGCCGGCCTTGTGATGTTTCTCGCCGGGACCCTCCTGTGCGGCCTCGCCTGGTCGCTGGTGGCGCTGATCTGCGGCCGCGTGATCGAGGCCGTCGGCGCCTGCGCCGGCATCGTCCTCGGCCGCGCCATCATCCGCGACGTCTACGAGCGCGAGATGGCGGCGCGCGGCATCGCGCTGGTGATGATGGCGATGACGCTGGCCCCGGCGGTGTCGCCGGCCATCGGCGCCTATCTCGCCCAGTGGATCGGCTGGCGATCGATTTTCGGCTTCCTCGCCGGGCTTGGTGCGATCGTGCTGGTGCTGACCGTGCGGCGGCTCGGTGAGACCAACACGGCGCCGGCCCGGCTCGATGTCGCCGGTATGCTGCTGTCCTATGGCGCCCTGCTGCGCTCGCCCGCCTTTCTCGGTTTCGCGTTGTGCAGCGCCTGCACCAGCGCCTCGTGGTTCACGTTTTGCGCCAGCGCCCCGTTCGTGCTGTCGCAGCTGATGCACCGCCCGCCAAGCACCTACGGGCTGATGATCCTGTTGCCGATGGCGGCCTATATGCTGGGCAACGCAGTCGCCGCGCGGTTAGCGATGCGGGTCGGCAGCATGCCGCTCTTCGTGATCGGCCTGGCGGTGTCGTTCGTTTCGGGGATCGTGATGGCGCTGTGGTGCCTGGTGGCGCCGAGCCCGTGGGCCTTGTTCGCGCCGATCGCGCTGAGTTCGATCGGCAACGGGATGAGCCAGCCGCCGGCAATGGCAGCGGGGCTCAGCGTCCACCCGCGCAGCGCCGGCGCGGCATCGGGATTGATCGGTTGCCTGCAGATGGCGGTTTCAAGCCTGGGCAGCTTTCTCGTCGGCGTGCTGCCGCACGACAGCACGCTGCCGATGGTGAGCCTGGTTGGCGCCTTCATGGCGCTGGCGATGGTCTTCGGGATCCCGGCGGTGCGCCTGCCGCCGGCCCGCCGCGGCGCGACCGGCGGCATCGTCGCCGCCGGGAGCGGCGCCATCGATTACTAGGTGCGCCGACCGGTGTCGCGGTAGAGAATGCGCCCCGGTTTTCTGCTTGCGCAAAGAGGGTCAGCATGATCGACGAAACCCATGATCGCGCCCGCCGCAGCTGGGTTGCCTCGGCCAACGGGCATGCCGAGTTCCCGTTGCAGAACCTGCCGTTCGGCGTGTTCAGCCCGCCCGGCGATACCGTCCCCGACGCGCGGCCGCGCGGCGGCGTCGCGATCGGCGACATGATCTTCGACCTGCGCGCCGCGCACGATGCCGGGTTGTTCTCCGGGGCCGCCGAGACCGCGGCGCAAGCCGCTTCCGGCGCCAGTCTCAACCCGCTGATGGCGCTGGGCGGCGCACCGCGCCGAGCCTTGCGGCAGCAGCTCTTCGCGGCGCTCGCGACGGATGGCGGCGGTCGGGCAAAGGCCGAGCCGCTCGCCAACCGGCTGCTGCATCGCGCCAGCGATTGCTGGCTGCACCTGCCCGCGACGGTCGGCAACTTCACGGATTTCTTTGCCGGCATCCACCACGCCACCAATGGCGGCCGCCGGCGCGACCCGAACAATCCTTTGAGCCCCAACTACAAATACGTGCCGGTGGCCTATCACAGCCGCGCCTCCTCGGTGCGCGAATCGGATGTGCCGGTGCGCCGGCCGCACGGCCAGCGCAAACTGCCCGACGAGGCGGCGCCGAGCTTCGGGCCGTGCCGCAAGCTCGATTACGAGCTCGAACTGGCGGTGTGGATCGGGCCCGGCAACCGGCAGGGCGAGCCGATCCCGATCGACCATGCCGGCGAGCACATTTTCGGGCTCGGCCTCGTCAACGACTGGTCGGCCCGCGATATTCAGCAATGGGAGTCGCAGCCGCTCGGGCCGTTCCTCGGCAAGAGTTTCGGCAGCACCGTGTCGCCGTGGATCGTCACCGCCGAGGCGCTCGAACCGTTCCGCGTCGCACAGCCGCCCCGCCCGGCCGGCGATCCCCGCCCGCTGCCGCATCTGTGGAACGGCAGCGACCAGGCGAACGGCGCCTTCGACATCGCCCTCGAAGCGCTGGTGCTGAGCGCGCAGATGCGCGAGCAGGGACTGCCGCCGCATCGCATCTCGCACAGCAACACCACCGATCTCTATTGGACCCTGGCGCAACTCGTCGCCCACCACACCAGCAATGGTTGTAACCTGCTGCCCGGCGATCTGTTCGGCACCGGCACGATCTCGGGGCCGACCGAGGCCGGGTGGGGCAGCCTCAGCGAGCAGAGCCTCGACGGCGCCCGGACCTTCACCCTCAGCTCGGGCGAGACCCGCAGCTTTCTTGAAGACGGCGACGAGGTCATTTTCCGGGCGCATTGCCGGCGCGACGGGTTTGCCGCGATCGGTTTCGGCGAATGCCGGGGCCGGGTCGCAACTTCTTGAGCCTCGCCAATACCCCTGCTACAACTCTTCCGGGCATCGTGCGCGTTAAGCCTTCCTCAACCGGGTTGGGCTAAAACGGAAACGCGACGAAACTGTCGGGGCGAGTGTGATGGGCATCTGTTTGGCGGCAAGGCCGGCGCGGCTAGCTCTGCCGATCAGGCTGCACTTCGGGAAGACAAGTTGCCGGAGAACACCCGGCATTGCTCCGGATAAAGAGATTATCAATCTGCGCCGCGGCATAATCCCGCGCAACAGCGAGGACCCGAAAGCGGCGGCATGGCCCCGGCGCCCGCCACGAATGAGGATTGCAACGATCCCGGGTGGCGAGCCTACATGACCCAACGCGTGCGGTTGGCTGCGATCGGCCCGGCAGTTTACGTCCCCCGGCAGGGCAGGCGATGAGGCGAGAAAAGGCAACCTCCCGATCGGTTCTGATCGTCGACGACGATGGCAGCTTTGCCGGATCGCTTGCCGCGATGCTCACGTCAAAAGGTTATGCGGCGCTGCATGCCGAGACGCCCGAGCGGGGATTGGCGGCGCTGCGCGATCCACCCGGCAACGCCAAGCCCGCCGCGGTCGCGCTGATCGACGTTCGCCTCGGCGGGATCGCCTACGGCATCGATCTCATCCCGCGCCTGCGCGCCGAGCTCCCCGAGCTGATCTGCGTCTTGATGACCGTCGATCTCGACAGCCAGACCGCGATCGCCGCACTGCGCCGCGGTGCCTACGATTGCCTGGACAAGTCGTGCGACGCCAATGCGCTGTTTGCGGTGCTCGATCGCTGCTTCGATCGGGTCGCCCTGCAGCGCGAGCGCGAGGCCGCATACGAGGCTCTGCGTGTCGCCAAGGAGGAGGCCGAAGCGGCGAGCCGCGGCAAGTCGAGCTTTCTCGCGACGATGAGCCACGAGCTGCGCACGCCGCTTAACGCCATCATCGGCTTCTCGGAGATGATGCAGCGCGAGGTGTTCGGCACGCTCGGCGACGAGCACTACCGCAGCTATGTGGCGGACATCCATGACAGCGGCACCCACCTGCTGAAGATCATCAACGACATACTCGACCTGTCGAAGGCCGAGGCTGGCAAGCTCGAACTGCACGAGGAGGTCTTCGATCTGCAGGCGACGATCCGTTCGGTGCGCCAGCTGATGAAGGACCGCATCCGCAACGGCGGTCTGTCCGAGTCGCTCGATCTGCCGGCGGGCCTGCCGCTGCTGCGGGCCGACGAGCGCAAGACCAAACAGGTGCTGCTCAATCTGATCGCCAACGCGGTCAAGTTCACCCCGGCCGGCGGCCGCATCGAGATTACCGGCCATTTCGACAGCGAGAGCGGGCTGACGCTGGTCGTGAGCGACACCGGGATCGGCATCGCGCCCGGCGATCTGACGCGCGTGCTCGAACCGTTCGAGCAGGTTGATTCGTCGTTCAGCCGGTCGCATCAGGGGACCGGGCTCGGCCTGCCGCTGGTCAAGGCGATCATGGAGCTGCATGGCGGCACGGTCGAGCTGCACAGCGATGTTGGCGCCGGCACCCGGGTCAGCGTCACCTTCCCGCCGCACCGTGCGGTGCTGGATCGCGCCGCCGTAAAGCCGCGCAGCGCCGCCTGATCAGCCCCCCTCGTGCCAAATCTGGCACCAGCTCGGGACGCCGCCGAGCGGCACGGCGGCAATCATCGCCCGCATGATGGCGCGCGCCAGGCAGTTTGCGGCGGCGCTGCCGAGCCGGGCAAGCCGTGCCGGATCGGTGTTGCTGCCCGCGCCGGTCGAAAGCGCGAAGACCGTGTCGCCGTCGAACGGCGTGTGGGCGGGGCGGATCGCCTGCGCCAGCCCGTCCTGCGCCATGATCGCCAGCCGGCGGCAGCCGGCCTTGTCGAGCGGCAGGTCGGTCGCCACCACCGCGATCGTCGTGTTGGCGCCGGCGGATTCCGGCGCGCAGCCGGAGAAATCGGTCGGGTCGGGCGGCGTGGCGGGAAGCGGCGGCTGCGGCTCGATCTCGCCGGCAAGCGCCAGCTCGGCTGCCCACAAGCGCCCGCAATCCGGGCGCACCGCCGAGCCCCAGCTGTTGACCGCGACCAGAGCCCCGACCGTCGCGCCATCGCCGAGGCGCAGCGAGCAGCTGCCGATCCCGCCCTTGAGCCGACCCGCCTTGGCGCCGAGCCCGGCGCCGGCATTGCCAAGCGCGAAATCCTGTCCGACCCCGGCCAGTGCCGCGCGCCCCAGCCGGCGGTAGGGCGGCTCGCTCGTCCAGGCATGCCGGCCCGGAAAAGCCAGATCGAACAGGATCGCCGCCGGCACGATCGGGACAAGCACGCCGCGCACGGCAAAGCCGCGACCCGCCGCTTCCAGCCCCGCCATGACCCCGGCGGCAGCGTCGAGCCCGAACGCCGAGCCCCCCGACAGGACGATCGCATCGACCCGGCTGACCAGCGCCGCCGGATCGAGCAGCTCGGTCTCGCGGCTGCCCGGCGCACCACCACGGACGTCGACCGCCGCCGTCGCCGGCGATTCGGCCAGCACCACCGTCGTGCCGCTGATGCCGCGGACGTCTTCGGCCTGGCCGACGAGCACGCCCGGCACGTCGGTGATCAGGTTGCGCGGGCCGGGCCCGGCCATGCTATGGACTCCCCCGTTCGTCGCTGGTCTGCTCAACGGGGAATCATAGCATGAAGCTGTCTGGGCTGTCGGGGCTGACCCTCGATCTGGCAGGGGCGGGTGCCCGCCTGTCCGCTGCGACCGCTGCCCTGAACCGGCCAGTCGCCAAGTGAGCACACTGGCCACTGCCACGGACAAGCCGGCGCTGCTCGACCGTCCGACCACACTGCTCTTCGCGATCTTTTTTGCTTCCGGGTTCTGCGGCCTTCTCTACCAGGTCGTATGGGTCCGGCTGGCTTTTGCCCATTTCGGCATCATCACCCCGGTCCTGTCGGTGGTGGTGTCGGTCTTCATGCTCGGGCTCGGCATCGGTTCGGTGACCGGCGGCCTTGCGGTCGAGGCTTGGAGCCGCCGGATCCGGCTCAGTCCCCTCGTGCTGTACGCCGCCGCCGAGTTCGGCATCGGGGTCGGCGCCTTTATCGTGCCGCATCTTTTCGTGGTCGGGGAAGCGGCCCTGCTGCAGCTCGGCGACGCCGGCTCATCGCGCTATTTGTTGGTCTCGGCGGTGTACATCGCGGTGGCGGTGTTGCCGTGGTGCATTCTGATGGGCGCCACCTTTCCGCTGATGATGGGCTTTGTCCGGCAGGTCAGCCCCGCCGAAACGACCAGTTTCAGCTTTCTCTATCTGGCGAATGTTGCCGGCGCGATGGCGGGTGCGGTGGTTACCGCGGTTGTTCTTGTCGAGCTGATCGGCTTTCGCAGTACCTGCACGGCCGCGGCGGTTGTCAACTTTACGATTTCTGCCACGTGCCTTTTCCTGGCATGGCGCTACCGTGGCGTCGCAGTTCCGCCGCCGCACCAGGGCGTGCGCGCCGTCGAGGAACCTCCAGCCGCCGATCGCGAACGCTGGGCTCCGCTCATCCTGTTCACAACCGGCTTTGCCTCGCTGGCGATGGAGGTCGTGTGGACCCGTGCCTTCACCTATGTCCTGACGACGACGGTCTACGCCTTCGCCGCGATCCTGGCTGTCTATCTGCTGGCGACGTGGTTGGGTTCGCTCGATTATCGCCGTGATGTCGCGAGGAACGCGGTCCACTCGACCGGCAGCCTCCTGGGGATGCTTTGCCTTTTCGCGCTGCTGCCGGCGATCCTTGACGATCCGCGTCTGCAGCAAGGCGCGGCGCTGACGCTGGCAAGCATCGTGCCGATCTGTGCCGGGCTCGGTTATCTGACCCCAAAGCTGATCGACCAAACGGCGCGCGGCGACCCGGCGCGAGCCGGGCGGGCCTACGCCTGGAACATCGCCGGCAGCATCCTCGGACCGCTCGCCGCCGCCTATCTGCTGCTGCCGTCGATTGGGGTAAAGAGCGCGCTCGTCTGTCTCGCCGCTCCGTTTGCCTTGCTGTATCTGTGGTCGGTGCGCCGCACCATTGCGCGGGCGCACCTGCAGCAGGCGACCCTCGCCGGCGTCTTGACGCTCTTTTTTGTGGCGGGGATCTTCAGCCGCAGCTTCGAGGACGGTACCTATCTCAGCCCGCCGATCGAGGTGCGGCGCGACTACGCTGCGACAGTCATTGCGGCCGGCACCGGCATGTCCAAGCAGCTGCTGGTGAACGGTATCGGCATCACAGCACTGACGCCGATCACCAAGGTCATGGCGCATTTGCCGCTGGCGCTGAACGGGCATGCCCGCAGCGGGTTGGTCATCTGCTTCGGCATGGGGACGTCCACGCGATCGATGCTGAGTTGGGGCATCGATACCACCGCGGTCGATCTCGTTCCCTCGGTACCGAAATCGTTCGGCTTCTTTTTCGCCGACGCGCCCGCGGTGCTGGCGAACCCGCGGCTCAACATCGTGATCGACGATGGCCGGCGCTACCTGCTGCGCAGCCAGCGCCGCTACGATGTCATCGTCGTCGACCCGCCGCCGCCGATCGAGGCGGCCGGGTCAAGCCTGCTTTATTCCCGCGAGTTCTACACGCTCGTCAAAGCGCATCTGCAACCGAATGGGATCTTTGCACAGTGGTTTCCCGGTGCTGACGGACGGACATTGGAGGCAGTCACCCGTTCGTTGCGCGACTCGTTTCCGTATCTGCGGATCTACGGGTCGATCGAGGGTTGGGGTTATCATTTCCTGGCGTCGCAGTCGCCGATTCCTGAATTGTCGGCGGCCGAGTTCGTCGCTCGCCTGCCGCCGGCCGCGCGGCAGGACTTGACCGAGTGGGGGCCCAAGCGTTCGCCGCTCGGCATGGCGCAAGACATCCTGTCGCGCCCGATCGACCCCGACCGCCTGCTTCCCCCGGGCGAGACGGCCGAGATCACCGACGACCGACCCTTTAACGAGTATTTCTTTCTGCGGCAGGAACTCGCGCGGTGGCGCCGGCTGGGGCTGGGGCTGTGACCGCGTAGCGCCACCGCGCCTCAATACCGGCCGCCGAGCTTGCTGTGGTCCCAGCTGGTGAGCTTGCGCGGCACGATCTTGAGGACGACGCGTTTTGGCGCGCTCTGCCCGGCGCCGCTTGGCCGCGCTGTGTCGCGCCCGGCGCCGAGCCAGGCGAACACCTCCCTGACCCGCTCCGGATCTTCGATGATCTCGCAGATGCAGCGCGCCATGACGCCCTTCAGTTCGGCGTAAGCGCCGCCGCTCTCGATCATGATTCCGACCTTCGGGTTGCGGCGGATGTTCACGACCTTCTGCGCCTTGCCGTAGGACGTCATGTAAAAGGCGCCGTCGCGAAACGTGAAATTCATCGCCACGACATGCGGAAACCCGTCGCGGTCGAGCGTGGCGAGCGCACATTTACGCTGGTCGCGCAGGAATGCCGCCTGCTCGTCGGCGGTGAGGCGGATGTCGGGACGTTGCGCCATGTCGATCTCCGTTCTATCGCCGGGCGAGGATCGCCGACCGTCGCGGGCTATACTGCCGATCATGCGACCCTGCTGCCGCGCCCGACTGTCATCCTGTTATGCCTGATGCCGCCGAGATCATCGAGACCGACGTTCCGGCGCGGCTCGACCGGCTGCCGTGGACGCGGTTCCACACGCTTGTCGTCGTCGCGCTCGGCATCACCTGGGTGCTTGACGGGCTGGAGGTGACGATTGCCGGCGCGATTTCGGGCGCCTTGCAGCAGAGCCCGGTGCTGCATTTCACGGCAGCCGAGGTGGGGCTTGTCGCCAGCGCCTACCTCGCCGGCGCGGTGGCTGGGGCGCTGCTGTTCGGCTACCTGACCGACCGGTTCGGCCGCCGCAGGCTGTTCATGGTGACACTGGGCGTTTATCTCCTCGCCACCGCAGCGACCGCGCTGTCCTGGGATTTCTGGAGCTTCGCCGGCTTCCGGGTGCTGACCGGCGCCGGCATCGGCGGCGAATACGCGGCGATCAACTCGGCGATCCAGGAGCTGATCCCGGCGCGCTATCGCGGCCGTACCGATCTCGCGATCAACGGCAGCTTCTGGGTTGGCGCGGCGATCGGGGCATTGGGCACCATCGTACTGCTGGCGCCGGGCCGCCTGCCGCCGGATTGGGGCTGGCGCGCCGCGTTCGGGATCGGCGCGGTGCTTGGCCTCTTCATTCTGGTGCTGCGCCGGTGGGTGCCGGAAAGCCCGCGCTGGCTGATGCTGCATGCCCGCCTCGCCGAGTGCGAGATCGTCATCGCCGAGGTCGAGCGCCGGGTCGGCGGCACCGCCCTGACCGCGGTGACAAGCCGCATCCGCCTGGTCGCCAACACGCGCACGCCGGTACGACGGATGATCGCGGCGATCCTGCGCGACTACCCGCGCCGCGCCGTTCTCGGCCTGGTGCTGATGACGGCACAGGCATTTTTCTACAACGCGATCTTCTTTTCCTATGCGCTGGTGCTGACCCGCTTCTACGACGTGCCGGCCGCCGCGGTCGGCTGGTATCTGTTGCCCTTCGCGCTCGGCAATTTTCTCGGGCCGTTGCTGCTCGGGCCGCTGTTCGACACGCTCGGACGCCGGCCGATGATCACGGCGACCTATGCGTTCTCGGGCGTCATGTTGGCGATCGTCGGCGAGCTGTTCCGCGAGAACCTGCTGGACGCCCAGACCCTGACGCTATGCTGGAGCGGCATCTTCTTCGTCGCCTCGGCGGCAGCAAGCGCGGCCTATCTGACGGTCAGCGAGAGCTTCCCTCTCGAAGCGCGCGCCCTGGCGATCGCGTTTTTCTATGCGCTCGGCACCGGGCTCGGCGGGGTGGCCGCGCCGTGGTTGTTCGGTGTGCTGATTGGCAGCGGCGAGCGCGGCGAAGTGTTCGTCGGCTATCTGTTCGCGGCCGCGCTGATGATCGCCGCTGCCGCGACCGAGTTGGCGATCGGTGTCAAGGCCGAGCGGCTGCCGCTCGAAGCGGTGGCGCGGCCGTTGTCCAGCATCGAGTGACGCTCTCCCGACCGGCTTTGCCGACGAAGACGAGTGGCCCCTCTCCGCCCCCGAACTCCGTCTCCGGCCACGCGATATTTAATTCTATTAAACATTTATATAATTTGGTTTAGTCGATATCTTGACAATAGGCGCGCTTAACGTCCTATTAACCGCGATTGACTGCGCCTTACCTTGTCGTCTGCGTAACAGAATAGGCAGATCGGGAGTTGAACCGATGTGGGATAATCTGACGCCCGCTGACATCGAGCTGGCGAGACAGCAGGTCCAGGGCCGATACGACGAAATCTTGAAGCGGCAGGCCCAGGAAATCAGCGACCTGGACGCCGAACAGGCGGCCGTCGAGACGCTCGACAGACTGGCCGAGGCGTTCAGCCGGAAATTCATCAGGCGGCTGACGGCGTTGCCCGAGCCGACCGGCGCCGCGGCACCGCCCCCGCCCTACATCGTCGAGAAGAAGGAAGCGGGCGAACCCGCGCCGACCAGCCACGATGCCCGCGAGAGAGTTTCGCACCGCAGCCGGCCGGCGAATCATGCGGAGCATTCCGGCACTAATTTCGATACGTTTTCCCGCGCCCTGTCGAGAAACCTCTGATCGAGAAATCGCTGCCCTGAGCGACGCGTGTTGTTCACCCCGCCGTGCCAGATGTACGCTCAGGGTCCCGACGGTTGCCGGGAATGCGGTTGCGGGGTTATTGCAGCCGGGCGATCCCCAAGGCCGCGCCGAAACGGTTGGCGCAGTCGAAGGGGTTGCCGTATTTGCGGTGCATCGCGGTGTGGTGGGCGCAGGCGAGCAGCAGGCGGTCGCGGTCGGGGCTCTGGTTCTTCGCCCAGTCCTCGAGCAGCACCTGGCCGATCTCCTGGTTGTGCGGGTCGTTGCCCATCCGGCAGGCGAGCAGCGCGAGGCGCTGCACCAGCGGCTTGCGGTCGGCGCCGCTCTCCAGATAGGCCTGGGTCCAGGCGACGCCCTGCTTTCCGTCGAGCGCCAGCACCGCCGCGTCCAGCCGGTCGAGGATTTGCCCCGGCGCCAGCTTGTCGGCGCCGCTCGCGGCGCGGATCGTGATCGGATCGGCGTCGCCGATCCCCTTCTGATGCCAGGCGGCGCGGTTGAGGTAGGAGGCCGCCAGATAGAGCAGTTTGACCTGCTGCTTGTGCGCGAAATGGTCGACGAACCAGGCCAGCGAGTTGAGGTATTCGAAGCAGTGCTGCGGCAACGAGAAATTGTTGACGCCCTGAGTTTCCAGGATCAGTTGGGCCGAGGCGGTCTGGAACGCATCGAGGATGCGGCGCGGGCTCTTGCCGGCCTGCAGATAATCCGACAGCAGCACGAGGAAGCCGGGCTCGGCCTCGCGAATGATGGCATGCTCCAGCGCCTGCGCTTCTGCCTGTGAGAGCGGCTCCTTGTTGTTGGCGAGGATCGCCAGCTCAACTTCCGACGCGCCGCCATAGGGGATCGCCGACACCACCTGCTTTTCGAGGAAGATTTTGATGACGTTGCACGCCATCTCGTAGGTCGAGTACCAGCGCGGGCCGACCGCGATGTCGAGCGCGCCGGCATAGATCACGTTATGCGCGCTGTCCCAGCCGAGCGCGTTGCCGAGTTCGACCGTGGCGCGGGCGCGGAACCCCTTGTGGCCGGTCGTGTAGGAGCGGTTGTAGAGGGCGCGGTCCTGCACATCCATCAGCCCGGCATGCATAAGCTGCGCGAGCACCGCCGGCCGCTCGGCCGGGTTTTGCATCAGGCCGAGAAACACGCGATAGGCCTCGATGACGTTGCCGCGATGCACCAGCGTCATCCAGTGGTCGAGGCGCTCCTGCAGCGGTCCGTCGAGGTGTTCCGGCTGCTGGTCGGGCCACGCGACCGCCGGCATCGGCGGTGGGCCGGGCGGCATCGTCCAACCCGGCGCGCGGGCGTAGTGGCCGGGCGCCTTGAGAATCTTCTGGTTCCAGATGTCGAGCCCGGTGGGGATGTACCAGATCGTCTGCGCCAGCGGCAGCCCGGCGCAATCATCGGGCACCAGCCGCGCCAGGTTGAGCCCGGCGCGGGCCGACAACAGGCAGTGGTCGTTGTTGACGAAGTTGACGTAGCCGTCGTCGATCCGCTCGTGATAGGGCACGTGCGTGTAGGGGGCGTGGATGCGCACCGCCTCGGCGATGATTTCGGTGATCGGCCGGCGCTCGCGCACCAAGTCGTAATAGACGTCGGAGGCGCCCTGCTGGTCGCGCGCCAGCATGCGCTCTTCAAGCTTCGCGTAGAGCACCTCAGGCTTCGGGGCATTGCTGATTGCCACCTGCACGTCATTGGGCATTCGTCCCGCTCCTCTCGCCGACCAGCCTGAACGGCGTTCACGATACCCCCGACCGAGCCGGTGCGGCAACGCTGCCGGCCAAGATTGCGGCGATTGGTCTGGCTGTCATGCACGATCCGTATGGCAGGTGCGCGGCGCGCGATGACAAAGCGGCAAGCCGATCTCCCGGGGGAACGTTTACCGGGATCGTCGCGTTCGCCGCGATACGGCGACGGGGTTCATCAATCGGGAGGGTGCAATGAACCGGCGAACGAGATTACTGGCTGCGGGTACGGCGTTGCTCGGCGCCTTGGCAACGGGGCTGGCCGCCCCGTCACCTGCCGCAGCTCACCATTTTGGCCGTTTCGGATTCGGTTTCGGATACCCGATCTTTTATGGCCCGGCGCTCTATGTGCCGCCGCCACCGCCGGTTTATCCGGTCTATCCGGTCTATGTCGCGCCGCCGGTCGTCTACGGCTACAACTACGGCTACCGCTACCGCTACCGCGTGCGCGTGGTGCACCATGTGGCGGTGCGCCACTACCACCGCGCGGTCGTTCATCGCTATTGGCATCACGAACAATGGTGCGGCTGCCGCTAGCGGACGCCGCACGATTCGCTCGCCCGGCTAGGGTCCTTCGTTGGTCATGATGATCGTGCCGGAGGCGGCGAACATGCCGCCGACGCCGTGGCACACGGAGATCTTGGCGCCCGCCACCTGGGCGGGCGCGATGCCGCGCATCTGCCGCACGCTCTCCTGCAGCGCATACATG
>DATLRS010000177.1:0-3702 GCA_035534535.1 Allostellaceae bacterium | reverse complement strand
TGCCAAAGAACGCCGCCGTCGCCGCCGCCGCGCAGCCGACAAATCCGACCGCGTCCGCGACCCGCCGCGCATGGGCCGAGCCAACCGCGGCGGCATAGGCCATCAGTTCGGCCATCTCGGCGCCGGCGCAATGGCGCGCATCCATCGCCAGAAACGCCACCTTCGGCAGGTCGGCGCACATCGCCGAGGCGTTGTAGGCGGCAACGCAAGCCGGCCCCAGCTTTTGCAAGAGCACGGTTTCGAGGTCGACCAGATGGTAGAGCGGCCCGCTGAGATAGAGGATCGGTTCGCCGGCGCCGACCCAGGCAGCTTCGGGGTAGTTCAGCTCGATCGCGAAACGGCAGCCGCGCTCAGCCGCTATCCGCTCGAGAAACTCGAGCGCGAAGCGCGGCGCCGAAATCACCGGCCGGCGCATGAACACGGCATAGGTCGCGGCGCGATCGCCGAACCGGCCGACGATCGCCTTGGTCTTCAGGAAATAGCTGTCGGTGTGTGCCGCCAACTCATCCATCGCCGTCGCCCCATAGGCCCGCGGGAAACCAGCGGGGCGTCCTTCGAGACGTCCGCCGCGCAGGCTCCTCAGGATGAGGTATTTCTCGTAGTGTCATCAAGACACCACCTCATGCTGAGGAGCGGTGCGCCGCACCGCGTCTCGACGCACGCAAGGCGCCGATGCGGCCGCGCCCCTAAGCAAGCTTTCGTTGATTGGCGCACAAATCGTCAGCCTTCGTCGTTCACTCCCTCTCCGCCCCCGGGGGCGGAGAGGGTGGGGGTGAGGTGGGGGATGCCAGAGCGCCGGCCGACACCCACCTCACCCTCCCACGCCTGCGGCGTGGGTCCCTCCCTCTCCGCCCTGAAGGACGGCGAGGGGAAATGTGGATCGCGCTAAGCAATTCTGCTTAGGAGACCGCCGCGAGCCGGCTCGCAGTGCCGAAAGCGTGCCCGGCCGATCGGCCTTGTCGCTCGCGCTTCAGCGCCTCGGCAATCTCGAAGGCGAGTTCCAACGCCTGGCTGGCGTTGAGCCGCGGATCGCAATGAGTGTGGTAGCGATCGGCGAGCGAGGCCTCGCTGATCGCTTGGGCGCCGCCGACGCATTCGGTGACGTTCTGGCCGGTCAGCTCGAAATGCACCCCGCCGGCGTAGCTGCCTTCGGCCAGATGGACCGCAAAGGCGGCGTGCAATTCGTCGAGGATGCGGTCGAACAGCCGCGTCTTGTAGCCGGTCGAGGAGGTGACCGTGTTGCCGTGCATCGGGTCGATGCACCAGACGACCTCGCGCCCTTCGCGACGCACCGCGCGGATCAAGGGCGGCAGTTTGGCCGCCACCTTGTCGGCCCCCATGCGGGTGATCAGGGTCAGGCGGCCCGGCTCGTTCTGCGGGTTGAGCATGTCGATCAGCCGCCGCACGTCGTCCGGCTCGGTGGTCGGGCCGCATTTCATGCCGATCGGGTTCTTGATGCCGCGCAGGAACTCGACATGCGCGCCGTCGAGTTGTTTGGTGCGGTCGCCAAGCCACACCAGATGGGCCGAGCAGTCGTACCAGTCGCCGGTCGTCGAATCGACCCGGGTCAGCGCCTCCTCGTAGGCCAGGAACAAGGCCTCGTGCGAGGTGTAAAGCTCGGTCTCGCGGATCTGCGGCGTCGTGTCGGAATTGAGGCCGCATGCCGCCATGAAGTCGAGCGTCTCGGTAAGCCGGTCGGCCAGCGCGCGGTAGCGCTCGCCCTGCGGGCTATCGGCGACGAAATCCTGGTTCCAGGCATGCACCCGGTGCAAATCGGCATAGCCGCCCTGGGCGAAGGCGCGCAAGAGGTTGAGGGTCGCGGCCGATTGGCTGTAGGCCTGGATCATCCGCTGCGGGTCGGGCTCGCGCGCCGCGGCATCAAAGTCGAGGCCGTTGATGATGTCGCCGCGGTAGGAGGGCAGCGTCACCCCGTTCTGCGTCTCGCTGTCGGAGGAACGCGGTTTGGCGAACTGGCCGGCCAGGCGCCCCACCTTGACGACCGGACAGGCGGCCCCGAAGGTGAGGACCACCGCCATCTGCAACAGCACCTTGAAGGTGTCGCGGATGTTGTTGGGATGGAACTCGGCGAAGCTTTCGGCGCAGTCGCCGCCCTGCAGCAGAAAGGCCCGGCCGGCGGCGACCTCGGCGAGGCGGTCCTTGAGGCGGCGCGCTTCGCCGGCGAAGACCAGCGGCGGGTAGTTGTGCAGCGTCGCTTCGACGCGACCGAGCGCGGCTTCATCGGCATAGCCGGGGACCTGCCGGATCGGCAGCGCACGCCAGCTTTGCGGCGTCCATTTCTCTGACATCACCGTCCTCCCCGCCGCACCGTACGGGTTTCACGCATCGAACTTGCCATTGGTAACCTCCGGGTTGGAGGCCGCTCCACCGATGGCGACAGTCGTATCGTGTCGATCATAAAAACACGAAAGCCGCCTCGCTGGGGCGGCTTCGAGAGCAACGCAGATGCGCGTTCCTAGGCCGCCGTCAGATACCGGCGGTACCAAAATCGCGCAACGTGACGGCCATTCGCTGTCATGCGGCGAAGCTAGCGACAGGGCGTCCCGGGCGCAAGAACTTTGCGCGCCAGCAGGCTGTTGCGCCGCCGGCATCGCGCTTGCAGCGCGCTTGGCTTTGGCGTCATAGATGTTGCGCACCGCCGGCCCGGGAGTTCGCTTGTGACGCTGGATCGCCTCGTTGACATCGTTCGACCGGCTGCCGTCCTCTGCGTCCTGCTGCTGGCCGCGGGTGCGGCCCGGACGGTTGCCGCCGCCGAGATCATGCCGCACCGCGCGCTCTATACGATGAGCCTTGGCCGCGCCAGCGGCGACGCCGGGGTGGTCGCCGCCAGCGGCACGATGGCCTATCGCTGGGGTCAGACCTGCGACGGCTGGACCGTCGAGCAGCGCTACCGGCTCAAGATGGGCTACGCCGATACGCCGGACGTCGCGGTCGCCTCGAACTTCGTGACCTGGGAATCGCGCGACGGGCTGCGCTATCGCTTTAACCAGAAGGAGACCCGCAACGGCGCCACCGACGAGGAGATCCGCGGCTCCGCCACACTCGACGGGCCCGGCAAAGGCGGCACCGCCGTCTTTGAAAAGCCGGAGGGCAAGAGCTTTCATTTGCCGCCCGGCGTGCTGTTTCCCAGCGCCCATACGATCTTTCTGATCGACCGGGCGAAGGCCGGCGCCACCTTCATCGCAAAGCAAATTTTCGACGGCGCCTCGGTCGACAACGCGGTCTTGGTCTCCGCGGTGATCGGCCCCAAGATCGAGCCCGACGCCGCGGCGGCACGGAAAAGCCCGCTGTTGAACCGTCCCGGCTGGCGGGTGCGGCTGGCATTCTTCCCGTCCGATCCGAAGATCGAGAAACCCGATTACGAACTCGGCATGCTGCTGCTCGACAACGGCGTGTCGCGCAACATGGTGATCGATTACGGCGACTACGCCATCACCGCCACCCTCGACGACATCGAAGCGGTGCCCAAGCCGAAATGCTGAAATGGCCGGGGTTGCGCGGCGGCGCGGCTCTCAGGGGGGCGGCTGCCCTGCCGCCACGCTATATTTCCGCGTCAGGGCCGTGTTCCATTGCGGAACGCGATCGTACTGATGAACCAGGGTGAAGATCTCGCCCGCCGCGGTACGGACGAATTCGCCGTCGAACGACGGCGCCGGACAGGTCAGCTGCGCCCGAACCTGCTGC
>DATLRS010000176.1:0-8270 GCA_035534535.1 Allostellaceae bacterium | reverse complement strand
GGTCGGTACCGTGCCGCTCGACCGCTTCATCGTCGGCCGCGACATCACGCCCGGGGACCGGGTCATCGGGATCGCCAGCAACGGCATCCACAGCAACGGCTTCACCCTCGCCCGCCGGGCATTTTTCGAGCAAGGCAAGCTCTCGCCGCAGCACGTCTTTGCCGAACTGGGCGGCGACCTCGGCACCGAACTATTGCGTCCGACCTTTATCTATGTGCCGGAGATCATCGAGATCATCGAACGCATCGCCTCGGTCAAGGCGCTGGTGCACATCACCGGCGACGGGTTGCTGAACCTGCCGCGGGTCGACGCCGAGATCGGCTTTGTGCTCGACAATCTGCCGCCGCCGCCGTCGATCTTCGGGCTGATCGAACGTTATGGCGGGGTCGCGCGGGCCGAGATGTTCGAAGTCTACAACATGGGGATCGGCTTCTGCGTGGTCGTCGCCGAGGAGGACGCCGCGGCGACGCTGGCGATCCTGGCGCGGCACCGCCGGCCGGCCTGGGTCATCGGCCACGCCGTCGCCGATCCGACGAAATCAGTGCAGCTGCCGCAACACAATCTCATCGGCCGCGGCAAGCGCTTCCGCCCGATTTAGGCAGGGTTCGTTTGGTTGGACCACTATTGCCCGGCCCTCCACCCCTCACCCTGCCCTCTCCCCGCAAGCGGGGAGAGGGTTCAAGGAGGTGCGCTCCGCTTCTCCCTCGCCCCGCTTGCGGGGCGAGGGTTCAAGGAGGTGCGCTCCGCTTCTCCCTCGCCCCGCCTGCGGGGAGAGGGTTCAAGGAGGTGCGCTCCGCTTCTCCCTCGCCCCGACTGCGGGGAGAGGGTTGGGGTGAGGGGCTGATGGCCGCCGGCCGAGCAATCGCGTGACAATCGCTGAATTGCTGCTGAACGTCGGCGGCGGCGCCGTTATTCGGCGCGCTTGAGGCCGAGATTGGCGAGGCAGGCGGCGAGCGGCCTGCCCTGCGCGTCGCGCACCGCCCGGTCGCGGCAGGCCGCGACGATTGCGGTATATTCGGCGCGGGTCGGCGGCCGGCCCGAGGCGACGCGCCAGCCCTCCACCCGGCCTTGCATATTGTCCGGCCCGGCCGGCGGCGCGCCGCCGAGCAGCGAGCAGCCGGCAAGGCCAAGCAACATCAAGCTAACCGCCGGCCGCAACATCGCAGGGAACCTCAAAAACGTTGGTCGGGTGATGCAGGTACGTTGGCGACCGTCTATCGCCGATGCCTCCGATTTTGGCAAGCCGCCGATCGGCTAAGCATGCTGCCCGATCAACGCAAGCCTGCCGACGACGCGTTTGGGCGATACCACCGTTGCGGTTACATTGTCGCCCGATTGTTCACTGCGACGCGGAAGGCGCTGCCGGATGCCGAGACTGCCGACGTTCGGACGCGATGCCCGGGTCAACACGCTGATCGGCTGCGGCCATTTCCTGTCGCATTACTATCAGCTTTGCCTGCCGCCCCTGTTCATCGTCTGGCAGCAGGCGTTCCACGTCTCCTATGCCGAGCTCGGGCTGGCGATGGCGCTGATGTCGGGGACGACGGCGCTGGTGCAGGCGCCGGTCGGATTCCTCGTCGATCGGTACGGCGCGCGCCGCTTTCTGGTCGGCGGCACGCTGTTGATGACGCTGTCGATCGCCGCGATGGGGCTGGCGACCGCCTACTGGCAGATCGCGCTATTGGCGATGCTGTCGGGGGTCGGCAACTCGGTCATCCACCCGGCGGATTATGCGATCCTGACCGGCTCGGTAAACCGCTCCCGCATCGGCCGCTCGTTCGCTGTGCACACCTTTGTCGGCTATGTCGGGTTCGCCGCGGCGCCGCCGATCACCGCCGCGCTGATGCTGCTGATCGGCTGGCGCGGGGCGCTGTTGCTGCTCGGGATGCTGGGGGTTCCGGTGGTCCTGGCGATCCTGTGGCAGAGCCGCATCCTGGTCGTGCCGAAGCGCGAGGCGGAGAGCCGCAAGGCCGGCGTGCTGGCCGATGTGCGGCAGCTCTTCACCCGCGCGATCCTGCTGTTCTTCGGCTTTTTTATGGTGTCGTCGATGGCCGGAGCCGGCATCCAGTCGTGGCTGATCACGGTCCTGCACCGCACCCACGGGCTCGCGCTCGCGTCGGCCTCCTCGGCATTGACCGGCTACATGATCGGGTCGATGAGCGGCATCCTGATCGGTGGCTGGGTGGCCGACCGCACCGAGCGCCATCTCGGCTTTGTCGTGGTGCTGACGGTGCTCGGCTCGGCGCTGCTGCTGTGGGTCGATCTCGTCGCGATGACGCCGGTGGCGACGATCGCGCTGCTGTCCGTCGGCGGCCTGTTCATCGGTGCGAGCCGCACGCCGCGCGACGTCATGGTCAAGGACGCTGCGCCGCCCGGGCAGATGGGCAAAGTGTTCGGCTTTGTCAGCGCCGGGCTGTCCTTGGGCGGCGCAATCATGCCGGTGCCCTACGGCATGATGATCGATGCCGGCCGCCCCGACCTGGTGCTGGTGGTAGTCGCTTTGCTGTGGCTCGCCAGCCTGCTGTTCGTCGGCGGCGCGCGCGCCAGCGGCCGGGCCGCGCCGGTTGCCGCGCCGGCGGCGGCGGAGTAGCGACGCCGCGGGATTGCGCTTTGCGATAAAGCCGAATAGATCGGGGATGCGGCCCCTCGATCAGCCACTTGGGGGGCCGCGCTTTTTGTTCCGGACCCGCCGCCGCCGATGCAAGTCGACTTCCCCCTCCGCAGCCCCGCTTTCCCGCGCCCCGCCGCGGCTGCAATCGGCCCGCCGGGCCCGGCAGCGGCATACCGCGAGCGGGCGGCTGCCGGTCTGGTTCGCGCCGACCCGGCGCAAGAGCGCGCCGTCGCCCGGCTGCAGCTTCTGCATCAGCAATTGGCAGAGTACGCGCCGCCCGCCCGGCAGGGCCGGCGGCGGCGATGGCGCTTTGGCGGGCATGCCCGGGAAGCCGCTCGGCGGCCGCCGCAGGGTCTTTATCTGTGGGGGCCGGTCGGGCGCGGCAAGTCGATGCTGATGGATTTGTTCTTTGCCGCGGCGCCGGTGGCGGGCAAGCGGCGGGTGCATTTTCATGCCTTCATGCTCGATGTCCACGCGCGCATCGAACGCGCCCGGCGGGCGCGGGTTCGCGAGCCGGTCGCCACGGTCGCCGCCGATCTCGCCGCCGAGGCGAGGCTGTTGTGCTTCGACGAATTCCAGGTTAACGACATCGCCACCGCGATGATCCTCGAACGGCTGTTCCGCGCGCTGTTCGAGGCCGGCACCGTGGTGGTCGCGACCTCTAACCGCCCGCCGAGCCGGCTTTACGAGAACGGGCTGCAGCGCGAGCGCTTTCTGCCGTGCATCGCGCTGCTGGAAGAGCGGCTCGACCGGCTCGAACTCGACAGCGGCCGCGACTACCGGCTGGCCCGCATGAGGGGGCAGCGGGTCTATCACCGGCCGCTCGACCCCATGGCGCACGCGGCGCTCGCCGCCGCCTTCGCCGAATTGACCGAGAACGCCGTCGCCGCCAGCGAGACCCTCCTCGTCCTGCAGCGCCCGCTCGTCGTGCCGCGCGCCGCGCACGATGTCGCCTGGTTCACCTTCGAGGAACTGTGCTGCCGCCCGCTCGCCGCCGCCGACTATCTCGCGCTCGCCGAGCGCTTCGCGGCGGTGATCGTCGAGGGCATTCCGCGCCTCGCGCCGGAGCAGCGCAACGCGGCGCAGCGCTTTCATATCCTAGTGGACGCGCTCTACGAGGCGCGCACGCTGCTGATCGCCTCGGCGGCGGTCGCGCCGGAGGAGATCTATGTCGCCGGCGACGGGGCCTTCGAATTCCACCGCACCGTCTCGCGCCTCCACGAGATGCAGAGCGAGGACTACCTCGCCAATCGGGTGCGGCTATGATATCCATAGAATATCACTCACCAATAGGCTGCAACTGATGTCGCAAGCTGTCATCGGCCGGTGGGGGAAGAGCCTCGCCGTTCGCATCCCGGCGGAGATCGCACATGCCGCAGGGATTGGCGACGGCGAGCGGGTGGAGATCGAGACGCGGGACGGCGGCATCGTTATTCACCGCGCGCCGCCGCACTTCACGCTGGACGAGTTGTTCCGCGGCAAAAGCGCTGCGGAATGGCGCCAAGCCTACGCCGGGGCCTATGATTGGGGGCCGGACCTGGGGCGCGAGACGGTCGAGGAATGACCGCATCGGCCTACGTGCCGGACGCTGGCGACCTGATCTGGACCGATTTCGACCCGAGTCGGGGCCGTGAGCAAGCCGGTCGACGGCCGGCTCTCGTCGTCTCACCGGCTGGATTTACCGAAAACACCGGCCTCGCCATCGTCTGCCCGATCACCTCGCGGGTCCGCCCGTTTCCGACCAGCGTCGTGCTGCCGCCCGGGCTGCCGGTGGCCGGTGAGATCCTCACCAGCCATGTTCGCAGCATTGATACGCTGGCCTGGCCGATCCACTTCGCCGGTACGGCCGTGCCGCCCGAGACGGCGCAATTGGTGCGCGCGAAGCTGAACGCGGTCATCACGATCTGAAACCGGCGCGATTTCGGCGCACCTTGCTTGTCGCCTCGGCCGCGGTGGAGATTTATGTCGCCGGCGACGGCGCGTTCGAGTCCCGCCCTAACGGAACCGGGGCCGGACGGCGCGCGCATTCAGATGCGTGAACCCGTCATTGCCGCGCGCGATCGCGACTTCCCGGATTCGGAACCCGGCATTCGAGAGCGCCGCCTCCAGTTCGGTGCGGTCGTATTGCCAGACATGGTCGTCGATCCACGCGGCATTCGGATCGGCGTCCGGCAGGTCCTCAATGCGGGCGTAGTATTTGGTGAAACGGCCCCATTTCGACTCGGCGTCCGGCGTACTGAGCACGATACTGCCTCCGGGAACGAGCGCATCCCGCAGCTTGGCGAGGCTCGGCGCGGCGCGGAAATTCAGGTGTTCGAGCACCTCGGTAAAGATGACGAGGTCGAAGAGCCCGAGGTCGGCAATGCTGTCCAGCTCAATGTTCCGCGTGATATGGCGGATCCCCTCGCGGGCGAGCAGCGCGGCCGGCTGATAATACGGCACGGCGTCTACAATAGTGACCTCGGCGTCGAGCAATCGCCGGCTGAACACGGCGAGCGTGCCGTAGGCGGCACCGACGTCGAGAACGCGGCTGCCGCGGGGCATCCGGGCGATCCAGCCGAGGATGTGCTCCCAGTAGCCGATCTCCCGACGGCGGTATTCGTCGGCATAGTATTCGGGCGAACCGAGGCCGGCCGCGACATCGTCCTGGGCCCGCGCCAGGCACTGGTCGATTTTGTCGCTGGCGCGGCGGTTTGCGGGTGGCCAAAAGCGCGCCAGTTGCTTCACGAAAGACTGCACCGCTGGCCTGCTCTTTTTGCCGCTCCTGGCGATTGTCGGCGCGCCACTTTGGCGGGCCCCGCCTTGCCCCGCCTGGGGAATCAGGGTAAGACCCGGGCCATTCCGCGCGCATAGCCTACACGAGGAAACATCATGGCACGCAACAAGATCGCGCTGATCGGCGCCGGCCAGATCGGCGGCACGCTGGCCCTCCTGGCCGGCATCAAGGAACTGGGCGATGTCGTGCTGTTCGACATCGTCGACGGCGTGCCGCAAGGCAAGGCGCTCGACATCGTGCAGGGGTCCTCGGTCGAGGGCTACGACGCCCAGATCACCGGCGCCAGCGACTACGCCGAGATCAAGGGCGCCGACGTGGTGATCGTCACCGCCGGGGTGCCGAGGAAGCCCGGCATGAGCCGCGACGATCTGATCGGCATCAACACCAAGGTGGTGGGCGAGGTCGGCGCGGCGATCCGCCAGAATGCGCCCGACGCCTTCGTCATCACGATCACCAACCCGCTGGACGCGATGGTGTGGGTGATGAAGGAGGCGACCGGGTTCCCGGCGAACCGGGTGGTCGGCATGGCCGGGGTGCTCGACAGCTCGCGCTTCCAGTATTTCCTCTCGCAGGAATTCGGCGTTTCGGTCGAGGACGTGACGGCCTTCGTCTTGGGCGGTCACGGCGATACGATGGTGCCGCTCATTCGCTATTCGACGGTCGCCGGCATCCCGTTGCCCGATCTGGTCAAGATGGGCTGGACGACCCGCGACAAGCTCGACGCGATCGTCCAGCGCACCCGCGACGGCGGTGCCGAGATCGTCAACTTTCTGAAAACCGGCTCGGCCTTCTACGCCCCGGCGAGCGCCGCCATCTCGATGGCGGAAGCCTATCTGCGCGACAAGAAGCGCGTCCTGCCCTGCGCCGCCTGGCTGACCGGGCAATACGGCGTCAAGGACCTCTATGTCGGCGTGCCGGTGGTGATCGGCGCCGGCGGCATCGAGCGCATCGTCGAGATCGACCTCGATCCGCAAGAGAAAAAAGCGTTCGACGATTCGTGCGCGGCGGTGCGCGTCCTGGTCGACATCGCAAAAAAGGTGCGCGAGGCCCGGTAGCGCCGCGCGATGAACATCCACGAATATCAGGCGAAACAGCTGCTCGCCAAATACGGCGTCGCCATCCCGCCGGGGGCAGTCGCCTATACCGCGCAAGAGGCCGTCGACGCGGCGGCAAAGCTGGGCGGCGGCGTCTGGGCGGTCAAGGCGCAGATCCATGCCGGCGGCCGCGGCAAGGCCGGCGGGGTCAAGCTCGCCCGCTCGCCCGACGAGGTCGCGGCCGCGGCGGGCGCCCTGATCGGCCATCGGCTGATCACCCACCAGACCGGCCCCGAGGGGCGCGTCGTCAAGCGGGTCTATGTCGAAGCCGGCGTCGATATCGCCCGCGAGCTGTATCTGGCGATCTCGATCGACCGCGGCGCTGGGCGAGTGACGCTGATCGGCGCCGGCGAGGGCGGCATGGAGATCGAGGAATTGGCGGCGCGCGCGCCCGACCAGATCCTGCGGCTGACGATCGACCCGGCCGCCGGTCTGTCGCCGTTCCACGCCCGCCGGCTCGCCTTCGGGTTCGGCCTCAAGGGCGCGCAGGTCGCCGCGATGGTCAATCTGGTCGCCGCGCTCTACCGCGCCTTCACCGAGCTCGACGTCGCGCTCCTGGAAATCAACCCGCTGGTGGTGACGCGGTCGGGCGAATTGATGGCGCTCGACGCCAAGATCGCCTTCGACGACAACGCCCTCTTCCGCCACTCCGATATCGAGGCGTTGCGCGACGAGGACGAGGAAGACCCGATCGAGCTTGAAGCCGGCAGGCACGCGCTCAATTACGTCAAGCTCGACGGCAATATCGGCTGCATGGTCAACGGCGCCGGCCTCGCCATGGCGACGATGGACATCATCAAGCTGTATGGCGGCAGTCCGGCCAATTTCCTCGATGTCGGCGGCGGCGCGACGCGCGAGCGGGTGACCGTCGCGTTCAAGCTGATCCTGTCCGATCCCAATGTCGAGGCGATCCTCGTCAACATCTTCGGCGGCATCATGCGCTGCGATGTCATCGCCGAGGGCGTCGTCTCGGCGGCGCGCGAGGTCAACCTGCACGTGCCCCTGGTGGTGCGGCTCGAAGGCACCAACGTCGAACTGGGGCGCCGCATCCTCAGCCAATCGGGGCTGCCATTGCTCGCGGCGGACAATTTCGAGGATGCCGCACGCAAGGTTGTCGCGACCTTGAAGGAGACCGCGTGATGGCGATCCTGGTCGATGCCAGCACGACCGTCATCTGCCAGGGCTTCACCGGCTCGCAAGGCACCTTCCATTCCGAGCAGGCGATCGCCTACGGCACAAGGATGGTGGGCGGCGTCACCCCGGGCAAGGGCGGCACCAAGCATCTCGATCTGCCGGTCTATGACACGGTGCACGAGGCGCGCGCGCGGACCGGCGCGACCGCGACCGCGATCTACGTGCCGCCGGTCTATGCCGCCGACGCGATCCTCGAAGCGATCGATGCCGGGATCGAACTCGTCATCTGCATCACCGAGGGCATCCCGGTCATCGACATGGTGCGCGTCAAGCGCGCCCTCGACGGCTCGCACAGCCGCCTCATTGGCCCCAACTGCCCCGGAATCATCACCCCCGGCGAATGCAAGATCGGCATCATGCCCGGCCACATCCACCGGCGCGGTCGGGTCGGCATCGTGTCGCGCTCGGGCACGCTGACCTATGAGGCGGTGGCGCAGACGACCGCCGCCGGGCTCGGCCAGTCGAGCTGCGTCGGCATCGGCGGCGACCCGATCCACGGGCTCGACTTTATCGATGTCCTCGACCTGTTCCTCGCCGACGACGAGACACAGGCGATCGTCATGATCGGCGAAATCGGCGGCGCCGCCGAGGAGGA
>DATLRS010000175.1:0-11433 GCA_035534535.1 Allostellaceae bacterium | reverse complement strand
ATCGAGGGCCAGCGCGACCGAGCGCTTGGCCTTGTTGAGCCCGGCCCAATAGAGGCTCGCGCCGTTATCGGCGACCGGCCAGCGGTTGAAATCGATCGCGCCGCCGACCGGATCGATGCGGATCACCTCGGCGCCGAACTGCGCCATCGTCATGCCGCCCAGCGGCGCCGCGACAAAGGCCGAGAATTCGACGATGCGCAGATCGGCAAGCAGCCGGTTCATCGCGGCCTCTCCTCTCGATGGGTCCGGCCGCCATTGAGCCGAATGGGCGCCGGCGCCGCAATCCCTGCGTCCGCTGCGGCGTGACGGCACCGATTACTCGATGACGAGCGCCTTCAGGCGATAGAGCAGGTCAAGCGCCTCGCGCGGGGTCAGCTCGTCGGGCCGCGCCTCGCGCAACAGATCCTCGGCCAGCGAGGCGCGCGGCGGCGGCGCGGGGCGGCGCGCGGCGCGGAACAGCGGCAGGTCGTCGGCGAGCCGGGCGAGCGCCCCGCCTTCTTCGCCCTTTTCGAGAATCTCCAATACCTCCTCGGCGCGCGCGGTAACGCTCGCCGGCAGGCCGGCGAGCTTGGCGACATGGATGCCGTAGGAGCGGTCGGCGGCGCCGGCGGCGACCTCGTGCAGGAAGACGACATCGCCCTGCCATTCCTTGACCCGCATCGTCCGGCACGCGAGCGCCGGCAGCTTGGCGGCGAGCGCCGTCAGCTCGTGGTAATGCGTCGCAAAGAGGGCGCGACAGCGGTTGACCTCGTGCAGCTGTTCGAGCGATGCCCAGGCGATCGACAGCCCGTCAAAGGTCGCCGTGCCGCGGCCGATCTCGTCGAGGATGACAAAGCTGTGCGGCCCGGCCTGGTTGAGGATCGCGGCAGTCTCGACCATCTCGACCATGAACGTCGAGCGGCCGCGCGCCAGATCGTCGGCGGCGCCGACCCGGCTGAACAGGCGGTCGACAACGCCGATCCGGGCCGCGCGCGCCGGCACGAAGGCACCCATTTGCGCCAGGATCAGGATCAGCGCGTTCTGCCGCAGAAACGTGCTCTTGCCGGCCATGTTGGGGCCGGTGACGAGCCAGATGCGATCGTCGCCCAGGACGCAGTCATTGGCGATGAAGGCGCCCCTGCCGGCGAGCGCCGCCTCGACCGTCGGATGCCGGCCGCCGGCGATCGCGAATTCCGTCCCGGGGACGATTTCCGGCCGCGTCCAGCCGCACTCGGCGGCGCCCTCGGCGTGGCTCGCGGCAAGATCGAGCGCGGCGAGCGCCGCGGCCGCGGCTGCGATCTCGCCGCGCCGCGCCATGATTTCGCCGACCAGATCGTCGAACAGCCGCAATTCGAGGGTCAGCGCGCGCTCGGCGGCGCTGGCGATGCGGCTTGCCAGGTCGCCCAGCTCGACGGTCGTATAGCGCTGCGCCCCCGCCATCGTCTGGCGATGAATGAAGTCGGGGCCGAGCCGGCCGCCCAGCCGTTCGACATTGGCGGCCGACACCTCGATATAATAGCCGATCACGTTGTTGTGGCGGATGCGCAGCGCGGCGACCCCGCTCGCCTCGGCATAACGCGCCTGCAGCGCGGCGATCGCGCGCCGGCTGTCGTCGCGCAATTCGCGCAGCTGGTCGAGTTCGGACAGATAGCTCGCGGCGATGAACCCGCCGTCGCGCGCGAACAGCGGCAGATCGGCGGCAAGCGCGCGGCCGAGCCGATCGACCAGGGCGCCGTGCTCGCCGAGCCCTGCTTCGGCCTGCCGCAACAATTCGGGCCGCGGCACCAGGCCCGGCGTCGCGAGCAGGGTTCGGATCACTGCCGTCTCGCCGAGCGCGTCGCGCAGCGCGGCAAGGTCGCGCGGGCCGCCGCGCCCGAGGCTGAGCCGGCTCAGCGCCCGCTCGATATCGGGAACCCGCCGCAGCCGCTCGCGCAAACCTGCCCGGATGTCGCCGCGGTCAAGGAAGAAGGCAACCGCGTCGAGCCGCGCGGCGATCGCGTCCGGTGAGGTCAGCGGCGCCGCGAGATGCTCGGCGAGCAGCCGCGCCCCCGGCCCGGTCAGGGTGCGGTCGATCGTCGCCAGGAGGCTGCCGCGGCGCTCGCCGGACAATGTCGCCACCAATTCGAGGTTGCGCCGCGTCGCCGCGTCGATCTGCATGACCGAGCCGGGCGCGACCCGCGCCGGCGGGGCGAGATGCGGCAGGCCGCCCTGCTGCGTCAGCGCGACATAATCGACGAGCGCCCCGGCCGCGGCGATCTCGGCCCGGCTGAAGGCGCCGAACCCGTCGAGCGTCTGGACGCCGTAGAAGTCTTCGAGCCGGCGGCGCGCCGCCTCGCTGTCGAAACGCGAATTGGCGAGCGGGGTCAGGGCCGGCTTCCAGTCGCCGAACAGCTCGAACAGCGCCGGGCGCGCCAACAGCCGCTCGGGGACGAGGATCTCGCCCGGCATGACGCGGGCGAGATCGGCGGCCAGCGCAGCCTCCTCGGTCGGCGCCAGCGAGAACGCACCGGTCGACAGGTCGAGCCAGGCGAGCCCCAACCCGCCTGCGGCATCGGCGATGCCGGCGAGATAATTATGCCGGCGGGCGTCGAGGAGGCCGTCTTCAGTCAGCGTCCCGGCGGTGACGACCCGCACCACCGCCCGCCTGACCGGCCCCTTCGCGCCGCGCCGCCGCGCCTCGGCGGGATCCTCGATCTGATCGCAGATCGCCACCTTGAAGCCGGCGCGGATGAGGCGCGCGAGATAACCGTCGGCGGCATGCACCGGCACGCCGCACATCGGAATGTCGGCGCCGTCGTGCTTGCCGCGCCTGGTCAGCGCGATGTCGAGCGCCGGGGCGGCGGCGACCGCGTCATCGAAAAACAGCTCGTAAAAATCGCCCATCCGGAAAAACAACAGACAGCCGGGATGGGCCGCTTTGATCTCGTGATACTGCGCCATGACCGGCGTCGCGGCGGCCGGCGATGCCACGACCCGCGCAGGCGAAGCGGCATTGCTGGACGGCTGAGCGGTCATCGGCACCAAAACGGAGCGAGCTTATTGTCGGGATTCGACGTTAACATGGGCCGAGTTTGGTCGCGCAACCGAGGATCGACATGGCCGCAACCCCACCCACTCCCGCCCCGGCGATCCGCGAGGCGATCGCCTCGTTTCCCGACCGCGAGCATTTTCGCAACGCCGTGGCGGCGCTGAGCGCCGCCGGCTTCGAGTCCGCCGACCTGTCGGTGCTGGCGTCGCACCGGTCGCTGAGCACCGCCGAGGAGACCCGCGGCGACCTGATCGCGGCCGGGCTCAGCGACGACATCAAGTATATCGGCCCGTTGACGGTCGCCGGCATCATCCTGATCTCGGGTGGCCCGATCGCCGCGACCCTCGCGGCGCTGGTCGGCGCCGGAATCGGCGGCGCGGCGCTCAAGGAATTCTTCGACGATTACACCGCGACGCCGCACCGCGAAGAATTTGCCGCGGCGCTGGCGGCCGGCGCCGCGCTCCTATGGGTGCGCTGTGCCGATGGGCAACGCGAAACCCGCGCCCTGCAAATCCTCGAAGCGGCAGGCGGGCGCAATGTCCACATCCACACCCGTCCGCCCGGCAGCGATCCGAGCGGCTGAGCCTCAATCCGCCCTCAATTCGCCCCTTGCGGGCGGTGGCGCTTGACGGCTTCTGGGTTGGTCGAATCGGCGCCCATATAGATGCCGCGCTCCCAGCTGCGCTTCAGCGGATCGACGACGTTCAGCGCCATCCGCCCGACATGCTGCACCTCGATCTCGACCCTCTCGCCGTCCTGCAGCGCGCCCAGCCCCTCGTGATTGGTGCCGCAGGCGATCAGGTCGCCGGAATTGAGCGTCATGATCGTCGAGGCGAACTCGATAAGCTCGGGGACCCGGTGTTCCATGTCGTCGGTGTTGTAGTTGTGGCGCAATTGCCCGTCGTCCCAGAAGCGGACGATGAGGTTGTTGGGGTCGGGGATCTCGTCGGCGGTCGTGATGCACGGGCCGATCGGCGCGAAAGTGTCGAACGACTTGCCGAGCCAGCTGCCGGCCTTCCAGGTGCGCCGCCCCTCGCCGCGCGCCGATACATCAATGAGGCCGGTATAGCCGAAGACGGCGCTGCGCCAGTCCTTTTGCGCCACCTTCTTCGCCGGCCCCTTGATGACGAGCGCGAGTTCGGCTTCGTGCATGAAGATCCACGGTTCGGTGAATTCCGGCAGGACGATCGTATCGCCCGGGCCGACCACGGCTTCCGGGTTTTTCAGAAACATGTTGAGGGGCCGCGCCTCGCGCTGCGCATGCTCCCAGTAATTGGCGATACAGCACAGGATCTTGCCCGGCCGCGGCAACGGCGCGCGCAGCCGCACCGCCGCGAGCGGCTGGGCCGCGCCCTCGGCCGCCAGTTTCTCGAAGGCCGGGCGCAGCTGCTCGAAACCGTCGATGATGCCCTGCATCGCCAGCTGCGGCGTCGCGCTCGGCGGCAGCGCGCCGCTGACATCGACCACCCCGCGCTCGGTCAGGATCCCCGGCACCGGAGCAGCGTCCGGCGCGATCTGAAACAGCACCAGCTTCATGGGCCAGCCCCCTAAATCTTGATGCGATGGCTATCGTCCGATTGTCATCGCGGTGCAAGCGAGAATACGTGGTGGCAGCGCGCAATGCCGGCATCGCGGGGCGGCGTCCCAAAATCGCGAATTGTCAACCTCTTGGTTCGGGTGTTGACTTGGGCTTTCGGTGCGGCAGGCGCAGGGGAGGATGAAGCGATGGTCGAAATTCGCCGCATGGGGCCGCAGATCGGCGTCGAGGTGCGCGGAGTCGACGTCCGGACGCTCGACGATGCCGGGTTCGCGCCGATCTACCAGGCTTGGCTCGACTGCAACATCCTGTGCGTGCGCGACCAGGACCTGACGATCCCCGAGTTCATCGCCTATAGCCGGCGCTTCGGCCCGGTCGTGCCGCACCCGTCGAAATCGACGCGCCACCCCGAACACCGCGAGATCACGATGCTCGGGGTCGGCAAGTTCGATGCCGAGGGCAAATTGCGCGACGAAATCTACCGCCGCGGCGCCGAGGGCTGGCACACCGACGGCGCCTACAACCAGATGCCGTTCAAGGCGACGCAGCTTTATGCGCTGGCAGTGCCGAGCCGCGGCGGCAACACGCTGTTCGCCAACGGCTACGCGGCGTACGAGGCCTTGCCGCAGCGTCTGAAAGACCGGCTCGACGGGGTGATCGGCGCCTTTTCCTATGGCGGGCGGCGCGGCGGGTCCAGGCTGCTCAACCCGGAGGACCAGGAATGGACGCCGGTCCATCACCCGATCGTCCGCACCCATCCCGAGACCGGCCGCAGATCGCTCTATTTCGACCCCGGCAAGATCGTCGATTTTGTCGGCATCGAGCGCGAAGAGGGCGACGCGCTGATCGCCGAATTGACGGCCGCAATGATCCAGCCCGAGGCCGAGTACCACCACCAGTGGCAGAAGGGCGATATCGTGATCTGGGACAATCGCTGCTCCTATCACAAGGCGGCCGGCGACTACCCGCCCGAGGAAGACCGCATCCACTGGCGCGTCTCGATCAACGATTTCGGGGTCGAGGCGCTGCCGGAAGCGGCGGAGTAGCGCCATGAATGTGCAAGTCTTCCCCTTCCAGGAGGCCGGCTGCGGTGCCGACATCGCCGGCGTCGATCTCAGCGAGCCGCTGAACCCCGAGGATCGCGACGCGATCCGCGCCGCCTGGCTGCAACACCTCGTGCTGCGCTTTCGCGATCAGCCGCTGAGCGACGACCAGCACATGGCATTCACCCGCCAGTTCGGCGAACTCGAATTCAACCCCGCCGTGCTGATCGAAAAGCAGTATGGGGTCGGCACGCAGACCTCCGGCCGGCGCCGCGAGCTGCCGCCGGAAATCTCGGTCATCTCAAACATCCTCGAAGACGGCAAGCCGATCGGCGGGCTCGGCGACGGGGAAGCGTTCTGGCACACCGATAGCTCGTTTGTCGAGGTGCCGCCCGCGGCGAGCCTCTTGCGCTCGCTCGAAGTGCCGCCGCCCTCGGCCGGCGGCGCCACCGAGTTCCTCAACATGTATTCGGCCTACGAAACGCTGCCCGCCGACGTCAAGGCCCGCATCGACGGGCTGACAATGATCCACGCCGCAACTCACAACAGCGCCGGCCGGGCGCACAAGGGCTTCGAGAGCGTCAGCGACGTGACGCAGGTGCCGGGCGCGCGCCAGCCGCTCGTTCGGACCCATCCCGAGACCGGCAGAAAGTGTCTGTTTCTCGGCCGCCGCATCAACGCCTATGTGGTGGGGCTGGCGGTCGCGGAGAGCGAAGAACTGCTCGATTTCCTGTGGGAGCATACCTGCCAGGAGCGCTTCACCTGGAAGCAGGAATGGCGGGTCGGCGACCTCATCTGGTGGGACAATCGCTGCGCGATGCACCGCCGCGACGCCTTCGATCCGACAAGCCGCCGCCTGATGCATAGGACGCAGCTCAAGGGCACGAGGCCTGTCTGAGTTTCTCCGTCATGCCCGGGCCTGACCCGGGCATCCACGGAACTGTCGCGACGAACGAATTGGATGGCCGGATCAGATCCGGCCATGACGTTTCTAGAGAGGGAGGACCCCCCATGCCCCATGCCAACCGCGTTGCATTGATTACCGGTTGCGGCAAACCCGTTGGCATCGGCAATTCGACGGCGCGGGCGCTTGCCAGGAAGGGCGTCGCGGTCGTTGTCTCCGATGTGCGGCCGGCCGGGGTCGCCAACGAATTCAATGCGGCCGGCGACACCGATGCCAATTGGGGCGGCGTCGACAGCCTCGTTGAGGAGATCCGCAAGGCCGGCGGCACCGCCTCGGCGACGCTGGGCGATGTCAGCCAGGAGGCGGATGCGGGGCGCATGGTCGAGGAGGTGCTGGCGCGCTACGGGCGGCTCGACATCCTCGTCAACAACGCCGGCGCGCCGCAGGGTGCCGATCGCAACGAGATCGAGAATGTGCCGGTCGCCGCCTGGGATTTGACGATGGGGGTCAACGCCAAGGGCGCCTTCCTGATGTCGCGCGCCGCGGTGCCGGCGATGCGCCAGGCCGGTTTCGGCCGCATCGTCTGTGTGTCGTCGAAGGCGGCCTTCCGGCCGGGCAAGAACCGCGCGACCTACGCCGCCTCGAAAGCCGCAATCGTCGGCTTCACCCGATCGTTGGCGCTCGATCTGGCGCCCTTTGGAATTACCGTCAACGCCGTCTGCCCCGGCCCCATCCGCACCTCGCGCGCGATCAGCACCAACCGGCGCGAATACGGCGACGACCTCGAACGCGGCTTTCGCGAGCGCTCGAAGGCGATCCCCGTCGGCCGCTTCGGCGAGCCGGACGAAGTCGCCTCGATGATCGCCTATCTCGCCTCGGACGAGGCCGCCTTCGTCACCGGCCAGGCAATCGGCGTGGACGGGGGTTGGTAACCGGCGGAGGAGACGGCGATTTCAAGATCCCAGAATTGCGGATATGATCGATAAACCCCTCGATCGTCCGAGGACTGCCCCGTGCCCGCACCTGAGTTTCCTGGCAGCACAGCACCGCATTATCGCTCTGAGTTTCTGCGCTATCTTCAGCCCCTGATCGACGCTCTTCGCGATAAGAGCGGCCAAGCGCGACCGCGCGAAATCTATGACCTGATCGCGGACCGCCACCAAATCTCACCCGGTGAGTTTGGTTTCCTTCCTAAAAGCGGGACGCCTCGCTTTGAGAATCAGATAGCCTGGGCCAGATCGTACCTGAATCGAACTGGCTACCTGGATTCACCACAATTCGGCATTTGGCGGCTTACCGACAAGGGGCGGACCGCCAACCTTGATGGTCCGACAATCGATGCGATATTCGATAGCGTTCAAAAACTCAAATCACTCAAGAAAACGGAAGCCGTAGAGCGTGCGACGGGGGCCGCACCGGGGATGACGCCGGCTGACGAAGATGAGTTGAACGACGAAATTGCCCCTTCGCCCGAGACGTCGGCTTACAGCGACCACCGTCCAGGAGTAATCGAGCTGATTGGTCGGATGACCCACGGTGGTTTCGAGCGCTTCTGCGCCGAACTCCTCTCACGAGTGGGTGTTGAGGATGTGAAAACCACCCCTCATCGAGACGGCGGCATAGATGGGACCGGCCGGCTTCGCGTGAACGATTTTGTCACGTCGGCGGTGGCGTTTCAGTCAAAAAAATATGACCAGTCCGGCCGAAAAGTCTCATCGGAGGAAATCCAGCGCTTTCGCGGCGCAATGGACGGAAACATCGACAAGGGAATATTTTTCACCACCACATCGTTTACCGAAGACGCACGTCGGGAAGCGAAAAGGCCCGGGAAGGTAGAAATCGAGATCGTCGATCTGGAGCGGATTCTGGAAATCTGCGAGAAATATCAGATCGGATTATCCGAACAGAGGGTACTCGTTCCCGAGCCGGAATTTTTTGAGAAATTTCGGGACTGATACCAATTATGAGCCGCACCCATCCAACGGGTGAACTGATCCTGGAGATGCTGCGGGCGCACGAGCCTGAGTTGCTGGCCGCCGGGATTTGCCATCTCTCTCTATTCGGGTCTGCTGCACGCGGTGAGGATGACAGGGAGAGCGACATCGACCTGGCTGCCGAACTTGATCCCGACGCGCAGATCGGCTTATTCGAATTGGCCGCGCTGGAGCGGCGTCTCTCCACGCTGCTCGGCCGCTCGGTAGATCTCCTGCCGGAGCCGGTGGAGAAGCGGCGGCTGCAAGCAAGCATCGACCGGGATCGTCGGCGTGCGTTCTGATCACGACCCGGCCGACTGTCTGGCCGACATCCTGGAAAACATTGAGCGCATCCAGAGCTATGTCGCTGGGCTCGACCGCGACGGATTTCGGAATGACGGGCGGTCGCGCGATGCCGTAGAGCGGTGCCTGGAGCGCGTTTGCGAGGCAGCGTTCCGTCTCGGCGATGCTGCTCCCGCGCTCATGCCGGGTCAGCGATGGGGCGATATTCGCGGAATGGGCAATCGACTCCGGCATGCCTATGACCGCATCCGCTTCGATGTGCTCTGGAATGTCGTTTCCAAGAACCTGCCTACCCTGAAGGCCGAAGTACAGGGCGCCTTGACACGCATCCGCGCCGATACCGGTGGCAACCCATAGGGATGGCCGACGGCTCGTCGATCCGCTCGATCGCCATCATGCATCACAATAATTCGGGGGTCCCGGCCTGTGCCGGGACCGCGCGTGCCAGCGTCGCTGTATCAGCCGGTGTTCTTGCGGATGAAGGCCTTCATCCGCTCGATCGCGGGCCTCGCGTAGGGCGCGTCGGGGTTGCCGGTCATGAAACCGTGCTTGGCGCCGGGATAAAGCTGCAGCTCGACCGCGCCGCCCCCCTTCTTCCAGCCCTGGACGAGGCGTTGCATGGTTTCGAGCGGCACCCACTCGTCACTGTCGCCGCCGAACACCAGCGCCGGCGGCAGATCGACCTTCTCGCCGCGATCGAGGATCGCCGGCGGGCTGCCTTCGCTCATCGTCGCCTCGTCAGTCCAGAAGGCGTGGTGATTCTCCATCAGTTCGGCGTTGCCGGCCTGCTTTGCGAGGTGATAGCGCAGCAGCGGGTCGAGCACCCCCCAGCCCGAGATCACAAACGCCACCCGGGCATCGATCGCCCCCACCCTACCCTCCCCCGCATGCGGGGGAGGGTAGGGTGGGGGCAGCGGCAGCGCGGCATAGCGCGGGTCGTCGGGGCGCATCGCAGCGAGCAGCACCTGATGCCCGCCGCTCGAGGTCCCCATGCTGCCAACCCAATCAGGGCGGCTGCCATAGGTGCGGGCGCGCGCTTTCAGCCAGCGCACAGCCAGGTTGATGTCGGCGAGCGAGGCTGGATAGGGCGCCTCGGGCGGCATGCGAAAATCGATCGAGGCGACGAGAATGCCGCTCTCGGCCAGCGCCAGGGCGATAAAGTCGTTGTCGGTACGGTCCTTGTTGACCCAGGCACCGCCATGCACCTGCACGACCGCCGGGTAGGGCCCGGTCCCGGCCGGCCGGTAAAGCCGCGCCAGCAGGGCATGTCCGCCCTGGTGCTGGTATTCGACATCTTCCGTCCGTATATCCGGACGTACGTCAGCTTCGATCGTCGTGGCCATTGTCGCTTCCTCCGGCAAACAGGCCCCGACAGTACCAGCCGACGGGGTCGCCGTCTGCCGCGATCAAAGGGGTCTGCTCGACGGGCAGCAGTACGTTGAACCGGTAGGGTGGTAGCCTCTACTGTGTCGCCGCGACAATCGCGAGGATGACGCCGCTTGAGGACCCGGTCGGTGAGTCGACTATCGGACAGCTTACCAGCCGGCGACAGCGCCGCCGCTGCGGACGGGTCGTTCGCCCGCTCGGCGACGCGCCTGGTCGCGCTGTTCGAGGCCCTCGCCAAGTCCGAGGAAGGGGTCAGCCTTGCCGAACTCAGCACCACGGTCGGCGCCCCCAAGAGCAGCCTATTAGGGATCCTGCGCTCGATGGTCGCGCTCGGCTATATGGAGCACGGCCACGGCCTCTACCGGCTGGGCGCCAGGTCCTTCCGGCTTGCAGCCGATATCCTGGCGGTGCGCCGCTTCCCCAACCTGGTACGGCCGATCCTGCAGGATCTGGCGGCCAAGAGCGGCGAGACGGCGTTTCTCGTCGTGCTGGACCAGGTGGCGCAGCGGATGACCTATGCCGACATCATCGACAGTGCCAATCCGGTGCGCTACACGGTACCGACCGGCACCACCCGGCCGCTTTATGTTTCGGCCGGCGGGCAGCTGCTGCTGGCTTATCGCGAACCGTCCTGGATCGATGCCTATATTCGCGCCACCCGGCTCGAACCGTTGACGCCGCGCACCATTACCGACCCCGACCTGCTGCGCGAGCGGCTCGCCGCGATCCGCCGCGACGGGTTCGCGATCAGCCTCGGCGAGACTGTGCCGGGCGCCGCCGGCCTCGCTTCACCGATCTTCAACGCCGATGGCAGCGTCACCGCGGGTCTGTTGGTTGGCGCGCCGATCGAGCGGTTCGAGCAGGAACTGCCCGAGCTGAAGCGATTGCTGCGCGAGGCCGTGACCCGCGCGGCCGGCATCGCGCAGGCGCTGGTCGAGGAGAAAGGGACGGCGCGGGATTGACGCCGGCCGGAGCGGTACCCAGGATATCGAACGGCGTTCAGAATCGGGAGGCATCATGATCAAGCGGTTCCATGCGCTCTATGTCGGCCAGATCGAGCTCGACAATATCGGGCTCGACGGCACCCCGGCCAACGACCGGCGCTATTCGAACGCGCGGCTGTCCGAGGTGTTCGAGACCTCGCGCCAGGTGGCGCAGGTGATGGACGAACTCGGCTATTACTGCCTGTGGGCGGCCGAACACCATTTCCAGCGGGAAGGCTATGAATGCATTCCCAATCTGATCCAGTGGGGGCTGTGGCTCGCCACCCAGACGCGCCG
>DATLRS010000174.1:0-24802 GCA_035534535.1 Allostellaceae bacterium | reverse complement strand
TCGCTGAGCATGGCGCGATGGTGCGGCATCGCGCGCCGATTGCCTATCGCTTTGCTCGGGTCGTACGATGCCGGCCGCCCTTGCGGAGACGCCCCATGAGTGAAGCATCGACGCTCGCCCTCAGCCCGGAAACCGTGCTGGCGCAGATGAAGGCGAACGGCGTCACCGATGTCGTGTGGCTGCCCGACAGCGAGACCAACTGGCTGTTCCTGTTGATGCAGGCCGACCCGTCATTGCGTCTCGTCGGGGTCAGCCGTGAGGGGCATGCCTGCTCGATCGCCGCCGGGCTCGCCGCCGGCGGCCGGAAGCCGCTGATCCTCATTCAGAATACCGGGATGATGGAATCCGGCGATTCGATCCGCGGCTGGCTGTTGGGGCTCAACGTGCCGGTGGTGATGATGGTCGGCTATCGCGGCTGGACCCGCCATGGCGTCACCACCGACACCGCGGCGACCTATACCGAGCGCTTTCTGATGGCTTTCGGCCTCGACTACTACCTCGTTGAGAGCGATGCCGACGCACCGCGCATCACGACCGCGTTCGACGAGGCGGCGCGCACCAACCGGCCGGTCGTCGTGCTGGTCGGCGACGAATATCACGGCTTCAACCGCTAGAAAGGTCGAGGAATGGCCGACGACGCGCATGGCCGCCTCATTCGCGACCAGTTTACCCGCCAGGCGACGCCGTTCAGCACGGCGGCGCCGATCGCCGACGCGGCGGCGTTGCGGCTGATCGTCGAGGCGGCGGAGGCTCGAGCCGAGGACAATGTGCTCGATGTCGCCTGCGGCGGCGGCATCGTCGTCTGCGGCTTCGCGCCCCATGTCCGGCACGCCACCGGGATCGACATGACGCCGGCGATGCTCGAGCGGGCGCGGCTGCTCGCCGCCGAGCGGGGCCTCGCCAACGTGACCTGGCAGGAGGGGGATGTCGCGCGCCTGCCCTATCCGGACGACAGTTTCACGATCGTCGTGACGCGCTTTGCGGTGCACCATTTCCGCGATCCGGCGGCGGTGTTCGGCGAGATGGTGCGGGTGTGCGCACCGGGCGGGCGGGTCGTCGTCGTCGATACCTACGCGTCCTCCGATCCGGCCAAGGCCGCGTTCTTCAACCGGCTGGAAACGCTGCGCGATCCCTCGCATGCCCGCTGCCTGGGGCTCGACGAACTGCAGGGCCTGTTCCGTGCCGCCGGGCTCGGCGAACCGCGGGCGCGCTTTTACGAGCTGCGCGACGAGGTAAAGAACCTGCTGGCGCGATCCTTTCCCAACCCGGGGGACGAGGCAACGATCGTCGAGCTGTTTGCCGCTTCCTGCGCGGACGACCGGCTCGGCATCCCGGTCGAACGCGACGGCGAGCGGCTCCTCTATGCCTACCCGGTCGCGATCCTCGCGCAAGAACTGCGGTAATTTGCCTGGGCTGCGCGGTTTGCGCAGCTGCCGGCGGGCGGCATAATTCGCCGCCCCCGGAGGCCAGCGCGGCGCCTCGGCCGAGGGCGCTCTCGGCCCCCAGCTATCACATTCGCGAAGACCAGCCTCGCGCCGGCCGGGGCTGGGCGCGGCGTTGCGATTGTATTACATCCTTATCATCAGCTTGCGTTCTATTCCCGAGGTGAGTGTTGGATCTCGATCGCAGTTTTGGCTTTCTTGTCAGCGATGTTGCGCGACTGTTCGGGCGCCGCTTCTCGCATAACGGGCGGCGTCTCGGATTGACCCGGGCGCAATGCCGCACACTGAGCTATCTCGCTCGCAACGAAGGGCTCAACCAGGCCGGCCTGGCAGACCTGCTGGAAATCCGGCCGATGACGTTGGTGCGGCAGATCGACCGCATGGAGGAGGCCGGCTGGGTCGAGCGCCGCCCGGACCCGGCCGATCGCCGCGCCCGCCGCCTGTTCCTCACGGCCAAGGCGCGGCCGATCCTCGGCCGCATCCTGCGGGTGGCCAACGAGACGCGCGACGAGGCACTGGCCCGGCTGGCGCCGAACGAGGCGACCCTTTTGATCGATCTGCTCGATCGGGTGCACGACACCTTGTCGGATCGGGTGCCGGGGGGCGGCCATGCCGCGCTGCGAGCGCCAACGCGCGCCGCTGCCGCCGAGCTGGCCAAGCCGGCGCTGGAGACGGTCGGCGCGCCGATGCCGGCGGTGGAGATCGGCCAGTGAGCAGTTCGACCGAAAACGAAGCGCCGGTCCGCGATTTCCGCCGCATCACCGGCGGGCGCGACCCGAGCGTCGCAACGCAGCCATCACGCCCGCTGCGCCAGCGGGTGCGTCTGCCGTTGATGGTGGCCGGCCCGATCCTGGTGCTGATTGCCGCCTCGTGGTGGTACGTGACGAGCGGCCGCTATGTCTCGACCGATGACGCCTATGTGCAGGCGGCGCGGACGATGATCAGTTCCGATGTCTCCGGCCGGGTCGTCGCAGTCGCGGTGCATGACAATGAGCAGGTCGTCAAGGGCCAGCTATTGTTCCAGCTCGATCCGCGCCCATTCCGCATCGCCGTCGAGGAAGCGCAGGCGATGCTCGCCGGCGCACAGGCTCAGGTCAAGGCGCTGGAGGCCACCTACAAGCAAAAACTCGCCGACAGCAAGTCGGCGCAAGACACGCTTGTCTATCTGCAGCGCGAGTTCGACCGGCAGCGCCAGCTCGCGGCCACCGGCGCGGCGTCCATGCAGGCCTTCGACCAGGCGCAGAATGCGCTGCAGGTGGCGCGCCAAAAGGTGGCCTCGACCCAGGGAGATCTCGCCAACACCCTGGCCCAGCTCGACGGCAATCCCGACCTTCCGATCGATCAGCATCCCTCGGTGCAGCGTGCTCAGGCGGCCCTCGACAAGGCTGAGCTCGACCTCTCCTTCACCACCGTGCGCGCCGCTCAACCCGGCATCGTTACCAAGGTCGAGCAGCTGCAGGTCGGCTCCTACGTCAATGCCTCGGCCCCGGTATTCTCGTTGATCTCGAACCGCATCTGGATCGAGGCAAATTTCAAGGAGACCGAGCTGACCTTTATGCGGCCGGGGCAGAAGGCGACGGTCGAGGTCGACACCTACCCGGGAGTCGTTTTCAACGCCAAGGTGCAGAGCCTCAGCCCCGGCACCGGCCTGACATTTTCGCTATTGCCGCCGGAGAACGCCACCGGCAACTGGGTCAAGGTGGTGCAGCGCCTGCCGGTGCGCCTGGCGATCGACAGCGCGAGCGCGAGCGTGCCGCTGCATGCCGGGCTCAGCGTCGATGTCTCCGTGGACACGCATTACCGCCGCCCGTTGCTGGCCTGGATCGATCGCGTGATGGGACGCCTGTTCGGCACCGCCGAGGCGAGCGAGACGAAGCAGTGAGCCGCAGGCCGGACCGCGCGCCGGCCTGCGCTTCGGCTTCGCCTGCGGCCGGCCGCGTCGCCCGCCCGCCGGCGAGGACGCCCGCGAGGACGCCGGCGACGCACCGGCCGACGATCGACACGATCGCACCCCTGAGGGTGCCGATGCCGCTGCTGTTGCGCCTGCCGCGGCAGTAAGAGGGCGCCGTGCGCGGACAGGAACCGGGACGGCCTTTCCCCAACCGCGCCGCGATCACGATCTCGATCATGCTGGCGACGTTCATGCAGGGCGTCGACACGACGATCACCAACGTCGCATTGCCGCATATGCAGGGCAGCCTGTCGGCTTCGCAGGACGAGATCGCCTGGGTCGTCACGTCGTACATCGTGGCCGCCGCAATCATGACGCCGCTGACCGGCTGGCTCGCCGGCCGCTTTGGCATCAAATACGTGTTTCTGATCTCGGTGATCGGCTTCACGCTGGCCTCGGCACTATGCGGCGCCGCGGCGAGCCTGACCCAGCTGGTGTCGTTCCGCCTGTTGCAAGGCATCTGCGGCGCGGCGCTGGTGCCGTTGTCGCAGGCGGTGCTGTTTCAGATCAACCCGCCCGAGCGGCACGCCAAGGCGATGGCGGTGTGGGGTATGGGCGTCATCCTCGGCCCGATCATCGGCCCGGCGCTCGGCGGCTATTTGACCGACTATTACAACTGGCGCTGGGTTTTCTACATCAACCTGCCGGTCGGGATCCTGGCGGCGATCGGCATTTTCGTCTTCATGCACGAGTCGCGACGCGGCCATCGCGAACTGTTCGACTTCTTCGGCTTTGCCGCGCTCAGCATCGCGATCGGTGCGCTGCAAATGCTGCTCGACCGCGGCGAACTGAAGGACTGGTTCGGCTCGGTCGAGATCTGGATCGAGGCGACGGTCGCCGCGCTCGCCCTCTATCTGTTCATCGTCCACACGGTGACCGCGTCCGACCGGTCGTTTCTCAACCGTGACCTCTTGAGGGACGCCAACTGCGTCTGCGGTACCCTCTTGATGTTCCTGATCGGCATCCCGCTCTACGGCACGATGACCCTGTTGCCGCTGATGCTGCAGAACCTGATGAACTACCCGGTGGTGACGACCGGGCTGGTGACGGCGCCGCGCGGCATCGGGACAATGATCGCGATGTTTCTCGTCGCGCGCCTGGTCGGCCGCATCGACACCAGGCTGATCATCCTCACCGGGATATTGGTGACCGCGGTCGCGATGTGGCAGATGACCGGGTTCTCGCTGCAAATGGGAATGGGCCCGATCATCACCACCGGGCTCTTGCAAGGGTTCGGCCTCGGCTTTGTCTTCACGCCGCTCAGCATCGTGACCTTCTCGACCTTGCCGCGCCAGATCATGACGCAGGGCACGGCGATCTTCAGCCTGATGCGCAATATCGGCGGCAGCATCGGCATCTCGGTGGTGGTGGCGCTGCTGGCCGAGAATACCCAGACCGTGCACTCGCGGCTGATCGAGAATTTGCGGCCCGACAACCCGCTCGCCCACGCGCCCTACCTGAGTGTGCCCTACAGTCTCGGCACCACCACAGGCATCGCCGCGCTCAACGCCGAGGTGACGCGGCAGGCGGCGATGGTCGCCTATATCGACGATTACAAGCTGATGATGATCATCGTGCTGCTCGGTGCGCCGCTATTGTTGCTGCTGCGCAAGCCGCGCCCGCCCGCCGCCAGCCCCGTCCCGGCCGAGTGAACGGTCCGGTCGCGCCGCCGTAGGGTGTGGCCCACTAATGTTGCCCACTGAAGAAATGGGCAATCAAACGCTTGACTCAGGCGCGTCGCCATCGCCTGCTGGAGGCGGGAGGTCGCCCGATGAGCGAAGCGCTGTTGCGCGACATCGCGCGCTATTGCCGCGAGGCCGGGGTGGCGGAGTCGACCTTTGGCCGCCTCGCCGTCAATGACGGCAAGCTGGTCGGCCGGCTGCGGCTCGGCGGCCGCATCACCACCGAGACGGCCGAGCGCGTGCGCGCCTTCATCGCCAGCCATCCGCAGGCCGCGCTTCCCCAGACCGCGGTTAACGGCAGTGCGACTGCGTCATTGCCGCCGCTAACGGCGCCGCTGCCCGGCGACACGGCGAATTTCCGGTTTTACGACAACCGCCAGAAATATCTGCTGTTCGTTACCACCTGCAGCGAAAAGTGGGTGGTGGCCCAACGGGTCGGCCTGGAATTGGCCAATCTCCACCCGCGCCCGCCGGCCTTGCGGGTGTTCGATGCCGGCACCGGCGACGGTACGGTGCTGGCGCGCACGATGCGGGCGATGCACTACCGCTTTCCGACGATGCCGTTCTACATCGTCGGCAAGGAGATCAGCCTCGAAGACGTGCGCCTGGCCCTCGAAAAGATGCCCGACCGGCTGTTCGAGCATCCGGCGAGCGTCCTGGTCATCACCAACATGTACTATGCCGAGGCGCCCTGGCTGACGCCGGGTTCGGTGACCGCAGCGACCAGCCTCGTCTGGCACGAGTGCCCACTGGTCGGTCGGACGGCCCACGATTTCGAGCAGCAGATCGGCGATCTGCAGCCCTTTCTCGCCGAGCATTGGCGCGTGCGCGAGGGCCGCTCCGGCAACCTCGTCTACGAAAAGCCGGTGGTGCTGGTCATCTATCGCGAGGACCACAAATTCCTCCTGGACCAGGTGCGGCCGCGGCGCGGCATTACCCGCGCCGATTACGATCTGGTGATCGCCTCGCAGCCGTATCGGGCGCGCGCGGCGCTCGAATTCAAGGCACGCCGGATCATCGCGCCGCTGGCGCGCGCCCTGGCGCCTGGCGGACGGCTGATCGCGATCCACTCGCACGGCCACGATCCGGGACTGGAGATCATCCGCCGGGTGTGGCCGGGGGAGGATCCCTTTACCGCCGATCGCCACGCGCTGTTGCGGGCGACCAAGGCGGAACTCGGCAGCGCTGGCCGGACGCTGAATTTCGGCGCCTATGCGGATGCCCGCTCGCTGTTTCGCTATGACATGCACACGCTGCCCAGCGAGATCAGCGACGCGATCGGCACCTCGACGCTGTTTGCCGCCTGGAACGCCGCGGTCTACGTCGCGCAGATCGAGGATCAAAGGCTGTCGGAGGCGATCACCAGCGGCGCCTATCTGGAGGCGACGAAGGAGGTCCTGCGCCAGTATGGCGGGCTGTGGTTCTGGGACGAATCGTTCGTCATATCGCGCAAGCGGGATTCGGGCTGATGGACGGCGCAGCACGACGATTGGCCGGCGCACCGCCGCGCGACCCGCATCAGCGACGGGTGGCGGAACTGATCGCCGCGGCCTCGATCGAGGTGTCGCCGCGCGACGCCCTGGCCGACGAGCGGCTGCGCGATCTCGTCGCGCCCGGCACCACCGTCTTTGTCAACCACCCCGGCAGCGTCACGCATCACGACATCGTGGCGGCCTGCGTCCGGCTGCACCGCTTCGGGTTCGAGCCGGTGCCACACGTCTCGGCGCGGCGGCTCACCTGCTTCACCCAGGCCGACGACTTCCTGCGGCGGGCGGTGGGCGAAGCGTCGGTGACCGGCGCTCTCTTGATCGGCGGCGACGCCGCGGCGCCGGCCGGGCCGTTCAGCGACAGCTTCAGCCTGTTGGCGAGCGGCGTCATCGAGCGCAACGGGCTGCGCTGGGCGGGTTTTGCCGGCTATCCCGAAGGCCACCCGGCGATCGCCAGCCGGACACTCGAGGCAGCGCTGCACAGCAAGCTTGCCCTGGCGCGCCGCATCGGGCTCGAGGCTGCCGTCATCACCCAATTCGGTTTCGAGCCGGCCCCGATCGCGCGCTGGATCGCAACATTGCGCGGCGAGGGGTTCGCGGTTCCGGTGCGGATCGGCATCGCCGGCCCGGCCAGCATCGCGACGCTCGCCAAATATGCGGTGCGTTGCGGCATCGGATCGTCGCTGCGCGCGCTGGCGCGCGGCCACGCCGCCTTCGCGCGGATCCTGACCGAGGCCAGCCCCGACGCGCTGATCGACGCGCTGGTCGCCGGCGAAGACCCCTGCGCGCCGATCGACGGGCTGCACGTTTTCACCTTTGGCGGTATCCGCCGCACGGCCGAGTGGGCGACCGCCCACCGGTAGCGAGCCTGGCCGAGATGGCCGAGCTTTGGTCGGGGGCGCCCGAAGGCGTTTTCGCACCGCGCCGCGGCGCGGCCTATGCGATGATGAACGCATGGCCATTCTGTTTCGCTCGACCGCGGCGGCGACGGCGCGCTGGCGGCGCCTGCTCGGCGAATTGATGCCGGAGCATGAGATCCGCTATTGGCCCGATATCGGCGACAGGGCGGCGATCGAGTATGCGCTGGTGTGGCAGCCCGAGCCGGGGCTGCTCGCGTCGCTGCCGAATCTGAAGCTGATCGTCGGTCTCGGCGCCGGCGTCGACCACCTGCTGCGCGACCCGTCATTGCCGCGAACGGTGCCGATCGTTCGTCTCGTCGATCCCTACATGACCGATGCGATGAGCGAATATGTCGTGCTGTCGGTGCTGCGCCTGCATCGCCAGGATCTCGATTATCTGGCGCAGCAGCGCGCCGGGCAGTGGCAGGAGCGCGAGCAGAAAAACGCCACCGAGCGTCCGGTGGGAATTCTGGGGTTTGGCACGCTCGGCCAGGACGCCGGCCGCAAACTGCGATCGCTCGGCTTCCCGGTAGCCGGCTGGAGCCGCGCCCCGAAGGAGATTGCCGGGTTTGCGACCCATGCCGGGCCGGCCGGGCTCGATGCCCTGCTGCAGCGCAGCGAGATCCTCGTCTGCCTGTTGCCGCTGACCGCCGCCACCGCCGGCATCCTCAACGCCGCGACGTTCGCCCGGCTGCCGCGCGGCGCGGGCCTCGTCAATGTCGGGCGCGGCGACCATCTCGTCGAGGCGGACCTGCTCGCGGCGCTCGACAGCGGGCACCTGTCCGGGGCGGTGCTCGACGTGTTCCGCGACGAGCCGTTGCCGCCGGAGCATCCGTTCTGGCGTCACCCACGCATCATCGTGACGCCGCATATCGCGGCAGAGACCCATCCGCCGACCGCCGCCCCCCTCATCCGCGACGCGATCCGCCGCTGCCAAGCCGGGCTGCCGGTCGACCATCGGGTCGATTTCGCGCGCGGCTATTAAGCGACCATTAAGCGGAATTGGCTGGCGCAACCCACCTGTCCCCTCGCCGCCCGCATCCCCCAGTTCACCCCTATCCTCTCCGCAGAAGCGGCCTAACACGCCGTCATTCCGGGGCGACGCGCAGCGACGAACCCGGGATCCATATTCCAGAGGCTCATGTTCCTGGATTCCGGGTTCGCGCCCTCCGGCCGCGCCCCGGAATGACAGTATTTTGTGTGCAAGGCCCCCCGAAGGCGGAGAGGGGGTGAGCAGTGAGGGCTGAGGATTCTTGTGCCAATCGACAAATTGACCGGTGGGCGCCGGCGCTAATCCAGCGTCAGCGCGGCACCGTCGAGGTCTTCGGCGCGCTCCACTTCAATCAGCACGGCAAACCCGGCCTTGTTCGGGTCGCGGTCCTTTTCGGGCTGAATGAGGCGCTGCCACACCTCGTCATAGACCGGCCCCGATTTGTGGACCTTGGCGCGGCCGTAGAAGCGCGCGATGCCGCCTTTCGGCAGGATGCCTTCCTCGCGCAATTGCGGCTTGCGGAAATAGACGGTGAGCGGCGTGCCGTCCTTCAGATTGGCGGTGGTCGAGCCCTTGCCGCGCTCCCACAGCGCCAGGGTCTGGTCGTCGAACACCATCGTGCCGCCGCGCGGCGTCACCTGGGCGAAGCCGCTCGGCAACACCGAGCCGACCAGGCACACATTCGCCGGGAAGGCGGTGTTGATGTGCGATTGCAACGTCTTGGGTATCTTGGCCATCGGATGCTCCTGGCGAGATTAGAATTTCAAGCGACCTGATCGAGCGTCGAGGCGACGTCGCGCGTCGTCACCCGGCGCAGATCGCGCACCTGGCTTTCGTCGAACCGCCGCCCGCGATGCATCGTGCAGCGGTTGTCCCAGATCACCAGGTCGCCCTTGCGCCATTGGTGACGGTAGACGAATTCGGCGCGGGTCGCATGCTCGATCAGCTCGCGGATCAAAAGCCGCCCGTCGGGCAGCGGCCAGCCGACAATCTCGGAGGCGTGGGCGGCGAGGTAGAGCGTCCTGCGCCCGGAGCCGGGATGCCGGCGCACCATGCGCTGCGGCACCGGCGGCAACACGTTCTTTTCGCCGAACAGCAGGTCGGTGAAGCCGAGCTGGCCGCGCGACCAGGCGATGTCGTGCTGCGCGACGAGATCGGCGATCTCATCCTTTGTCGGCTCGGGCAGCGCGTCATAAGCGGCGCGCATATCGGCAAATTCGGTCTCGCCATTGCCGAGCGGGCTCTCGCCCGGCACAGCGTGCGCATAGAGCATCGACAGCGCCGCCGGTACGCGGCGGAACGAGCCGTCGGTATGCCACAGCCGGTTGCCGAGCTGGTCGAAGCGGCGCGGATCGTCGCGGCCGCGCAACCGATTCTCCTCGTCGAGGTTGGAGATGTCGGACACCTCCGGCCGCAGCCTTCGCTTCACGTCGGCGCGGCCGCTGCGCGGCAATTCCAGTTCGCCGAAATTTTCGGCGAACCTCATCTGACGCTCGTCGTCGAGATCCTGGCCGCGCAGCACCAGCACGGCGTAGCGGTCGATCGCGTCGGCCAACGCCGCGACGGTCGCGACATCGATCGGCTGCCCGACATCGACGCCCTCGACCTCGCCGACGAAGAGCTTGTGCAATTGCCGCACCCTAAGGCGCATCGCTCTCATCCTCTACAGATGGCTGCGCACGAACCCGGCGACCGCTGCGACGAGGTCCGCGAGGTCGGATTTGACGCGCTCGAAGCTGGGCAGCTTTTCCAGCGTCTTCTGGTCCATGTAAAGCGCGCGGTCGACCTCGATCTGCAGGCTGTGGCGGCGCTCGGCGGGGCGGCCGTGGCGGCGCACGATCTCAACCCCCTTGTAGCCCTCGTTGATCCGCACGTCATAGCCGAGACCGCGCAGAAAACGCGCGACGAAATCGGTGAATTGCGGGGCGCTGGTCGTGCCGTCGCGATCGCCGAGCACAAAATCGCCGTGTTCGCCGCTCTGCCCGTCGCGCCTCGTGCCGTGCGAGGGCATTGAGTGGCAGTTGATATGCCACACCGCACCGAATTCGCGATGCAGCCGGTCGCAGGACTCCTCGAGCACCCGGTGATAGGGCGTGTAATAGCGTTCGATCCGCGCCAGGACGTCGTCCGGGTTGAGCTTGGTGCCGTAGATCGGCACGCCGGGCTGGGCGTGGCGCCGCAGCAGACCGACTCGGGTCACCGGCCGCGGTCGCAGCACGGGCGGCAACTCGCCCGCAAGCATTCCCGGATCGAGATCGTCGGCCGCCCGGTTGACGTCGATATAGCTGCGCGGAAAGAGCGCCCCGATCAGCGTCGCGCCATGTTCCGGCGCCACCGCGTACAATTCGTCGACATAGCTGTCCTCGGCGCGGCGCAGCAGCGGCAACGGACAGCAATAGCTGAATTCTTGCGGATAGAGCGCCCCGCTATGCGGCGAATCGAGGACCAGCGGCACCGTCTCGGCAGGCGGGTCGCGGCGCCACAACACACCCGGAATTTCCAGACCCGTCGTGCTCCGCTGCATCCCGCTCATGCCCACCGCTGCCCGCGGTTTTTTCATCGCATAGCAGCAGCCCGGATGGAAGGGCGAAGGGCAAACGCGCCGGTATCGCGGTTTTCAGCGCGCCGCGAGCGGCACGAAGTGGGCCAGGCGAAAGAACTTCGCGGGGTCCTGCGGCTCGCCGTTGACATCGATCTCGTAGATGACATGCGGGCCGGTGCTGCGTCCGGTCGACCCTTCATAGCCGATCTGGCTGCCGGCATGAACGTGCTCGCCGACGAGTGCGGTAAACCGCGCCAGATGGCCATAGCGGGTGACGATGCCGTGGCCGTGATTGATCTCGACGATCTTGCCATAGCCGCCGGACCAGCCGGCGAAGGTGACGACGCCGGCCGCCGTCGCATAAACTGGCGTGTTATAGGGCGCCGCAAGATCAATGCCGGGATGGAACGCCGGCCGGCCGTTGAACGGGTCGGTGCGTTCGCCGAAGGCGCTGGTCTCGCGATAATCGCGCATCGGGGCGGACAGCGGCAGCGATTTGAGCAGGCCGGGCAGCGCGGCAAGTTTGGCGGCGCTGAAATGGCTCGCCGGCAAGCCGCCGCGCGGCACCGGCACGAACGGGCCGCCAAGACCGGACTCGGCGCCAAAGTCCTTGAACAGGCGCGCGACATCGACGCCGGTCGAGGCGAGCGTGCGCTCGAACTGCTCGAGCCGACCGGGCGCCACCGCGATTTCGGGAGCGGCGCGCCGCGCCGCGGCGCGGGCGGCCGGCTGCGGCACGGCCACCGCCGTGGCGCGCGGCGGCACCGGCTGTACGGCGGCGGCGACGCGTGCCGGGGCGGCGGCGGCCGGCTGCGGCCGCGCCTCGGCAACCGACTGCGATTGCCGGCGCATCGACAATTTCCGTTGGAGTTCGATGACGCGGGCACGCAGCTGATCGCGCTCGGCGGCGGCCCGGTCGCGGTCGCCGGTCAGCTGCTGCACTTTTTTCTGCCACTGGTCGAGGCCGGCTTGCGCCTCTTGCCGACGCGCCTGTCGTCCGGCGGCATCCGTCTCGGACTTGCTGAGGCGCGCCATCAACGTGACGCGCTGCGCCTCGGCGAGGTGCAACTCGCGCTGCGCCTGGTCGAGCGCGCGACTCAACTCGGTGACCCGATCGGCCTTCGAGCTCGCCATCTGCTCGGTCGCGGCGAGTTGCCGGTGCGCCTCATTACTCAGCGTCGCGATGCGGCTTTGCGTCGTATTGAGCGTCTGATTGGCGGCGCCGACCTGGTCGCGCAGCCGCGCCAGCGCATCCTGCAGATCGACATTGGCGGCTTCGGCACGCCGCGTCGCCGCCTGCTGCGCCGTCGCCAGGCGCTCGTAATGAACATAGCCGAAGACGAGGAACACCAGCGCGCCAAAGCCGGCGGCCGCACCGGCCGCTGCCAGCACCCGAGCAGGCCGCCCGGCCAACCCGAGCCGGCCGATCCCGCCGCTCGTCACCACCTGCCCGTCCGGGAAGTTCGCGCTTCCCCAGCGCATCAGATCCGTCACCCCTTGCCCCCCACGCCTTATCGAGCCGTTACGATCGGCGACGAGCGCCGAGCAGGCCTGCAAAGCAATTCGTGGGGGAGTGACCGACCCAAAATCGCCGCATTGCCACCCCGCGTCAACGGCGCGCGGCCTTCCCCCAAAGCACGCAAACCCTAACGCGACATTACCGGCGGTGCAACGACAAATGCCGCCTTTCGCACAATGACCCTCCTGTAAATCCACAAGATGGCGATCGCTGCATCAGCCGGATTCAGTCTAGCGAAAAGCTTGCAACCAGCATACCAGGCGCGCCTCGCTACAACGATTGTTCCTGTCCCAGCGGTGTGACCGATATGTTGCAAGTTGTACTGGCAACGATGCAACACCGCCTGTCCCGGATTGGCGAAATTCCGGCGGCTAGCGCGGTAAAAATGGCCGTCAATTAGGCGACATCTATTGTTGCATGTCCGCAACAGGTGCCCGGCTCACGCCGGCACCGCAAGCTCGCTCGCGGCGGCGTCCTGCGGGGCGAATTGGGTTTGGTAATAGCCGGCAAAGATGCCGCCGCGGCGCAGCAGTTCGGCAAAACTGCCCTGTTCGGCGATCGCGCCGTCGCACAGCACGATAATTTTGTCGCAGCGGCGCACGGTCGACAGCCGGTGCGCGATGATGAACGCCGTACGCCCCGCCATCAGCGTCTCGACCGCTTCCATGACCAAGGCCTCGGTCGCGACATCGAGCGCCGAGGTCGGCTCGTCGAGGATCAGGATCGGCGCGTCGCGCAACAGGGCGCGGGCGATCGTGATGCGCTGCTTCTCACCTTCCGACAGCGCCACCCCGGCTTCGCCGAGCAGTGTCTCATAGCCCTGCGGCAGCGCGGCGATTGTGTCGTGGATGCGGGCCAGCCGGGCGGCGTTCTCGATCGCGGCAGGGTCGGCGCCGGGTCGGCCGTAGGCGATGTTGTCGGCGACCGATAGCGGAAAGATCAGCGGGGGTTGCAGCACCATCGCGATCCGGCTGCGCAGCGAATGCAGCGAATACTCGCGGATATCGACGCCATCGATCGCGACGCTGCCCTGCGTCGGGTCGAAAAAGCGCGGCAGCAGCCCGAGCAGCGTCGATTTGCCGGCGCCGGTCGGGCCCACCACCGCGATCTTCGCGCCGGCGGCGACCGTCAAATCGATGTCGTTCAGCACCGGCGTTTCGGGGCGGTAGCGAAAGCCGACGCCGCGCCAGGCGATCTCGTGCTGCGCGCCCTCGATCGGAAACTGCAGCGCCCCGCTCGGCAAATCGGCCTCGGTCTCCAGCACCTCGAAGACCCGCGCCGCACCGACCCGCGCCCCGGCGATCAGGCCCCAGCTCTGGGTTATCTGGTTGATCGGGGCGTAGAGCTGCGCCAGGTAGGCGATGAACACGATCAACTGCCCGAGCGTCAGCGCGCCGGTCATCACCGCCCGCGCCCCGGCATAGACGACAATTGCGGTGCCGATTGCGATGATCGCGTTGACCGCGCCGGAATAAAGCGTCTGCCAGTTGTAGAGCCGCAACGTCGCGCGCAGACTGTCGCGGCTGGCGCCCATGAAGCGGCGATGTTCCTCGGCCTCCTTGGTAAAGGCCTGGACCACCTTGATCGCGGCCATGCCCCATTGCACGAGCGAATAGACCCGGCTGTCGAGGTCGCGGACCTCGGTCGCGATGTCGACGATCTTGCGGTTGAACCCGGCGATCAGCGCGAACAACACCGGCACGATGGTCAGCGCCAAGAGGGTCAGCGTCGGATCCATTGGGAACAGCACAAACAGCATGCCGGTCAGCAGGATCACCGCCGACAGGATCGGCAGCAGCCCGTTCATGATCATCGTCTGCACGGCAAAGCTGTCGGCGGTGACCCGATAGAGCAGGTCGCCGACCCGCTGCCGGCCGTGATAGGCGAGCGACAGGCGCTGCAGATGGGCGTAGAGGTCGCCGCGCAGATCGTTGACCATGCTCTGGCCCACCCGGATCGCCGTGTAGTTGTGCCACAGCGTCAGCGCACCGGCGCCGATATTGACGACGACGATGCCGAGGCAGGCGGCGAGCAGCAGCCAGGGTTTGGGCAGCGCCAGCAATTCGCCGAGCAGGCCGCCGCCGACCGGACCGCCGCCGACCGGACCGCCGCCAATCAGACCGACGGGCGGCCTCCTGCCGCCGAGCACATCGTCGATGATGATCTGCAGCGGCCACGGTTTCAGCAGTTCGAAGCCGGCAATCAGAAACACCTGCAGGAGCGCCCAGGCGACCTGCCAGCGACGCGCCGTCAGATACGGCAGGAATTTGCCGATCATCGCCGACGGCCGGCGCGGGCTTCTGGCCAATCGCACGTCTCAGGCCACGTCTCAGGCGGTCCGCGGCTCGCCGATCGGCGATGCCGCCGGGCGGATCGGCTCGGCCGGCAGCAGCTCGGCCTGCCGCGCCACCGCCTCGATGATGCGATGCATCAGCCGGCCAAAGCTCATGACCTGCCAGCCGATCACGCCGAGATTGACGGCCCCGACCCCGCAAAACACCAGCGCCGCCACCGGCGAGCCGAGAATCAGGCTGGCTGCCGCCAGCGCGCCGTAGCCGCGCAGCAGTGCGCGGGCGAGGCTCGACGCGCGCAGTGCGCAACGCACCCGCAACAGCCGCTTCATGCCGCCGTGGTTCTCGGCGCAGACGGTGACCAGCGCCCGGCTCCATAGGCCGCGTGCGATCTTGAGGTCCCATTTGCTCCAACCGGTATCGGCCACCACGAAATATTTCTGCGGCAACAGGAAATCCATCAGGCCGCGCAGCAGCAATTCCTTCTCGGCGCCGCTCTCGTTCCAATAGCGCAGGACAAAGGCGCGCTCGCGCCAGCTGATATGGGCGCGCTGCTCGATCGCCGCCGGGCGGATGTGATCGTGCGCCTGCATCGTCTTAAAGCGCCATTTGAGGCGCTCCCAGCCGCGCAACAGCGGCCCGAGATAGATCAGGAGGGCAACCAAGGCGCGGGCTTTCAACCCGGTAAAGCGCGGATCAATCGGCGCCTTCAGCGCGCCGTTGATGCACATCGCCCAGGTCGTCAACAGCGGCACCGCGAGCAGCCACAGCCAGCCGCCGCCGACGACCCCGACGAGCGCCAGAACCAGCGCCGCGACGCTCCACTCGAAGGTCAGCGGCAACAGCGAAGTCAAGGACGAGGGCGGTTCGTACAGCGTCTGGAACAGCCCGCGCCCGAACACGCCCGCATAGATCACCGGCTTCCGCGATAGGAGCAATGCCGCCGACAGGTCGCCGTAGATCCGCCCCAGCCACTTCGCCTGGCCGAACAGGTTGAAGCGGAACGGATGCTTGGCATAGACCAGCGCCTCGGCTTTGCCGTAGCCACGCTGCTGGTTGATGTAGGCCTTCACCGTGTTGCGGCGGAAATGCCAGACGACGGCGGCGGCGCTGAAGCCGATCGCGTGTCCGGCATCCTGAAAGCGCCAGCAGATGTCAACATCGTCGCCGGCGGCGCGATATTGCGGGTCGAAGCCGCCCAGCGCCAACAGCGCATCGCGGCGGAAGGCCATGTTGCAGCCGGCAATGTGCTCGGCGATTTCGTCGCTGATCAGGACATGCGTCGGGCCGCCTGGCGAGACGGCGACCGCGGCCGGCACCAGATTGTCTTCCGGCGGCGGGAAATTGGGGCCGCCGCAGGCATCCAGACCGCTCTCCTCCATCTTGGCGACGAGGTAGAGGAGCCAGTCGGGGTCGGCGACGCAATCGCTGTCGGTATAGGCCACGATCTCGCCGGTGGCCGCTTCGGCGCCGACATTGCGCGCGACGCTGAGGCCCTTGTTGGGCTGGCTGATGATGCGGCAGTAGGGGAAACGCTCGGAGATTTCGAGCGTGCGGTCGGTCGAGCCGTCATTGACGACGACGACCTCGTAATCCGGGTAGTTCAACGTCTCGAGCGAGGCGAGGCAGGCCTCCATCGTGCGCTCGGCATTGTAGGCGCACACCACCACCGATACCCGCGGATAGCGCGGCAAGGCGGGCGGCAGCGAACCCTTGTAGCGGCTTGCGACCTCGGCGAAGGCGGGTTTCGGCCGGCGCTCGCGATCGACCAGGCCGAAGGCCCAATCCTCGACAAGGTGGCCGCCGGTAAACCATTCGTCGGTCCAGGCGAAGACGAAGGTGCCGGCGACGCCGGCGGCAAAGGCGGCGCGAACCTGCCAGGAGAGGATGCGGGCCTGCTCCGCGTCGCCGGCCCGCAGCGAATCGATGCCGAATTCGGTCAGCACCAGCGGCCGGTCGACCGCCAGATTGTGCAGCCGGCCGATATAGCGGCGAAACGCCCTCTCCTCGTGGAGATAGACGTTGAAGCACAGGAAATCGGTGAAATCGACGGTCAGGTATTCGGTCGACGGAAAGTTGGCATAGCTGACCAGTGCCCCCGGGTGCTCCCGCCGCACCAGCGTGACCAGCTCCTTGAGAAAACCGCGCACCGCCTCGGCGCCGTGCCAGCGGATCATGTCGGGCGGGATCTCGTTGCCCACGAGGTAGGCGAAGATCGCCGGATGCCGGCCGCAGGCGCGCACCCCCGACAGCAGCGACGCGCGGATCTCGGCCTTGATCGCCGCGCTGTCGAGAAACGCGACATGCTGCGTCCACGGCAGCCCGACCAGCACCCTGAGCCCGGCCTCCGCCGCCAGATCGAGCAGCCACACCGGCGGTACGGTGAAGACCCTCACCGTGTTGACCCCGGCGCTCTCCATCAGCGCGAAATCCTGCTCGACAACCGGGGATTCGGGAAATTGCGCGCCGTGACTGCCGACGGCGAACGGGCCGTACGTGACGCCCTTGACGAAATGCTTGATGTCGCCGTCGAAAAAAAACTTGCCGTGCACCCGGATCGGCCCCGGCCGGTCGGCCGCCGCATCCGCCAGCGGCTCACTGAGCACGACCGCCGCCCGCGCAACGGGGTCGCGTTCGATCGTGCCCACCTCGGCAGCTCCTGCTGTTGTCGGCCCGGCGGCCGATCCGAACCCGCCGTTGCGGCGCACAATTGGCGAAATGACGTTCATCACACTTCCAAATCCAAGCAATCGGTGAGCCAAGTGAGGCGCCTCGCCCTATTCTTCGGCAGCCGGCGAAGCTTCGGCAGCCGGCGACGGCCCGCCCGGGCGGGCCTCCCATGCCAGAGCGCTGCGGATGATCGTGTCGAGGTCGGAATGGTGCGGCTGCCAGCCGAGGCGCGCGCGCGCCAGCGCCGGATCGGCCACCAGCTCCGGCGGATCGCCCGGCCGCCGCGCCACTGCGCGCTGCGGCACCTTGCGGCCGCCGACCCGCTCGACGGCGGCGATGACCGCGCGGACCGAGGAGCCGCGCCCGGTCCCCAGATTGAGCGCCACGCTGTCGCCGCCCGCTGCGAGATCGGCGAGCGCGCGGACATGCGCATCGGCCAGGTCGCTGACATGAATATAGTCGCGGATCGCGGTGCCGTCAGGGGTCGGATAATCGGTGCCGTAGACCTCGACCGGCCCGCCGCGGCCAAGCGCGGCGCGCAACACCAGCGGGATCAGATGCGTTTCGGGCTCGTGATCCTCGCCGATCTCGCCGTCGGGATCGGCCCCGGCGGCGTTGAAATAGCGCAGCGCCGCATAGCGCATGCGATAAGCCGCAGCATACCAATGGAGCACGCGCTCAATTGCCAGCTTGGTGTCGCCGTACGGGTTAAGCGGCGCCGGCGCCGCGCTCTCGCGAATCGGCGATGCGGCGGGGGCACCATAGATCGCGCAGGTCGAGGAGAAGACGATCCGCTCGACCCCCGCCTCGCGCATCCCCTCAAGCAACGTAAGCGTGCCCCCGACGTTATTACGATAGTACTTCGCCGGCGACGCCATCGATTCGCCGACATACGCAAAGGCGGCAAAATGCATCACGGCGGTTATCCGGTGCGCACGAAACGCCGCGGCGAGCGCGGCAGCGTCGTGCAGATCGCCTTCGACCAGCGGTCCCCAGCGCACCGCCGCGCGATGCCCGCGCGACAGATTGTCGTAAGCCACCGGCAAATAGCCGGCCCCGGCCAGGGCCTTGCAGGCATGGCTGCCGACGTAGCCGGCGCCGCCGGTGACGAGGATCGATTGCGACATCAGACAATGACCGGCTATCGTTGCGCACCCAAGTGGACGCGCCCAAGTGGACAACGCGGGACCGCGCCCTCCTCTTCCAAATTCGGGGGGTGCGTCAGCTCGCCGCAAGGACGCGTCCCGGAATAACGCCGCCGACCGCCCGTTCTGGGTTGCACAGGTCGCAGGACAACAGGGAGAGACCACGCTCATGCGCATCGCGATGATCGGCACAGGATATGTCGGACTGGTCTCGGGCGCGTGCTTTTCGGAGTTCGGGGTTTCGGTCACCTGCGTCGACAAGGATGCCGGCAAGATCGCGCGCCTGCAGCAGGGCGAGATCCCGATCTACGAACCCCGCCTCGACCAGCTGGTGAGCAGCAACGCCGCGGCGGGGCGGCTCAGCTTCACCACCGACCTCAAGACGGCGGTGCGCGGCGCCGATGCCGTGTTCATCGCGGTCGGCACGCCGTCGCGGCGCGGCGACGGCCATGCCGATCTCAGCTATGTGTTCGCCGCCGCCCGCGAGATCGCCGAGGCGCTGGCGCAGGGGGGCGGCGAGCGAACCGTCATCGTCACCAAATCGACGGTGCCGGTCGGCACCGGCCGCCAGGTTGAACGCATCCTGCAGGGCGTGCTGCCGCCGGGTCGCTTCGATATCGCCTCGAATCCGGAATTCCTGCGCGAGGGATCGGCGATCGAGGATTTCATGCGACCCGACCGGGTCGTCATCGGCACCGACAGCGAGCATGCCAAGGGCGTCTTGCGGGCGCTCTACCGGCCGCTCTTCCTGTTGGAGACGCCGATCGTCTTCACCAGCCTGGAGACGGCCGAGCTGATCAAGTACGCCGCCAACGCCTTTCTCGCGACCAAGATCACGTTTATCAACGAGATGGCCGATCTGTGCGAAGCGGTCGGCGCCGACGTCCAGGACGTCGCGCACGGCATCGGGCTCGACGGCCGCATCGGCCGCAAATTCCTGCATGCCGGCCCCGGCTTTGGCGGCTCGTGCTTTCCGAAGGACTGTCAGGCGCTGATCCGCTCGGCGGCGCTGGCCGAGACGCCGCTGTCGATCATCGAAACCGTGCTGCGCGCCAACGACGAGCGCAAGGGCCGAATGGCCCAGCGCATCATCGCCGCCTGCGGCGGCAGCGTCGCCGGGCAGACGCTGGCGGTGCTCGGGCTGACCTTCAAGCCCAACACCGACGACATGCGCGACAGCCCGAGCCTGGCGATCGTGCCGATGCTGCAGGAAGCCGGGGCGCGGATCCGCGCCTTCGACCCCGAGGGCATCGCGGAGGCAAAAAAGCTGATGCCGGCGCTCGACTATTGCGGCGACGCCTATGAGGCGATGGACGGCGCGGACGCCCTGGTGCTGATCACCGAATGGAATGCGTTCCGCGCGCTCGATCTCGCCCGCGTCAAATCGCTGCTGCGCCGGCCGGTCGTCATCGACCTGCGCAACATCTATAAGCCGGACGAGATGGCCGCCGCCGGCCTCACCTATGTCAGCATCGGCCGCCCGACCGGCGAGCCGCCGGCCGACAAGCCCGCCGGTTTGCGGGCGATCGCCTGACGCCCGGGAAAACCGCGCAACCCCAAGGACGCCCTCAAATGCGCACTGTCATGAAACGGGTTATGGTCACCGGCGGCGCCGGGTTTCTTGGTTCGCATCTCTGCGAGCGCCTGCGCGCGCAAGGCGACGACGTGCTCTGCGTCGACAATTATTTCACCGGCCGCAAGGAAAACATCGCCCATCTGTTGTCTGACCCGCATTTTGAGGCGATGCGGCACGACGTGACCCACCCGCTATTCGTCGAGGTCGACGAGATCTATAACCTCGCCTGCCCCGCTTCGCCCATTCACTACCAGTTCGATCCGGTGCAGACGACCAAGACCAGTGTCATCGGCGCCATCAACATGCTCGGCCTTGCCAAGCGGCTGAAGGCCAAGATCCTGCAGACCTCGACCTCGGAGGTCTACGGCGACCCGACGATACACCCGCAGCCCGAGAGCTACCGTGGCAACGTCAACCCGATCGGCCCGCGCGCCTGCTATGACGAGGGCAAGCGCTGCGCCGAGACGCTGTTTTTCGACTACCACCGCCAGCACCATCTGCGCATCCGCGTCGTGCGCATCTTCAATACCTACGGGCCGCGCATGCACCCGAACGACGGGCGGGTGGTGTCGAACTTCATTGTCCAGGCGCTGAAGGGCGCGCCGATCACCCTCTACGGCGACGGCACGCAGACCCGCGCCTTCTGCTATGTCGACGACATGATTGACGGCTTCGTGCGGATGATGGCGGCTCCCGACACGGTCACCGGCCCCGTCAACCTCGGCAACCCGGTCGAGACCTCGGTCCGGGAACTCGCCGAGATCATCATCGAGCTGACCGGATCACGCTCACAGATCGTGCATCAGGCGTTGCCCATCGACGATCCGACGCAGCGGTGCCCCGACATCTCCCAGGCGAAGACGCTGCTCACCTGGCAGCCGCGCACCCCGCTGCGCCCCGGGCTGCAACGCACGATCGCCTATTTCGACGCGCTGTTGAGCGGGCGCGGCGAGCTGCCCAAGCGGGAATCGGCGGCGGCCTGAGAACCGCGAGAGGCGCCGAGCCTACGGCCCGAACAGCGGCATGTGGGTCGAGCAGCGGCCCCTCGCCTGTTCGAGCCGGCCGGTCGAGGCGCCGAGGCTCTTCACCTCGAGCGGCTGATAGGGTGTCGCGCAGATCTGGTCGGCCAAGAGCGCGTTGACCCGTGGGTTATAGGCGTTGAATTCGGCGAATTCGGGCGGGATGTTGCCGGCCGGCGCCAGCGCGCTGGTGCCGAAATCATCCTTGACCGGAATGTACGGCGTGCAACTCGCCGCAACCAACGACAGCAGGGCAACGATAAACAAGGCGCGCATGGCGATCCGCGACATGAAATGACCGCGCGAGTGTGCCCGCGCCGCGGGGCGCGCGCAACCGTGATGCGGGCCGGGTCAGGCGCGCAGACGCGCGAGCGCCGGCAACAGGTCATCCATGTGTTCGACGACCGCTGCCGCACCTTGCGCGGCAAGGCGCAAATCGTGGCCCGGCCGGCAATGGCTGCCGCCGGTAAATCCGATCGCCGTCATGCCGGCCGCAAGCGCTGCGGCCACGCCGGGCACACTGTCTTCGACAACGACGCAGCGCGGCGGCGCGACACTCATCCGATTCGCCGCGTAGAGAAACAAATCCGGCGCCGGCTTGCCGCGCGCCACCATCGACGCGCTGAACAAATTGTCGGCGAAATACGGGGCGAGCCCGGTCGCGTCGAGACCGCGGCGAATCTGCGCCATCACGCCGCTCGACGCAACACAGACCGGCATGCTGATTGCCGCGAGCACCGCCGCGACGCCGTCGATCGCACGCAGCGATCGGCGATAGTCCCGCGCCACGATTGCGCTCACCCGGTCGGCGTAGTCCGCCGGCAACAGCCGGCCCGCGTCGCGCTCGATGACGGCAAGCATGTCCTTGTCGGACACGCCGCAAAACCGCTCGAGCAGTTCGCGTTCATCGATCGGGCAGCCACAGGCGGCGAGCGTCGCGGCATGCGCGCGGTTGACGATCGGCTCGCTGTCGACCAGCACGCCGTCGCAATCGAAGATCACCAGACCGAACGGCATCAGTCGCCGGGCTCGACCGCCACGACAATGACCGTCACATTGTCGCCGCCGCCGCCCGCCAGCGCCAGGTCGACCAGCCGCGCGGCGGCAGCGCTCGGCTCCACCGCTTCGCCGAGCGTGCGGACGATGTCGGCCTCGGCCACCGCGTTCGTCAGCCCGTCGGTGCACAAAAGAAAGCGCTCGCCCGGACGAACGACCCCCACCCGCTGCCCGAAATGCAGCAGGCCAGCGCCGATCGCCCGGGTCACGACATGCGCCTCGGGATGGCCCGCCGCTTCCTCGGGCGCCAATTGGCCGGCGTCGATCAGCTCCTGCACCCGGCTGTGGTCGGTCGAAAGCTGGCGCAACTCACCGCCGCGCCATTGATAGATACGGCTGTCGCCGGCCCACACCGCGGCAAACTCTTCACCGTAGACGAGCAGACACGCCGCCGTGCTGGCGATCACGGTGCCTGGGCCGATCGCCTTGGCCCGCGCGCGCAAATGCACATCGACATGGGCGAGGGCGCGCCTAACCTCGTCGGTGTACTCCTCAAGATCGGCGAATGGCTTGAAATCGGCGAGCCGGCCGACGACGCGGGCGCTGGCGTAATCGCCATCCTGGTGCCCACCCATCCCGTCGGCGACCACCCACAGACCGATCTCCGGGCGATCGAGAAAGGCATCCTCGTTGCGGCGGCGCACCAGGCCGACATGCGTCAGGCCGTGCGAGGTAAAACGGGGAAAGGACGTCGGCATGATCCCCTCACGCGGCCGGCGGCACGCCGGCGCGCTGCAAGGCGAGGCGCTGGCGGTCGGCGAGAACCTGCTCGTCGAAATCGTCGATCAACTCGTGGAACAGCCGGTGCCAGTTGACCTTGGCCTTCAGATGCAGAAACACCGAGCCGAGGCCGACCGCGGCGCGGTCCATGAAGACAAAGGCGCGCGGCGGCGCGATGCCGCCGAGGCGCCGGATGTCGCGGTGCACGTCATCAACGAGAGTGCGGCCATCGCTTCCGGGCGTCGCCTTCTCCTGGATCATCCGCGCCCGGTCGTCGAGCAGCGGCCCGTAGACGAAGGTGGCCCAGCGGTTCAACACCGCGATCATGTCATGCGACAGATCGCCAAAGCCCCAGCTTCGATAGGCCGCGACCGCCAGTTCGGGATCGTTGCGCTCGAGCGCGTGATAGAGGTCGATGACGCCCTTCACAAAGCTCGCCGGGAACACCCGGATGCAGCCGAAATCCAACAGGTTGACGCTGTTGTCGGGGGCTACGGTGTAATTGCCGAGATGCGGGTCGCCGTGGATCACCCCGTAATAATAGAACGGCACGTACCAGATGCGGAACATCCGCAGCGCGATCTCGTTGCGCACGGCGAGCGGCGCCTTCTCTGCGACATCGAGGATCGGGACGCCGTCGAGCCAGGTCATCGTCAACAGCCGGCGGGTCGACAATTCGGCGATCGGCCGCGGCACGGCAACCCCGGGCTCGTCCTTCAGGATCTCGCGGTAGAGCCGCATATGCGCGGCCTCGCGCTGGTAATCCAGTTCCTCGCGCAGCCGGTCGGCGATCTCGGCGTGGATCTCGGCGGTCGAGACGGTGCGGTCGTAGCGCTCGTAGAGCCCCATCGCGAGGCGCAGCTGGCGCAGGTCGGCTTCGACCGCGGACGCCATTTCCGGGTATTGCAGCTTGCAGGCAAGCGGGGTCCCGTCGAGCCCCACCGCGCGGTGCACCTGCCCGAGCGAGGCGGCGCGCGCCGCCTCGTGCTCGAAACTCTTGAACCGGCTCTGCCAGTCCGGCCCGAGTTCGCCGATCATGCGGCGGCGCACGAACGGCCAGCCCATCGCCGGCGCGTTGGCCTGCAACTGGATCAGCTCGCGGACATATTCCTCGGGCAGCGCGTCGGGGATCGTGGCGAGCAGCTGCGCCACCTTCATCAAGGGCCCCTTGATGCCGCCCAAGGCCGCCTTCAGGTCGGCCGCGTGGCGCTCGCGGTCGAGCGCCAGCCCCAGATAGCGCTCGCCGGCGAGCCGCGCCGCCAGCCCCCCCATCGCGCTGCCGACCCGCACATAGCGCCGCGCCCGCCCGGCAAAGCTGTCATCGTCGCTCAAGGGTCGAACCTGTTGACCAGCATCACTCGCATTCTCCCACCCGGCCGCTTGCATTCGCTACACATGGTATCGCCATCGTCATCTGAGCGAGCTATATGGCTCTTGGGAGCAAGCCCGCCAGAGACGCAGACGGAGGACCGGATGATGAGCGCGACCGATCGCTTCGAGGGCGGCTGCCTGTGCGGCGCCGTGCGCTTTGTTGCGACCGGGCGGCCGAAGGAGGTGGCCTGGTGCCATTGCGAAAGCTGCCGCAAGCACAGCGGCGCGCCGGTTTCGGTCTTCGCGCTTTACGACCGCACGGCCTACACCGTCACCAAGGGCGAGATCGCCAAGTTCGACTCGACGCAAGGCAAGACGCGGCGGGGGTTTTGCGCCCGCTGCGGCTCGACCCTGACCTGCGAGAGCGTGCGCCAGCCGGGTGAAACCCATTTCCACATCGGCGCCTTCGACGAACCGGCCCGCCTCGCGCCGACCCGCCAC
>DATLRS010000173.1:0-20496 GCA_035534535.1 Allostellaceae bacterium | reverse complement strand
GCACCCGGGTCACGGCACCGCGGATGTGCCATGTCTTTTGCCGGCCGCCCGGGGTGTGGTAGGATAACCAAGAACGCGCGATCCCGGGAGCGAATGCGCCTGTGGGGCGTTATCCCCGCGGATCGACCCCGGAGGAAGCCGTGAACAAGCTGTTGGGTGCCCTCGCCGCCATCGCCGTGGCGTTCATCATCGCCTCGCCGCCCGCCGCGGCATACTGCCTCTGGCACGGCCAGCGCACCCACTGCTGGCATCACCGCTACCATCATCCTGTCCGGTATTATCGTCCCTATTACGATCCGCAGGCCTTTTACGACCACCGCGATTATCCCTATGCCTACTATCCGGCGCCGGCCGACTATCGACCGTTCACCTTTACGTGCCTGCCGTTCGGGTATTTCTGTCTCTGATCGAGGCAGCGCCGCGGCTTCCTACGCCCCGATCGCCGCCTTGACGCGGTCGGCGGTCAGCGGCAGGTCGCGCAGCCGCACGCCGGCGGCATCGGCGACGGCGTTGGCGATTGCCGCGGCGGTCGGTCCCTGCGCTGCCTCGCCGGTGCCGAGAAACGGGCGGTCCGGCTGGTCGATCAGGTAGACCTCGACCGAGTCGGGCGCCGCCGAGAAGCGCATGATCGGATAGCTGCTCCAGTCGCGGCTCAGGATGCGGGTGCGGTCGAACCGCACGCTTTCGTAGAGCGTCCAGCTCGCCGATTGCAGGATGCCGCCCTCGATCTGGTTCTTGATGCCGTCGGGGTTGATCGCCTCGCCGCTGTCGACGGCGGCGACAGCGCGCACCAGGCGCACCCGGCCGCTCTCGCGGTCGACCGATACCTCGACCGCGATCGCCAGATAGGCGGCGAGGTTGTTGTCGCGGGCAAAAGCAAAGCCCCGGCCGCGGCCGGGCCGCCGGCTGAAGGCCGCCCAGCCGAAGCGATCGGCGGCCTCGCGCACGACCGCGCTGGCACGGCGGTCGTCGAGATGGCGCAGGCGAAAATCGACCGGGTCGGCGCCTGCCTCTCGCGCCAGTTCGTCCATGAAACTTTCGATCGAGAAGATGTTCATATAGGCCCCGAGGCTGCGCAGCGCCGAGACGCGCAGCGGCATTGCCGGCACGAAGTCGTAGCCGACATGGACCGCGGGGATCGTGTAGAGCGGCACGGCGTTGCGGTCGCCGCCGCCTTCGGGCAATGGCGGCGGCTCGGGGACGGGCTGCGCAACGGGCCGCGCCCGGTGCCAGGCGGCGACCAGATTGCCGGCCTTGCCGCCGGGCCGGGTCGTATGGCTCATGCTGCGCACGCCGGAATCCCAGGCGACGATCCGCTGGCTCCGGTCGAGGGCGGCGCGCAGGTCGGTCTGCATCGCCGAACCGTAAGGCTCCCAGGTGTGTTCCTGCTCGCGCATCCATTGCACCCGCACCGGCCGGCCCGGCAGCGCCATCGCCAGGAGCGCGGCATCGGCGGCGGCATCGTCGGCGCCGTTATGCCCGTAGCAGCCGGCGCCCTCGGCGTGGATGACGCGCAGCTTGGCGGGCGCGAGCCCGGTCAGCTCGGCGAGCGCGCCGCGCAGCGGATAGACCCCCTGGCTGTGCGTCCACACGCTCAGCGCGCTGTCCTCGTAGAGTCCGACGGCGCAGGAGGGGCCGATCGCACCGTGCATCTGGTAGTCGCGGCGATAGCGCGCGGCGACGACGCGTGCGCCGGGCGGCATCGCCACCGCCTCGCCCTGCACCGGGACGGCGTGCGCCGGCAGCGCGGCGAGCGTCGCGAACAGCGTTGCGGGGTCGGGCAGATCGGGCGTCTCGTCCCATTGCGCGGCGCCGGCGAGCGCCCGCATCGCCGCGACCGCCTGATATTCGCCCTCGGCGATGACCGCGAGGTAATTGCCGTCCCGCACCAGCTTGAGGACCCCCGGCAGGTGCTCGACGGCGGCGATATCGACCTGCCGCAGCCGCGCGGCGTAGGAGGGCGGCAGCACGACCCGGCCATGCGCCATGTTGGGCAGCCGCAGATCCTGCACAAAGGCGGCACCGCCGCTAACCTTGCCCGGGATGTCGAGGCGCGGCACCGGTTTGCCGATCAGGCGGCGCGATTTGCCATCGACGAAAACCGAGTCCGGTTTGGCGCGCTCGTGCAGCAGCTGGTTGCCAACCGCCTCGCCGTAGCCGACCCGCCGGCCATCCGCGGCAACCACCGCGCCGTCTTTGGCACGCAGCTGCGCGGCCGGCACCTGCAGCAGCGCCGCCGCGGCGGCGATCAGCAGCGCGCGCGCCTGGGCGGCGGCGTTGCGGATGGCGGTGCCGCTGTCCTGCATCGAGCGGCTGTCGGCGGTGTAGCCCTCGTCGGGGGTCAGCGCGGTATCGGCGGTCACCAGCAGGATCGCCGCGGGCGCGACGACCAGCTCCTCGGCGGCGAGCTGGGTGAGCGCGGTCTTCAGCCCCTGGCCGAGCTCGGCCTTGCCGGTGAAAACCGTGATCTTGCCGTCGCCCCCGATCCGGATCCAGGCATCGAGCAGCGGGTATTCGGCAAGATCGCCGGGCAGTTGCGGTTGAGCGGCGCCCCGCGTCGGCGACAGCGCAAAGCTCACGACGAGGGCGCCGCCGCCGGCTAGGACGCTGCGGCGCGAGAGGGAACGGGGCATCAGCCGGCTTCCGGTGTCGCGGCGGGACGGGCCTTTTGCAATGCCGCAGCGGCCCGGCCGATCGCCCTGAGGATCCGCAGATAGGTGCCGCAGCGGCACAAATTGGGCTCCATCGCGTTGCGGATCTCGGCCTCGGACGGGGCCGGGTTGCGGTCGAGCAAGGCCTGCGCGCGCAGGATCATCCCGGCGCTGCAATAGCCGCATTGCGCCGCCTGCTCGGCGATGAACGCCTGTTGCAGCGGGCTCGGCCGGTCGGCATTGCCGAGCCCCTCGATCGTCCTGATGGCGCGGCCCTGCAGCGCCGCGACCGGTAGCAGGCAGGAAAACACCGGCTCGCCCTCGACGATCACCGTGCAGGCGCCGCACTGCCCAAGGCCACAACCGAACTTGGCGCCGCTGAGCCGCAATTCGCCGCGCAGCGCGTAGAGCAGCGGGGTCGCCGGGTCGATCTCGAGCCGATGCGAGATGCCGTTGACCGAAAGCGTGATCATGACCGGCCTTTATTGTCCCTGATGTCGTGCACGTAGGTTGCGAGGTTGCGCCACGCCGGGCCACTGCCGTAATGGGCCCGGATGTAGCCGAGTAGCCCGGCGATCTGCGCGTCGGTAAAGGCGCCGGCGAAAGACGGCATCCACGGGCCGGCCTGCTCGCCTTGCGGCCGGATGCCGTCGAGGACGATCAGGATCGCATCGCGCGGGTCGGCTTCGTTGATGGCGGTGCTGAGCGCGAGGCTGATGCCGCGCGGCGGCACCATCGCAGGGCCGCCGGTGTGGCAGGCGGCGCATGCCCCGGCGAACAGCGTGGCGCCGAGTTCCTCGCCCGGCGCCGGCCGCGGCAGCTTCGCCGTCGCGGCGCGCGCCTCGGCCGCCGCGGCGCGCTGCCGGCGCGACGGCGATATCCTGCCCTGAGCCGCCGCGAGATAGGCCGCGATGGCCCGGACATCGGCCGCGTCCGCATGGCCCAGATCGTCGACGATGGGCTGCATCGGCCCGGCGGCGGCGCCGTGCTCGATGTCCCAGCCATCGCGCAGATAGTGGTAGAGATGCGCCGCGTCCCACGGCACCGGCGCCGGCGAGGCGGCGTTGAGCGCCGGGGCGCGCCAACCCTCGCCGGTGCCGCCGGCCAATGTCGCGCTGCGCCTCCCGACCCCCAGCAAGGTCCGCGGCGCATGGCAATCGCCGCAATGGCCGAGCCCGCTGACCAAGTACGAGCCGCGGTTCCATTGGGCGCTGTGCTGCGGCTCGGGCCGGAACGGCGCCTCATCGAGAAACAGCAGGTTCCAGAACGCCAGCAGCCAGCGCTGACCAAGCGGGAACGCCAGGTCGTTCGCCTGCTGGTAGGTCTCGACCGGCGGTCGCGTCATGATGAAGGCATAGAGCGCGTGGAGATCGCCGTCGCTGAGGCGGGCGTAATGGTCGTAGGGGAAAGCCGGGTAGAGATGGCGGCCCTCGCGCGCGATGCCTTGGCGCATGGCGCGGCGGAAGGCCGCCTCGGACCAATGGCCGATGCCGCTGCCCGGCGCCGGCGTGATGTTGGTGCTGTAGACGGTGCCCGACGGCGTCGCAATCGGCCGGTTGCCGGCATAGTCCGCCCCGCCCGGGGCGGTGTGGCAGGCGGCGCAATTGCCGACCGCGGCCAGCTTTGCCCCCTGCGCGACGAGCGCGCGCGGGAAGGTCGCGGATGGCGGCGGCTCGATCTTGGGGATCAAGCGTTGCTGCGAGGCAACGACAAAACCGATCGCGCCCACGCACAGCAGGACGGCAGCCGCCAGGGCGATACGCCGGATCCGCATCAGCGCAACTCAGCGACAGCGGCTCAAGCGAGGTCCACCACCCCGTCCCACTGCTCGGGCGGGCTGTCGAGGAACCGGCGGCAGCGCTCGATCATCAGCCGGGCGGCGCGGTCGTCCGGGCGATCGGCGGCGATCTGCGCGAAGCAATCGAGCGCCTGCGCCCACGCTCCGGCCTGGTAGGCGTCGAGCCCGCGGGCGTAGGCGGCAAGCATGGCATCGGTGATTTCCGGGCGGTGCTCGACGATTTCCCACAGGTCGGTGGAACGGGTCTGGCCGCGCAGCCGGACGGCATCGATGCGCCGGGCGCGCGGCCTCGATGTCAGTCGCGACCAGGTGGTGCCGCATACCAGGATATCCGCGCCGTAGGTCTTGGTCGCCGATTCGATGCGCGAGGCGAGGTTGACCGAATCGCCAATCACCGTGAAGTCCATCCGCTTGGGAGAGCCGATATTGCCGGTGACGACGCTGCCGGTGCCGATCCCGACGCCGATCCGGATCGCCGCCTTGTGGTCGGCGGCGCGCCGCGCGTTGAGGATCTGCAGGGCCTGGAACATATCGGTGGCCGCCCGCACCGCGTTGCCAGCGTCGTTGTCGCTCGGGAAGGGCGAGCCGAACAAAGCCATGATCGCGTCGCCGATGTATTTGTCGATGATGCCGCCCCGGTTGGTGACGACATCCTCCATGAACGAAAAGTACTCGTTCAGCATCGACACCGTGTCGCCGGCGCCGAGCCGCTCGGCGAGCGCGGTGAAGCCGCGGATGTCGGAAAACAGGATCGTCACCTCGTGCGAGCTGCCGCCGAGCCCGCCGATCGGGTCGACCATCAGGCGGTCGATCACCTCGTTCGACAGGTAGCGCGACATCGTCCGGCGCAGCTCGTTTTCGCGCTGCAGGTCCTCGATCACCATCATCGTGCCGAGCGGCGTCTGCTTGCCGTCGCGCAGCGGCACCAGCGTCAGGTTGGCCGGAACCCAGGCGTCGTCGCTCTCGAAATAGAATTCGCTGTTGGGCAGCATCTTCTCGATGCCGTCGTCGGCGGCCTCTTCGAGCGCCTGGCCGACCCAGGCATTAAGCCCGTCGAAAATGTCGCCGAGCTTGCGGCCGACCGCGCCCTCGGCGTCGACCCGCAGAATCCGGCTGGCCGCCTGGTTGACGAAGGTCACGACGCGCCCGAGATCGACCGTGATGACGCCGTTGCTCAGGCTGCGCAGCATGCTTTCGTTGTGCGATTTCAGGCTGAGCGTCTGTTCGAACAGGGTCGCGTAGTCGATCGTGATGCCCATCTGCGAGGCGAGCCCTTTCAACCGGCGCTCGTCCGCCGCGGTAAAAATGCCGCGGCGCTTGTTGAGCAATTGCACGACGCCGACGCGGCGACCGTCATTGCCGTACATCGGAGCGCACAGAACGCTGCGCGTGCGGTAGCCGATCTGCCAATCGAGCGCCGGGCTGAACCGCGCGTCCTGGTACGCGTCGGCGATATTGACGATCTCGCCGCCGGCGAACGCAGCGCCAACCAGACCGAGGCCGGTGTCGATCCGCAGCTCGTGCGCCCCGAGGCCTTCGGCATGCCGGGAGTAGAGCTCATCGGTCTGCGGATCGTAGAGAAAAACCGTACCGCGATCGGCGTCGAGCACATCAATCGCCACCGCCAGGATCTTCGACAGGATCAGGTCGCGCCCGGACAGATCGTCGGCGCGGCGGTTTTGCTCGATGAGGCGCAGCGGGCCGCGCGTGCCGGCTTCGCCCGAAGCCACCAGGCCGACGCGCACCGCCAGCTCGGCGACGTAGGGCGCGGTCGTCTCGGCCAGCCGGATGTCGCCTTGGGTGAAGCAACCCGCTTGCGTGTCGAACAGCTGCAAGACGCCGGTCACCGATCCGGCGCGGCGCAAACCGACGCACAGCATCTGCTGCACGCTCTCGCCGGCGGGCGTCTCGCTCGCGGCGTCGAAATCGGCATCGGTTGCGAGGTCGCTGACAGCGCGGCTGACGCCGTCCGCCAGCACCTTCGCGGTGATCCCGCACAGCGTTTGGCGCGGCCGTTCGCTGCCCAGGCTGCCGTCGCCGCGCAGCACGACGAAACCGTCATGTCGGCGACTGGCGAAGACCAGCCGGCAGAGGCGCGCGCCGATCGCATCGGCGAGGCTGCTCGTCACCACCGCAAGGCTGTCGGCGGGCGGCGTCCGGTGCTCGACCGCCGAGCGCAGCGACAGGACGCCGGCGGCGCGGCGAAACACCTCCAGCTGCCGTTCGATCATCGCCGGCACCTGCTCCGGCGGCACCGACTGGAACAGCGGCCTCAGATCCGGCTGCGCCAGGCGGTGTCTGACAAGCGCTTCCGCCAGCCGGGCAAAATCGAAGCTGGCCGGCGGTTGCGGGGTCAGCGGCAGCTCTGGCATCGGCGGCCCAGGATCAAACGAGCGCGGCCATGCCGGCGAGCGCGCGTTCGCCGCGCAGGCGCAGCAAGGGGCGCTCTTCGGTCAGGCGCGTCGTGACGGCGTCGAGCAGCGTGGCGAGCGGTCCGATCGGCGGCAGCGGGCAGAATTCCGCATCGTCGAACTCGGCCAGGCCGTCGATGCGATCGACGACCAGCACCGCCAGCTCTCCCGAATTCTGGGTCAGGACGATCCCGGGTCCCGGCGTGCCGGCCGGCTCGTCAAAAATCGCGCGCAAGTCGACGCTCGCCATAGCGCTGCCGGCGCCGGCGGCGCCGCCACGCATGTCCGAACGGATTTCGACGATATGGCTGGCGTCGAGCAGGTATCGCCCGGCGCCGAGCGCGATCTGTAGATAAAGGCTCACGACGCCAACCCATGCACCGCATCGCGCGAGCGGTCAATGCCGCGCGCTGCGAGCTGGATCAACGCCTCGCCGTCGAGCACCAGCACAACCCGGCCGTCGCCGAGCACCGAGGCGCCGCCGACGCCGGGAAAGCGCGCCAGCCGCGGGTCGAGATCCTTGAGGAAAAGCTCCTGCCGGCGTTCGATCGCGTCGACTTCGAGACCGATCATCTGGCGGCCGTTGCTGGCGATGACAACCGACTCCGACATGCGCTCGCCGGCCGCAATGGCACCTGCCGTGCCGCCCGGCATGCCGAGCAGCCTCCCGAGGTCATAGAGCGGCAGCACCGCCCGGCGATGCATGATCGACCGGTGATCGCCGACCAGGCGTATCGCGTCCGCCGCGATCTCGGCGACCGCCAGGACATGGCGCTCGGGGATGGCGAGGCGCTGGTCGCCGACGCGCACGATCAAGGCGGTCTGCAGGGCCGCCGAGGCCGGCAGCATCAGCGTGAAGGCGGTGCCGCGGCCGCGCTCGGAGCGGATCGCGATGTCGCCGTTGAGGCGCCGCACCATGGCGAGCACGATATCCATGCCGACGCCACGCCCCGAAGTCTCGGTCACCACCGGCGCGGTCGACAGGCCGGCGGCAAAGATCAGCTGGAACGCGTCGGCATCCGCCAGCGCGCCGGCTTGTGCCGGCGATATCAGGCCGCGGGCGGCCGCTTTGGCGCGGATCGCCTCGGGATCGAGGCCGCGTCCGTCATCGGCGATCGCGATGCGGATCTCGGTGGCGTGCTGCGTCGCGCCCACGGTCAGCGAGGCGCGCTCCGGCTTGCCCGCGGCGAGGCGCTCCTCGGGCGGCTCGATACCGTGGTCGAGGGCGTTGCGCACCATGTGAATGAGCGGGTCGGCCAGCAGCTCGACCATGCTCTTGTCGATCCGCACGTCGCGCCCCTCGAGCACGAGCTCGACCGACTTGCCGTGCTGCTGCGCCAGATCCCGCACCAGCCGCGGCAACCGATTGAACACGACATCGACCGGCACCACCCGCAGGTCGAGGGCGCCCTGGTGCAGCCGGCTCAACAGCCCGGAGATCAGTTCCTCGGTCTGCAACAGGCGGTGGTCGCGGTCGCGAAAATCCTCCAGCGCCGCAAGAAATTCGTTGCGCAACGCGCGCGGCAGGTGCCCGGCGAAAGCCCGGGCGCGGGCGGGGAGGGCGGTGGCGCCGGCGCCGCGGATCAGGTGGCTGAGGCCGCCGACCAGCACCCGCATTTCGCCCAGTTCGTCGAGGAAGGCGTCGAGCGTCTCGCCGCGCACCCGAATGAGGTTGGCCGCTGCGCTCGGCCGCCCGGTCGGCGCCGCATCGCCCCCTGGATCGACCGGCGCACCGGTCGCTGCCGGCGGGGCAACGACCACCTCGCCGCCGCCGGCGGTCAACCGGCGCACCCGCTTGACGCACTGCCGGCCGGGATCGAGGGCGAGCAGCGCGGCCGCCAGCGCGCCCGGTTCGAGCGGCGACAAGGCGAGAAACTCGAACCAGCTCTCGCCACCGGTGATCACCGTCCGGTTGGTGATCAGCCGCGCCTCCTGCGCCAGCCACCCGGTCAGGCGCCCGGCAGTCTCGTGATCGGCTTCGAAATGCACCAGGATCTCGTAGGGGAGCAGGCCGTCCTCGGCGATCCCGCGTGCGAGGTCCGCAAAGTTCTCGTCCGAGAGGACCGCCAGCAGTTCCGGCGGGATGGCGAGGCCGGCGACCAGCCGTCCGTCGCCCTCGCCCTGCAAGGCCCTCTGCGCCGTCGAGGCCAGCGGCGTGCGCAGCCGAGCGGTGAGCCCGGCCGCCTCGTCGGCGTCGAAATCCTCGATCCCGCCCGGTTTTGCCCGTTCCGCAAGCTGCGAGAAAACCGCGTCCGCGGCGCCGAGCAGGGTTGGCGATGCCTCGACGTCGCCGGTCGCGATGCGGCCGTAGAGATCCTCGATCAGCAGCGCGATCGTGGCGGTGTGGGTGAGCGCCAGCGTTGCCGCGATGCCGTGCAGCGTGCGCGCCAGCCGCGCGAGTTCGGCCGCGTCCGCTTCCGCCGCGAGGCGTTCGCCGGCGCTCACATCATCGCGCAGGCGCCGGTGCAGCGCGGCGATCGCGACCGCCAGATCATGACGCTCGCCGCCGATCCGCTCCGCGAGAGCGGCCGAGAACGCCGCGCTGCCGGCATCCTGGCCGGTGATCTCGCCGACCAGCTCGATCTGCAGGCGGATGTCGCCGAGCCGGGACAGCAGATCCTGCCGCGCCGGCCCACCCCCCTGCTCGGCCGGCGGCAGCGCTTGCAGCGCCTCGAGCAGGCCCCCGAAGCGCTCTGCCAGCGCATCGAAATTCATCACCTCGGCGGCATGCGCCAGCATCTCGGCAGCATCGACGGCGAGGGCGCGCTGATCGGCATCGGCGGCGAGCGCGGTGCACAGCTCCGGTCCGCGCGTCTTTACGATCTCGACGAAGATCTCCAGCATCTCGGGATCTTCGTGCAACGGGACATCGTTGCCCGGGACCGAAGGAGGCGCCGCCGCATTATCGCCCCCGCCGCCACCGGCCTGTGCGAACGCTGCGGCCAGCCGCGCGATGAGGTCGCGATCCGGCGGCACATCGCGCCGCTGTTCGGCAACGACGTCGCGCATCCCCTTCAGCGCGTCGACCGATTGCAGCAGCAGGTCGGCCAGGTCCGGGGTCAACGCCACAGAGCCGTCGCGCACCAGCCCGAGCAGGTTTTCGGCATGGTGGGCGACGCCCTCCATCCCCAGCATGTCCATCGCCCGGGCGAGGCCCTTGACCGAATGGAACGAGCGGAACAGCTGGGCGATGTCGGCAGCGCTCGACTGCTGCGGGTCGGGGCGCGCCAGCATCGGTTCGACCGCCTGCAGGTGCTCCTCGGTCTCGATCGCAAATTCGTGCCACAGCGTCTCGGCCAGCGCATCCATCGTCCGGTTCCGCTTGCGCTGCGGGCTCAGTCGCCGTCGGCGGGGTCGAGCGCCAGGGCGCGGCGCAGTGCCTGGACGATCTCGTGGCCCTTTTTGGCCTGCAGATCGAGGCTCATTGCGCCTGACGGCTTGGCGATGACATCGACCGCGCCGAGCCGGCGTGCCTCGATTGCCTGCGGCGATCCGGTTTGCCCCACCGACGACACCACGATCACCTTTGCCTTGCCGAGCAGAACCAGCCGCTTCAGCATGTCGATGCCCGACATCTCGGGCATTTCGAGGTCGAGCAGGATGGCGTCCGGTTTCAGCTCGCGCACGCGCTGCAGCCCGACCTTGCCGTTCTCGGCAAAGCCGGTGACCTCGAGATCGGGGTCGCTGTCGACAATGTCCTTGATGATCGTGCGCATGATGAACGAATCGTCGACGACGAGGATCTGCTTCTTGGTCATGGCTTTGCCATTTCAGCTTTGCGCGGATGGAACTCCGTGGCAGCCCACCGCCGAAGGTTGCGGGCGATTGCATAAAGGCTCAGCGACTCGCTGACGACTCCGGCCTCGATGGCGGCACTCGGCATGCCGCCGATGACGCAGCTGTCCGGCCGCTGGGCCAGCACCGGCAGGTTGCGGCGCGCGAAGCGGCGGGCGCCGCGCGTCCCGTCATTGCCCATGCCGGTCAGGATCACGGCGACCGGATGCCGGGCCGCCATCGCGGCGGACTCGAACAGCAGATCGGCCGACGGGTGCACGACGCCGCTCGACTGCGTCAGGCGCAGCTCGAACCCGCCGCCGCCGCGCGGTGCGACGACCGCGTCGCGGGCGCCGGGCAGGATCGTGATCTCGCCCGGCAGCACCGGCTTGCGGTGCTCGCCCTCGCGTACCACGAGGCCGGTATCGCGGCTGAGCGATTCGGCAAGGCAGGCGGTAAAGAATTCGGGCATGTGCTGGGCGATCACCACCGGCGCACCGATCGTGCCGAGCGCCCGCAGCAACACGCCGAGGGTTTCCGGTCCGCCGGTCGATACGCCAACCACGACGAGGTCGAGAGGGCCGGTCGGCAGGCACGCCCCGCGCACACCGGGGTCGACGATCTTTTCGGCGCGCCCATCGTCGTGCCCTTCGTCGCGCCCGGCCGGCTCGAAATTCGGCAAACTCGCCAGCGCGAGCGCCGCGCCGCCGCGCCGCTGCGCCGCCAGCAGCCGGATCTTGCCGCGCAGCTGCGAATCGATGCGTCCCAGATCGGTCTTGGCAAACGCCGACTCTTTGGAAACGAAATCCACGGCGCCGGCCCGCAATGCCTTGATCGTCGCCGCGGCGCCGGCCTGCGTGTGGCTGCTGACCATGATGATGATCGGCTTCGGCGCGATTTCGGCGACAATGCGCCGCGTCGCCTCGATACCGTCCATCACCGGCATCTCGACGTCCATCGTCACGATATCCGGCCGCAGCTCGCGCGCCAATGCGACGGCGTCCTCGCCATTGCGCGCCTCGCCGACCACCAGCATGTCGCCGTCCGCCTCAATGATCTGGCGCAACGCGATCCGCATGAACCCCAGATCGTCGACAACGAGGACGCGCAGCGCACCCACAATCGCGGCGCTCACGATGTCCGCCATCAAGGGGTGCTCCCCACGGTGCTCCCCACGGTGCTCCCCACGGTGCTCCACAGGCGCGCGGTGGCGATAATGCGCAAGAATTCGCCATTGCCGCGCGTCGCGATGGCTTCGATCCAATCATGCCCGGCGGGTGGCGTTGCCAGCTCGTCCAACCGCAGCCGCACCACCCGATCGATTCGGTCGACCCCGATCGCGCCGCGCCCGTCCGGGCCATCGAGGATCACGTAGGCGCTCCGCGCGGCGCTCACGGGCGGTTCGCCATCGGCCGTCGCGGCGTGCTGCGCCTCCCACGATCCCAGGGTCGCGACCGGCACCATCTGGCCCGCCACCTCGATGACGCCGATAATTCGCGAGGCGGCATCGTCCTGAGGGCTGACCGGCCGCGGCAGCGCGATCAAGGGCTGGGCCGCGATGACGCGATCGACGCTGGCGATCGGCACGGCAAAATCCTGCCCGGCGACCGTAAACGCCAGGTATTCGACGGCCGGTCCGGCACCGGTCGCGACGGCGGCCGGGCGGGCATTTGCGATCGCCGGAAATCTCTGCACGATGCGCCGGATTTCTTCGGAAATTGTCGCGCCGAAGTCGCTCGACGGCAGCGCGCCCGGAGCATCGCCGGACCGCAATCCGACGATGCGATCGACGGCCAACGCCGCGCGGCGCCCGGCGATCTCGATCACGACGAACCCGGCCGGCGCGCCCTCTCCCGGCCGGGCGGGCGATGATGGCGGCGACAGGACCGGCAGCGCGACGCCGCGCAGCACGCCGACGCCCAACAAGCCGGCCGGCGCGCGTGGCAGCTGCGTCCACGGCAGCGCCGCAACCAGTTCGACGACCGTGTCGTGTGGCAGGTGGAACGTCCTGCCGGCGACCTCGACGATGATGAAAGCCTCGCTCGTCGCGGCGGTCGCGGCGGGCAGCACCTGGTCGGCGACGTCGCCGAGCGGCGCCGGCGTGCCGTCGCCGAAGTCCGATGGGGCGAGGTCCGCCGGGGTGAGCGCCGTCGCCAGCAGCCGGGCCGGATCAAGCAGCGCGGCGCCGTGCGGGGTCGGCGCCGCGGCGTCTGCGTGCGTCAGCCGTTCCACCCGATCGACCCATAACCCGACATTCCCCGCCGGAGTCCGCAGGCGCAGGATCTCGCCGCCGCCGTCATAGGCTCGCCGCCCCGGCGGACGGTCGAGCAGCATGCCGAGGTCGAGGACCGGCACGATCCGGCCGGCGAAATTCCCCGCCCCCAAGAGCGCGGATGTCGCATGCGGAACGCGGGTCAGCGGCGGCGGGGTATCAACCGCCTCGACCGACGCCATCGGCAGTCGAAAGCGCTGATCTGCCAGCGAGAAGGCGATCCAGCCCGCGCCGGCGGCATCGGGTGCCGGGTCCGGCCGATGGCCGGTCGGCTCACTCATCGCGCGGCCGCAACGCGTAGGCGGCGGCGCCGGTGCCCCAGCGCACCTCATAGGCTGTCGGGTCGGCCACGGTGTCGGTCGGGCCGAGCAACAGGTAGCCGCCAGGCCGCAGCGCCTGCCTGAACACCGCCTGCGCGTCGCGCCGCGCCGCCGCCGTCAGATAGATCAATACATTGCGGCACAGTACGACGTCGCACTCCGTTTCGGGAGGCAGCGCGGCGAGCAGATTGAACTGGCGGAACCGGACATGCCGCCGGACCGCCGGCAGCACGCCGCGCCGCTCGATTTCGCCGCTCTCGCGGCTTTTCGGCAGAATCGGAAAGAACCGCTGGAACTCGTGCGGCAGATCGCGAAACGCGCTCAATCCCTCGGTCGAATAGATCGCCGCGCGGGCCTGCGTCAGCACCAGCCGGGAGATGTCGGTGCCCAGGACATCGAGCTGCCAGGGCGCCCGGCAGACGATCCCGCCATCCGGCGACTGGTCGGCAAACCCGGCGTCGCGCAACGCCCGCAACGCCAGGATCGCGAGCGTATAGGCCTCCTCGCCGGTGGCGCAGCCGGCCGACCACAGGCGCAGCCGGCGCCGCCCGCTGCGCGCGGCGGCGATCGCAAGCTCGGGAAGAATCTGCCCCAGCAGAGCGAGCTGGGCGCGGTCGCGATGAAAGAAAGTCTCGTGAACCGTCAGACTTTCAATGAGGCTCAGCCATTCCGGGTCATTTCCGGGCAGCACATGCAGCCGGCGCGCCCATCGTTCGAGTTCGTCGATGGCCACCGACGACAGCACCCGGGCGAGTTTGCCTTCGATCATCTCGGTGATTTCGATCCCCGAGATCCGCTCGATATCGCGCGTCAAACGGTGCATGACGCGCTGCCGCATGGCGGCGTCCTCGCCCGGCAGCATCCGGTTTGCGGCCAATGCCTTGCGGTGTGCGGCCATCGCCCGTTGCAGATCGCGCAGCGAATCTTCCATGCGGCCGAACATCCCCTCTCGACGGGCGGTCGCACCCGCCGCATTCACAGCGCATAAACATAGCCGAACCCGGCCTCGCGAGCATCAACTTCAAGGAAATCGGGGATTTCGCTTTCTTCAACACAATCTGTCGCCGGCTGTCGCCGGCAAGCAGGGCGGCGGGACCGGCGAAATCCTAGAGGCCGACCGCCTTGAACTCGTCGACATCGCCGCGCGAACGCTCGGCCAGCTTGGAGAGGTCAAGCATCGTGGCGGTGATTTCCTCGGCCGCGGTGGCATTCGACTGTCCGATTCGGGTCAGTTCGGCGACATTGGTGTTGATGCCCCTGACCGTCGCCTGCTGCTCCTCCATCGCGGTGGCGATTGCGCCGACGAGCCGGTCGCTTTGCTGCACGCCGTCGGCGATCTGGTGCATGTTGTCGCTGACCTCGCGGGCCATCGTGACGCCGCTGCCGGCCGCCTCGGTGGCCTGCTGCACCAGGCTGGCGATTTCCTGAGCGAGGCCGCCCGAACTCTCGGCGAGCTTGCGCACCTCCTCGGCGACGACGGCAAAGCCCTTGCCGTGCTCGCCGGCGCGCGCCGCCTCGATCGCTGCGTTGAGCGCGAGCATGTTGGTCTGGCTGGCGATGTGCGAAATCGCGCCGGCGATCCGGCTGATCTGGCTGCTGTTCTCGGAGATCACGTTGACGACGTCGACCATCCTGTCCATCTGGTGGATGCCGTCGGCGACGAGATTGGCGGCCTCTTTGGCCTGCTCGCTGGCCAGTTGGGTCGAGCGCGCGACCTCGGCGATCGCCTCGGTGCTCTGGCCGAGCGCCGCGGCGGATTGCCGCAAGGCGGTGAGCTGGATGTTGGAGCCGTCCGAGACCTGGCTGACAGCGCTGCTGGCCTGGGTGGCAGCGATCGCCACCCTGCGGATGTTCTCGGTCACACGCTCGGTCAGCCGCGAGATCGGGCGGGTGATGCGGCTGACGACGATCAATACCCCCAGCAGCGCGAGGCCGATCCCAAGTGCGGCCAGCGCGATCATGACGATCAGGTTCGAATCGTAGACGCTCTGGATGCCGTCGGTCAGCGCGCGAACCCGCGCGGCGTCGCCGGCCGCGAGCTTCGCCATCGCCGCGTCCAGTGCCGCCCGGCTGGCGCGGTTCTGGTCGCTGCCGTTCAACGCGTGCGCCTGTGGCAGCGAACCGGCGCGCGCCAGCCGCACCAGTTCGGTCCGGGACTTGACGAAGTCGTCGATGCCCGCCCTGACGCTGTCCAGCGCGGCCCGATCGCGTGGTTCGTTGATCGCAGCCCAGCGTGCGGTCAGTTGCTGGATCAAGGCGAGGTTCTGCTCGATCGGCGGGATGAATTTCGCCGCCTCGGCAGGGCCGGTCGCGCTATCGATACCGTGTGAATCGATGACGACCGCGAGCAGCAGCCGGTTGATCCGTTCGCCGAGGATGGCGGCCTGTGCGACCCGGCGCAACTCGTGGAGTTGCAGGTTGTAGGTCCGCATGCCGCTGATGCCGACATAGCTGATCAGCTCGGCGACGATCACCAAGAGCAATATGACCGAATAGATCGTCTGGCCGAGCTTGAGGTTCCTGAACAGCTTATGCCTCCCCCGACTGGCGCCACGGCGGGCGCCGCCAGGTAGCAGCCTACCGGAGATCGGGAGGGCGCGTCACCCGCTTGGTGCGCGGTCAGGGCGGCACCACTATCGCGTCCAGGTGGATTGCTCAACGGCGGACGGGCATCGGACGGGGCGTTGGGCCGGCATCGCAGCCTGCCCCGAAAGCCCCGTCGCTTATAGCGACCCCAGCCGTATCCCCGGGGCTGCCAGCCGACCTCTTACCGCGGCGGCGGGTAGCCGTAACCCGGCGGCGGCGGTTCCGGCGGGTAGCCGTAACCCGGCGGCGGCGGTCCCGGCCGGTAGCCGTAACCCGGCGGCGGTGGCGCGGGCGTCGTCGCAGCGCCCGTCAACGCCCCCAGCGCGCCGCCGACAAGCGCCCCGGTCGCCGCGCCCCGGCCGCCACCGGCCGCGGCACCGAGCGCTGCTCCGGCGCCGGCACCGACCAGCGCACCGCCGACCGCGCGCTGGCCGGGATCGTATGGATTGGTGCAAGCGGACAACATCAGCGCTGCGGCAAGCACGCCAGACACAACAAATGGTCTCATCGTTCACCCTCGTTTGCTCGTGGCAGGATAGCGCCATTGCGACGCCGTCGTCAAAGCTATGCCGCGAGGCGGGTGGCGACGCGCTCGCCGCGGCGTCGGCCGGCTCAGGTCATGCTGCGTCGTGATGTGACGATTTGGCAGGCTTGACCGGCAGCAAAGCGGCTTGTCGAGGGCGGCGCGACAACCTATGTCGCGATCGATTATCAATTGCAAGGAAGCGATCCGCATGCGCCGAGCCGTCGCCGCGATCCTGTTCCTGGCCTCAGCCGTTCCGGCCTTCGGTCAGCCGCCGACGATCGCGCTCGCCATCCGCGACCATCAGTTCGCACCGGCCGAGTTGTCGGTTCCGGCCGGGGTCAAGGTCGAACTGGCCGTCCGCAACGAGCAGGCCGTGCCGGCCGAGTTCGAGAGCACCTCGCTGCACCGCGAGAAGCTGGTGACGGCGGGTGCGACGATCAGCGTCTTTGTCGGTCCGCTCGATGCCGGGACTTATGAATTCTTCGACGATTTTCATCCCGCGACCCGCGGCCGCCTGATCGTCAAATAGCGGCCGCGGCCGTACGGCCGATTGTTGGAGCGATCAGTCTGCAAGCCCGGTCGGCGTGAACTGGAAATCTTCCACCGGGATCTCGGCGAAGAATTCCTTGTGCGCGCTTTGCGGGAGCGGCCACAGGACCGGCACGCCCTGATCGCCGGTGTACCAGTTCTGACAGCCGCCGACCCAGACGGTGCCGGGAAAGGCGGTGCCGAGGCGGGCGAGGAATTTCTCGGTGGCGGCGACGGTCGGCATGACCGCGGCGCGGCGGGCGTCGGCCTCGCCCATCAGCCGCATGATGCAGCCGATCTCCTGTTCGAGGCCCAACGGCACCGGCACGTTGTTGACCGGGGCGAACGGTCCGTAGAGCATGAACAGGTTGGGAAAACCGGGCAGCGCGATGCCGCCGTAGGAATAGATCTTCTCGTGCCATGCCTCGTCGATCGTCATACCGTTGAGGCCCGTCACATTCATCGGGCGCATATAGGCATGCGCATCGAAGCCGGTGGCGTAGACCAGCACGTCGAGTGCCACCTCGGTCCCGTCCGCCATCACGACGCCGTTGGGCACGATGCAGGCGACCTGCCCCTTGATGATGCGCGCGTTCGGCAGCTGCACCGCCGCATAATAGTTCCTGTCGGATTTCGGGATGCGGGTGCAGCCGAGATTGTAGTCGGGCGTCAGCTTCTCTTTCAGCTCGGGGTCCTTGATGAAGTCGAGATAGGAGCGGTATTCGCGCTCCATCGCCTCGCGCTGCGGCCCGGGGGTGAGGCGCCAGCGGTCGGCCTCGTTGATCATCTGCCACAACCGGCGCTGCTCGCGCTGGTAGCCGCCCGGTAGACGCAATTTGAGCCGCTCGCGCCAGGTCGAGGGCGGGTTATCGCGGATATGGACCCATTGCGCGCGGCGGATGAATTGGGTGACCTCGCACCCGGCCCAGGCCAATGCCTCGGTGATCTGCACGCCGCTGGCGCCGCTGCCGATGACGCCCCAGCGCTTGCCCTCATAGGGCACGCTGTGGTCCCAGTGCGCGGAATGGAAGGACGCGCCGGCGAAACTCTCGCGCCCGGCGATGTCGGGATAGAGCGGCTTGTGCAGAAACCCGGTGGCGCAGATGAAGAAATCCGCGACATCGGTGCCGCCGTTGGCCCTCTCGATGTGCCAGCGCCCGTCGCTGAACCGCGCGCCGACGATCTCCTCGTTGAAGCGGATGAACCGGGTGAGGCCGCGCTCGCGCGCCACCTTCTTGATGTAATCCCAGATCTCGGTCGCCGGTGCGTATTTGCGCGACCAGCCGTAATTGGGCTGGAACGGAAATTCGTATTGCCGCGACAGGACATCGACGAAGAGGCCGGGAAAGGTGTTGTCCCGCCAGGTGCCGCCGACGTCGCCGGCCTTTTCATAGACGGTAAAGTCGATGCCCGCGCGCTTCAGCGTCTCGGCCATGAAGAGGCCGGCGACGCCCGCGCCGGCGACGACGATGCGGAATTTTCGATCGGCCATCACCCCTCGCAAGCCGGCAGCAGAACCGGGCAAGTTTACGCGCAGGGCGCGCGCTGTGGGTAGTGTCTCGACAAGCCGATATTGCGCCGGGGTGGCTGGCGCGGTAGCACCATGCGGCAACAGATAGGGGGAGAGGATGACGCTACGCGTGCCGATGGTGTCGCCCGAAGAGGCAAGCGCGCTCGGGGAAGCGATGGGAATGCCGGCGCGGCGGACGCAAAGCGAAGCGTTCCGCGTCGTCGCCAACAACCCCGGCGTCGCCCGGGTGGCGTTCAGCCAGCTGATGCAGTTGTTGGAGAACAACAAGTTCGACACGCGGCTGCGCGCACTGATGATCATGCGGATCGGCTGGGTCACCGGCTCGGCCTACGAGTGGACCAATCATTGGCGGGTCGCGACCACCGCCGGGATCCCGCCCGAGGACATTCTGGCGGTGCGCGACTGGCGCAACGCGGCGCGGCTGACGCCGGCGGACCGGGCGATCCTCGCCGCCACCGACGAATGTCTCGCCGGCAAATCGATTTCGGACGCCGCCTGGGCCGAGGTGGCGAAACATGTCACCGACCCCGCGCACCAGGTCGAATTCATCATCGCGATGGGCAACTGGATGATGTTTTCGCTGCTGTTCCGCAATCTGCGCATTCCGCTGGGCAGCGATGTCAAGCTCTGGCCGCCCGATGGTCTGGCATCCCCGGCATCGGAAGCATAGGCTTGGCTGGCGCCCCCGCGGGCTGTGCGCGGCGGCAGGAGGAGCAAGATGGATACGATCGCCGAAGAGATGCACCGGGACGAGGCGCGCCTGCCCGCCGATATCGACGCACAACCGGTGGTGCAGGCGGCAGCGGCTCTGCAGCCGGAATTGCGCCGCTATCGCGAAGAAATCGAGCGCGAGCAGCGCTTTCCGAAGGCCCTGGTCGAGCAGTTGCGCGCGGCCGGCTTTTACCGGCTGGTGATCCCGCGTTCGCTGGGCGGGCTGCAGGCCGACCCGCTGACCTATTTGCGCGTCGTCGAATTATTGGCCGAGGGCCTCGGTTCGGTCGGCTGGAACCTCGCCAATAACAGCGTCGTCCAGCTCGTCATGCTCGGGCTGCCCGACGAAGGCGTCCAGGAAATCTATGAACACGGGCCCGACGTCGGCGCCGGAACCGCGGTGCAGGGCGGCGGGCAGGCGACGCCGGTCGCCGGCGGCTACCGGGTCAGCGGGCGCTGGAGCTTTGGCAGCGGCTGCCAGGAAGCCGGCTGGATGCTGGGCAGCTTCCAGATCCTCGACGACGGCAAGCCGCGCCTCAGCCCCGAAGGCAAGCCGCTCTATTGGCGCGGCGTTTTCCCGCGCGCCGAAGCGGAGATCGTGCCCGGAAGCTGGGACGTGACCGGGCTGCGCGGCACCGGCAGCTTCGACTGGACGGTCGACAACGTCTTCCTGCCCGAACGGCGCACGATGATCCATGCCGGCATCCCCTTGGACAACCAGTGGGACCGCTGGCCGGGCGTCCTCTATCAGCTGCCGACGCAGTGCTGGATCGGGCCGCATCACAGCGCGGTCATCACCGGCATCGCCCGCGCCGGCATCGATGCGCTGATCGACCTGGCGGGCGGCAAGACGCCGCGCGGCCGGACCGGCCTGTTGTGCGACAACCCGCAGGTGCAGGATGCCGTCGGGCGGGCGGATGCGATCCTCAACGCCGGCCGCGCCTACCGCACGACGATGATCAGCGAATTGTGGAACACCGTGGCGGCGGGCAAGGCGACGACGCTCGAGCAGCGGGCGCGGTGCCGGCTGGCCTCGACCTATGCCGCCGACAGCGCGCGCGAGGCTATGGACCTCGTGTACCGGCACGGCGGCAGCACCTCGTTCAAGCGCGAGAGCCGCCTCGCCGAATGCTGGCGCGACCTCAACGTTGTCGGCCAGACGGTGACGCTCGCACCGGAATGGTACCCGATCGGCGGCCGCGTCTATCTCGGGGTCGACCCGGGCTCGCGGCTGCGCTGAGTTAGCTGCAAGAAAGGAACGGTCATGGCCAGGCTTCCCTCGATCACCGCGAAGGACCAGGTAGCGGCGAAGAACCATGCGATTTTCGACAGCATCGTCGCCAGCCGCGGCGCGGTGCAGGGTCCGTTCACGATGTTTCTGCACGCCC
>DATLRS010000172.1:0-10812 GCA_035534535.1 Allostellaceae bacterium | reverse complement strand
TCGTGGCGGGCGGAGAGGGCGCGATGATCGGCTGGAGGGCGAGGCTGGGGTTTCTGGTGCCGCCGGGCAATCCGACGGTCGAGGCGGAGATGATGGCGCTCGCGCCGGCCGGGGTGTCTTTGCATTTCCACCGGATGGCGGCCGGTGGCGGGCTGCCCGGCGCGCTCGACAATCAGGACGCGCGCACCGGCGCGATGGTCGACGGCCTCGACGGCAGCGCCGGGCTGCTGGCGCTGGTCAAGCCCGACATCATCCTCATCGCGCATACCGCGACGAGCTACTACCTCGGCCGCGACCGCGAAGCCGAGCTTCTGGCCCGGCTGACGCGAGCGACCGGCGTTCCGATTACCACCGCCTTTGCCGCGGTGGTCGGCGCGCTCGAACGGCTCGGCGTCAGGCGGCTGGCGCTCGGCGCGCCCTATTCGGCCGAAACGACGGCGCAGGGCCGCGCCCATCTTGAAGCGCATGGGTTCGCTGTCGTCGCATCCGACAATCTGAAGGGCGTCACCAACATCTACGACGAGACCGCCGAGCGCGCCTACGGCCTGGCGCGCGGCGTCGACCGGCCGGAAGCCGAGGCGGTGTTCCTCTCCGGCACCGGCATGCCGACGCTGCCGGTCCTCGAACTGCTTGAGCAGGACCTGCGGAAGCCGGTGATTTCGAGCGCCTCGGCGATGATGTGGCATGCCTTGCGGCACTGTGGCATGCGCCAGCCGATCCCCGGCTTCGGCCGCCTCCTGACCCTGGACTGACCGATGGACACCATAACCGATGCCGCCACCGACCCAGGGACCGACCCAGGGACCGACCCAGGGACCGACGCCGGCGTGCGCGCCTTCCAGACGATGGTGGCGATGCGCGACGGCACCCGCCTCAACACCTTTGTCTTCCTGCCGGCGAGCAACGGGCCGCGCTTTCCGGTCATCCTGCACCGCACGCCCTACGGCATCGCCGCCGCCGACGCGCGCGACAAGTTCGATGTGAGCCATGCCTGGCTACCCAACCCGGCCGAGCCGATGCGCGGCTCGATCCTGCGCGGCTGGCGCGCCATCGTCGCTCGCGGCTATGCCGCGGTGTACCAGGATTGCCGCGGCCGGCACGGCTCCGAGGGCGAGGACCGCGTCTATGCCGACGACGCGGCGGACGGGCACGACACGCTGGAGTGGATCGCGGCGCAGCCCTGGACGAACGGGCGGGTCGGCATGTCGGGCTCCTCGGCCGGCGCGACGACGACCTTTGCCGCCGCCTCGACGCGCCACCCGAGCCTCGCCGCGTTTTTCGCCCAGGCCGGCGGCTCCAGCATCTATGACGACGTCGTCTGCGAGGGCCAGTCCATTGAGATGGAGCGGCTGTGGCTGTGGGTGGCGAAAAACATCCCCGGCCTGTCGGGCTCGCACCGCGACGCCGTGATGCGGCGCTTCGGCATCGGCGGCGGCGAATTGGCGGCGGCGGCCGAGCGGGCGGCGGCGCGCTATACGCGGCTCGACGCGGCGCGCCAGGCCCAGCCGCCTTTCGTCAATTCGCCCGACTGGATGCATCTGCCGCTCGCTGGCTACCCGGATTTTGCCACCTGGCAGCCGTTTCTCGACGAGATCATCAGCCACCCGGTGCCCGACGCCTTTCGGGCGCGGCACGATTTCCGGGCGACGATCGACATTCCGGGGTTTCACGTCACCAGTTGGTTCGACATCTTTCAGACCAGCGTCATTGCCGCTTTCCAGGCGATCCAGGCGCGCACCGGCACCCAGAAATTGTGGATCGGCCCGAATGAGCATTATTTCGTCTACGCCGAGAATTTCTGGCCGCGCGACCCCTATTTCGAGTGGTTCGGCTATTGGCTGAAGGACGAGCCGAGCGATCTGATCGCCGAGCCGCCGGTATTCTATTCGCCGCGCGCCTGGGTCGCCGACCGTGCGGCGTATGCGCCGCACGACTGGCGCCATGCCGAGCGCTGGCCGCCGCCGGGGATCACGCCGCGCCGGCTCCATCTGCGCGGCGACGGCAGCCTCGGTGCTGACGGGCCGGGCGGCGCGCCGCGCCATTACACCTACGACCCGCGCCATCCGGTGCCGACGCTGGGCGGCCGCAACATGCTGATCGAGCCCGGCCCGCTCGACCAGCGCCCGGCCCAGGCATTGCCCGATTACGGCCTGATCTACACCGGCGCGGCCTTGAGCGAGGATCTGACGATCGCCGGCAATGTGCGGGTAACGCTCAGCGTGCAGTCCGATTGCCCCGACACCGATTTTGTCGCCAAGCTGATCGAACGTCAGCCGGACGGGCAGGCGATGCTGCTGATGGACGGCGTCATCCGCGCCCTGTACCGCGAGCCGGCGGCCGGGCCGCAGCCGCTGCTGCCCGACCGCATCAACCGGGTGACAATCAATCTCGGCGACATCCACCACACCTTGCGAGCCGGCAGCCGCATCGAGGTCGACGTCACCAGCAGCAACTTCCCGCGCCGCGCCCGCAACACCAACAGTGGCAACCCGATGCTGGCGGCAGACGGCGAGGAGACGATCCGGGTCGCCGCCAACACCGTGCATCACGCCGCGACGACGCCGTCCTTTGTCGAATTGCCGGTGCTGCCGGGCGCGAGGTGAGCGATGCCGCTACCGGCCGCCAGCCGCTTTGCGTTCGCCGCCGATCTCGAAATCTGCCGCATCCTCAACGGCCTGTGGCAGGTGTCGGGCGGGCATGGGGCGATCGACCCGGCGCGGGCGATCGAGGAGATGTTCGCCTATCACGACGCCGGGCTGACCACCTGGGACCTCGCCGACCATTACGGTCCGGCCGAGGATTTTATCGGTGTCTTTCGCCGCCAGTTTGCCGCACGGCGCGGGGCCGAGCGCCTGTCGGAGATCCAGGCCTTCACCAAATGGGTGCCCTCGCCCGGGCCGATGACCCGCCGCGTTGTCGAGGACGCCATCGGCCTGTCGCTGCGGCGGATGGGCACCGAGCGTCTCGATCTCCTGCAATTCCACTGGTGGGATTACGCCGACCGCCGCTATCTCGACGCCCTGCAGGAACTCGCCCGGCTGCGCGACGCGGGCCGGATCCGCCACCTCGCACTGACCAATTTCGACACCGAGCGGCTCGGCATCATCGCCGGGTATGGCATCCCGATTGTCTCGAACCAGGTGCAGTATTCGCTGATCGACCGCCGGCCGGCGGCGCGCATGGCGGCGTGGTGCGTCGCGCACGGCGTCAGCCTCCTGGCCTACGGCACGCTGTTGGGCGGCCTGTTGTCGGAGAAATATCTCGGCCGCCCCGAGCCCGGTCGCGCCGACCTCACCACCGCCTCTCTCAAAAAATACAAGCAGATGATCGACGCCTGGGGCGGCTGGGCGTTGTTCCAGGAACTGCTCGCTGCCCTCAAGCAGATCGCCACGCGCCACGGCGTCGGCATCGCCAATGTCGGTCTGTGCTACGTGCTCGACCAGCCGGCGGTTGCCGGGGTCATCGTCGGCGCGCGGCTGGGCCTGGCCCAGCACATCGCCGACAATAGCCGCACCTTCGCGCTCGCGCTCGACGACGAAGACCGCGCCGCACTCGACGCGGTGCTCGCCCGGTCGCGCGACCTGCTGGCCCAGATCGGCGATTGCGGCGACGAATACCGCTAGCCGCCGCCGGGCGCTTGCTCAGCGGTAGAATTCGACCTTCGCCTCGCGGAACCACACGGTGTTGGGGGGCGCGGCCGAGATCGGCCCGTTGATGCCAAATACCGCCAGCTGGAAAATGTCGCCCGGCTTGACCGAGGGTGCCAGCACCAGCCGGTTCGGCATGTTGAAGCCCTGGATCGTCGCCGGGCTCGGCCGTCCGGCGGCACGCGGCAACTCGCCGTTGACCCAGATCTCGGCGTAATCGTCGACATTCGCGGTCAACACCGCGCCGGCCCCGGTCGGGTCGAAATCGCCGATCCGCGCGGGGATCGTCAGGCGGGCGCGAAACCACAGAAACGACACATAACCGCCGCCGCGCTTGGCGCCCAGTTCGGTGGCCGGGACCGCCTGCCAGGCCGAATCGTCATAGCCCTTGTCGCCGGCATGCGGATCGATGTCGTAGGTCGATCTGTATTCGGGCATCGCATCGGGCAGCGGCGGCCGCTCGACGATCTTTGCCTCGCGCACCTTCCACGCCGCGCCGAACAGCGCCGAGCCGGCGGCGGTCATCAGATCGACCCGGCATAGCGCCGGCAGCGAGGAGGCGACCGCCGGCGGCTGGCTCAGCAGCGGATGCGGCGGGCCGGGCGGCGCAGCGGGCGTCGGGCTGTTGTCGGGCATCGCCATCTCCTCGTTCTCTCGCGGTGAATGAACGCGATTTGAAACCGACGCGCTGCGCCGACGCAAGGCCATCGCGCGCCGCGACAAGCCGACGGGTGCCGGGCCGTATCGATCCGCTGATCGCGGTGCCGCGCCAGCAGCAGGTCCGACCGGGCCGCGGGTAACCGGCCGCCGCGCCGATGCCGTCTGCCGCAATCGCGACGTGACGCGCCCCCGCGCGCGTTGCTATCATCGCGCGAGAGGAAGCGGGGGATCGGCGATGCGGCTTATTGCGGTCAGGGCGGCGCTGTGCGGGCTGGTTGCGGCGCTGTGCGGCTGCGTCCAGGCTTATGGCACCGGCCCCGGCGAATTTACCGTGGCACGCGTCGATCGGGGCGAGGCGGCCGAGCGTGCCGTCGTCGGCGCCGCGGCGGGCACCGCGCTCGGTACCGGGCTTGGCGCCACGTTTGCCATCAACCCGGCGATCGGCGCGGTGGTTGGGGCCGAGACCGGCGCCACGCTCGGCGCGGCGGTCGGCATCGCGACGGCGCAGCCGCTGCCTGCTTACACGCCGATCGTGCTGCCGCGGGCGGCCGTGATCCCCGGCTTCTACGACAGCTGGCCGCCCGGCAATCATCCGCCGCCGATGGCCTCGCAGATCCCGCCGCCGCATCCGGGCTGAGCGGCGCGCGCCCCGCCTGCGACCGTATCGCCCAACGGGCGCGCTTGGCTGCGCCGCCCGCGCCGCCTATAACGCGAGCCGCTTGCCGTCTCCCGCGGCGGACGATCGGCGCCGATGCCGCTTTTTGCGATCCCGTTTCCTGCCTTCGATCCGGTGGCGATCGCCCTCGGGCCATTCGCGATTCGCTGGTACGCGCTGGCCTATATCGCCGGGCTGCTGCTCGGCTGGCGCTATTGCCTGAGGTTGGCGGACCGCCCGCCTGGCCTCGTGCGGCGCATTGATGTCGACGATTTTCTCGTCTGGGCGACGCTCGGCGTCGTGCTCGGCGGGCGTATCGGCTACGTGCTCTTCTACAATTTCGACTATTACAGCCAGCACCCGCTGCAAGCGCTGTATGTGTGGCATGGCGGGATGTCGTTCCACGGCGGCGCGCTTGGCGTCACGACGGCGATCTATCTGTTCACGCGGGCGCGCGCGATCCCGATCTTCGCGCTCGGCGATATCGTCTGCGAAGCGATCCCGATCGGGCTGTTCTTCGGGCGCATCGCCAATTTCGTCAACGGCGAACTGTGGGGCCGCGTGACGACCGTGCCGTGGGCCATGGTTTTCCCCGGCGCCGGTCCGCTGCCGCGCCATCCGAGCGAGCTTTACGAAGCCTTCTTCGAGGGCATCCTGTTGTTTCTCGTGTTGTTCGTCGCGGAGCGGCGCGGCGCCCGGCGGCATCCGGGGATCGTCAGCGGGTTGTTTCTGGCGGGTTATGCGGTAGCGCGCATGTCAGGCGAGCTGTTTCGCCAGCCCGACGTACAGGTCGGCTTCATTCCGGTCCTCGGTTTCAACGCGACGGAGGGCCAGCTGTTGTCGATCCCGGTGCTCATCGCCGGGATCGTCGTGATCGTGTGGGCGCAGCGTCGGCCGCCCGCCGCCGCCCGCTAGCGCCGGCCGGGCGCGGCTGAGGATGGCCGAATTCGCCGCCACGATCGCCGGGCGAATCCGGCGCGAGGGGCCGCTGTCAGTGGCGGCGTTCATGGCGATGGCGCTGCATGATCCGGTGGGCGGCTATTACGCGCGCCGCGATCCGTTGGGCGGTGCCGGCGATTTCATCACCGCACCGGAAATCAGCCAGATCTTCGGCGAGCTGATCGGCTTGTGGTGCGGCGATTTCTGGCAGCGCATCGGGCAGCCCGATCCGGTGATCCTCGCCGAGCTTGGCCCCGGCCGCGGCACGCTGCTCGGTGATTTTCTGCGCGCCGCGGCAGCCGTGCCGGGTTTTCGCGCTGCGTTGCGCCTCCACCTCGTTGAGGCGAGCCCCATCTTGCGCGCCGCGCAGCAGCGCCGCCTCGCCGGCGCCGAACCACGCTTTGTCGCTGGCCCCGACGCCTTGCCGCCAGGGCCGCTGTTGCTCCTCGCCAACGAGTTCCTCGATGCGTTGCCGATCCGCCAGCTGGTGCGCGGCCCGGCCGAATGGCGCGAACGGTTCGTTGCGCTCGACCCCTCGGATCGCCTGACCTTCGCCGACGGGCCGGAAAGTCCGATGCTGCGGCTGCTTGTGCCGCCGGCCCTGCGCGCGGCGTCGGCGGGGACGCTCGTCGAGATCTGTCCCGCAGCGGCGGCATTGGCGGCGACGCTCGGCGAGCGGCTGGCGCGGCACCCGGGCGCGGCATTGTTCGTCGATTACGGCTATTGCCCGAGCCGTCCTGGCGCGACCCTCGCCGCGGTGCGCCGGCACGCGTCGGCCGCCGTGCTCGACGACCCGGGCGGCGCCGATCTGAGCGCGCATGTCGATTTTGCCGCCTTTGCCGCGGCGGCGCGCGCCGCCGGCGCGGTGGTGCACGGCCCGGTCGAGCAGGGTCGATTCCTGCGGGCGCTGGGCGCCGAGGCGCGGCTGGCCGCGTTGACGGCCGGCGCGACGCCGGCGCAGCGCGGCGCGCTCGAGAGCGGCCTCGCGCGCTTGATCGACCCGGCCCAGATGGGCAAGTTGTTCCAGGTCCTGGCATTGACCTCGCCGGGGCTGCCGATTCCCGCGGGGTTTGAATGACGGCCGGTTCATGATCACACTCAGCGTCCTCGCCGCCCTCGCGGGCGGCGATCCGCCGATCCGCCACGCCTTCTTCACCCGCGTGGGCGGGGTCAGCGAGGGGATCTATGCCTCGCTGAACTGCGGCTTCGGCTCGCGCGACGCCCCGCAAAAGGTCGGGCGCAACCGCGCCATCGCGGCCGCGCAGCTCGGCGTCATGCCGCAGCGCCTGGTGAGCTGCCACCAGGTCCACGGCACCGCGACCGTCACCGTCGAGCGGCCATGGCGGCATGGCGAAAACCCGCGCGCCGACGGCATGGTGTGCGGCGTGCCGGGCATTGCGCTCGGCGTGCTTGCGGCCGATTGCGCGCCGGTGCTGTTCGCCGACCCGGCGGCCCGGGTCATCGGCGCGGCGCATGGCGGCTGGCGCGGCGCACTCGCCGGAATCATGGAGGCGACCGTCGCGGCGATGACCGCCCTGGGCGCCGAGCCGGCCCGCATTCGCGCCGCGATCGGACCGTGCATCGCACAGCCCTCCTACGAGGTCGGGGCGGAATTCGTCGCCGCCTTTGCCGCCGCCGACCATGACAGCGGCGGCTTTTTCCGGCCGGCAGCGCGGCCGACGCACGCGCTGTTCGATCTGCCGGGCTACATCGCGCATCGCCTGGCGCGGCTCGGCCTCGCCGCAATCGAGCAGGCGCCGCACGACACCGCCGTCGAGGAGACGCTGTTCTTCAGCTATCGCCGCGCCTGCCACCGCGGCGAAACCGATTACGGCCGCGGCCTCGCGGCGATCGCGCTTGCCGAGTAGTCGGCCCGGTGCCTGGGCTGCCGGCGATCGGCGCTGCCGCATGGCCGCGACCGGCGGGCGCCGCCGGCGCATCGCGAGCCTCGCCTTCCCTCTGCTGCTCGCCGCCTGCCAGCCGCTGCCGCATCCCTTTGGCAGCGATCGCCCGCCGGCCGCGCTGCTCAGGGTGCGCGATGTCGCCGGCGTCTCGATCGCGCCGATTGTCGGCCGGCCGGCCGCGCTCGCGGCAAAGCTTGCCCCGGCGGTCGCAAAAGCGCTGCTGAAGCACGACATCCCGGCCAGCGCGCGGACCGCGAGCCTCGACAGCTATCAGCTTTATGGCCGGCTGGTCGAAGCGCCGCCGCATGATGGCAGCACGACCGTCAGCGCGCTGTGGCGGCTCTATGACGCCAAAGGCCGGACGGTCGGCGAGCGCGTCGTCCATGTCGATGCGCCGGCCGCAGACTGGGCCTCGGGCGAGGCCGCGCCGATCGCGCAGCTGGCCGGACTGAGCGCCGACGGTCTGGCGCCGCTGCTCGAAGACCAGGCACCGGTCGAGGCGCCGTTGGCCGGGCGAACCCGCGTCGCGATCGGCAGCATCGCCGGCGCACCAGGCGATGGCGCGACGTCGCTCGCCAACGCGGTAGCGGCGGTACTGAAGCGGCAGAATCTGGCGATCGTCGCGACCGGCGAGAAGGCGGACCTCTATGTCGACGCCGAAATCAGCGTCTCGCCGGGCAAGGCCGGCAGGCAGCATGTCAAGATCGTCTGGCGCGTCCGCCGCGGCGACGGCAGCGAGATCGGCACGGTCGGCCAGGAAAGCGATGTGCCGCGCGGGTTGTTGAACGGGCCGTGGGGCGACACCGCCTACAATGTCGCGCAGGCTGCCGGCGACGGGCTGATGCAGCTCGTCGCGCGCGGCACGCCGCCGCCGAAACCGTGATTATGCCGGCTCGTCGGCCGCCTCGAAGGCGGCCAGGCTCTCTTCGATCGCCGCGCGCGGCAGATCGCGGGTGATGAAGACGAAACGGCTGCGGCGATCCTCGCTCGGCCAGCGCGGCAGCAGCACCGGCGGGTGAAACAGATGCTGCACGCCGTGCAGCACGACCGGCGTTTCGGGGCGGTCGGCGAGCGCGACGATCGCCTTCACCCGCAGCAAATCGTCGCCGCGCATTGTCGCCAGCGCATCGAGCCAGCCCGACAGCGCGCTCCACGACATCGGCGTGTCGCGGGTGATGCAGAAGGCGCGGATGCGCTCGTCGTGGCGGTTGACGTCGTGGTGATGGTGATGGTCATCGTCGTGCGCCGCGATCGCCTCGTCCTGCAGCCAGCGCTGCACCTCGACGGTTTTGCTCTGCGGGTCGAACAGGCCGAGGTCGAACAGCGCCGCCGCCGCGACATCGCCGTGTGCCGCATGTAATAGCGGCGCGCCCGGGTTGAGCGCGCCCAGCCGGGATTCGAGCACGGCAAGCGCGCCCGAATCGGCAAGATCGGCCTTGGTCACGATCAGCCGGTCGGCCACCGCCGCCTGCTTCACCGCCTCGGGCTGCCGGTCGAGCGTGCCGGCGCCATTGACGGCATCGACCGTGGTCACCACGCCGTCGATCATGTAGCGCTCGGCGACGATCGGATCGGACAGCAGCGCATGCAGCACCGGCGCCGGATCGGCGAGCCCCGTCGTCTCGATCACCACGCGGGTGAAATGCGGTACCCGGCCCTTGACCCGCTTGACGAACAGATCGGTCAGCGTGTCGGCGATGTCGCCGCGCACGGTGCAGCACAAGCAGCCGCTGTTGAGCAGCACGACATCCTCGGTGGCGCTCTCGACCAGCAGGTGGTCGAGGCCGATCTCGCCGAACTCATTGACGATGACCGCCGTCGCCGCCATGCCCGGCTGCTTGAGGATATGGTTCAACAGCGTCGTCTTGCCGCTGCCAAGAAACCCGGTCAGCACCGTGACCGGAATGCGCCAGGCGGCGTTCATCGCGGCCGTTGCCCAGGCTCTTCGGCGCCATCGCGCGACCGCTCTCGCAGCAGCGCCAGCGTCGCGGGCGCGGCGGACATTGCCCAGATCGAGACGACGACCCAGCCGACCAGCGTCCAGCCGAAGACGAAATTGACCAACGCGATCGCCGGGCGCTGCGGAATGTCGCGCGCGTACGCCACCAGGGTCGGGAGCAGATAAAAGAGTGCGATCAGGATCGGCCAGACGATCTCGACCGTGTTGACGTACATGCCACCTCCATGACGCTCCTGGCATACACCATAGGGGAGATCGGATTAATGAAAAATTGCGTCCAACCCCTGTCGAGCAAAATCCGTCCCGGCAGTGCCCGGGCACGGCAGCGCCCCGCGCTCCGTATCACCGACTGGAGGCGCGTGTTGCCGCGGCCGAGCGGGGGAGCAATGTACCAAGTCGTCTACTGGACCGGAGTGGCGACGCTGTTCGTCTGGACGGGTTATTCCGCCTATTGGGCAATCACCGGGCTATAGGCTCGGCCGGCGCCGCTTATGCGAGGTCAAGCGAGACGACGCCGCGCCGCGTGAGGGCGCGGAAGATGGCGTATTGCACTCCGAACGCAACGAGCTTGGCGCCGACCGCACCGACCGAAATGAACCAGGCCCAGGTCGCAAAATCGCAGTTGAGCGCGATGAAAAAGTTGGCGATGCCGAGCGACGCGAGCAATGCCGCCCAGGCATAGCCGGCCGCGACGATGATCTGCTCTCCGACGTGTTGGCGCACGATCGGCGGCAGGTAGCGGCTCATCCAGCCGCGCCGGAGCATGACTGCCGCGATCGCGAGGTGGACGACGCTCGGCTTCATCATCATCAGGCGCGGGCTCTGCAGCAGGATGCTGCCGCTGCCGAGGACGACGACGAGGCCGAGGCTCGTCCACTGCATCGGCCCGACCGGCCGGCGCAACACGATGAGCCGCGCCACCTGCGCGAGCCCGGTCGCGATCGCAATGCCGACCGCGGCATAGAGGTTGCCGGTAACCGCATAGACCACGAAAAACAGGATCGTCGACAGAAAATCCTCGACGAGCTGTCGGATCGCTTGGGCCAT
>DATLRS010000171.1:0-12449 GCA_035534535.1 Allostellaceae bacterium | reverse complement strand
GGCCTGACCGGGATGCCGGCGGCGGCGAGATGCGCCTTCGCCTCGCCGATCGAGAACGTGCCGAAATGGAAGATCGAGGCGGCCAGCACTGCTGTCGCGTGGCCGTCGCGGATGCCTTCGACGAGGTGATCGAGCGTGCCGACCCCGCCCGAGGCGATCACCGGCACCCGCACCGCGTCGGCGATCGTGCGGGTCAGCGGAATGTCGAACCCCGACTTGGTGCCGTCGCGGTCCATCGAGGTCAGCAGGATCTCGCCGGCGCCGTAATCGGTCAGCCGGCAGGCCCATTCGACCGCATCGAGCCCGGTCGGCCGCCGTCCGCCATGGGTGAAGACGCCCCATCTTCCCGCCCCGACCGCTTTGGCGTCGATCGCCGCGACGATGCACTGGCTGCCGAATTTCTCGGCCGCCTCGCGCACGAAATCGGGCCGTGCCACGGCGGCGGTGTTGATCGACACCTTGTCGGCGCCGGCCAGCAGCAGCGTGCGGATGTCATCGACGGTGCGCACTCCGCCGCCAACGGTCAGCGGCATGAAGCATTGCTCGGCGGTGCGCCGCACCACGTCGTAGAGCGTGTCGCGCCCCTCGTGGCTGGCGGTGATGTCGAGAAAGCACAATTCGTCGGCGCCCTCGCGGTCATAGAGCCGGGCCTGCTCGACCGGGTCGCCGGCATCGGTCAGGTCAACGAAGTTGACGCCCTTGACGACCCGTCCGTCCTTGACGTCGAGGCACGGGATGATGCGCATCTTCAGCATTAACGCCCTCCGCGCGCCGCCAGCCGCAGCGCCGCCTCCGGGTCGAGCCGCCCGTCATAGAGGGCGCGCCCGCAGATTGCGCCGGCGATGCCGTCCGCCGCCGCGGCGGCCAGCGCCGCGACATCGGCGAGCGATGCGATGCCGCCCGAGGCGATGACCGGCAGCTCGGTGTGTCGCGCGAATTCGGCGATCGCCGCGACATCGACCCCGGTCAGCGCGCCGTCGCGCGCGATGTCGGTGTAGACGATCGCCGCGACCCCGGCAGCGGCGAAGCGCTGCGCCAGGTCGACGGCGGCGATGTCGCTGGTCTCGGCCCAGCCTTCGACCGCGACCCGGCCGTCGCGCGCATCGATCCCGACGACGATCCGGCCGGGATAATCGGCGGCGGCGCGGCGCACCAGTTCGGGGTCGCGCAGGGCCGCCGTGCCGAGCACGACGCGATCGATGTTGAGATCGAGCCAATGGTCGATCGCGGCACGGTCGCGGATGCCGCCGCCGAGCTGGATCTTGACTTGCGGGACCGCGCCGCGGATCGCCCGCACCGCCGCGCCGTTGACCGAACGACCGGCAAAGGCGCCGTCGAGATCGACCACGTGTAGCCAGCGGAAGCCCAGCTCGGCAAACGCGCGCGCCTGCGCCGCCGGGTCGTCGTTGAACACGGTGGCGCTCGCCATCTCGCCGCGCACCAGCCGCACGCAGGCGCCGCCCTTAAGGTCGATGGCGGGATAGAGGATCATCCGACGATCACGCCGGCGGCACGTCGAGGCGCTTGAAATAGTAGTACCCGGCGACGATGCGCCCCTCGACCTGGGCGTAGCACGGGTGGGTGCCCCAGCGCCGGTAGCCGAGCCCCTCGTAAAGCCCGATCGCGGCCTCCTGGGTATCGCGCAGATCGAGGTTCAGCACGACGAGCCCGAGTTCGCGCGCCAGCCGCTCGATGTCCATCACAATGCGCCGCCCGATGCCGCGTCCCCGCGCCCAGGGCGCGACAAAGGCGCCGGCCAGCGTGCCGGCAAAGGCCTGCGCCTCGTTATTGCGCGGCGCCCGCGACAGCTGCGCCGAGCCGGCGATGACCCCGTCGAGCCGGCCGACGACGAGGCGCCGGTCCGGCACCACGAGCACGCCCTTCCAGTAGTTCTCCAGCACCTGGCGCGCCGGCACCTTGAGCCAGCCGAACCCGCCGCCTTCGCCGATCGCGCTTTCGGTCGCCTCGCACAGATCGTCGAGATCGGTGCCGGAATATTGGGTCAGATGCTCGACGGCGATCCGTCCGGCGGCGCTCCCGTGGCCGCTCATGGCCGCCATCCGAGGAAGTTGGCGATCAGCCGCAGCCCCGCCATCTGGCTTTTTTCCGGGTGGAATTGCGTGCCGATCAGATTGTCATGCCCGACGACCGCGGCCAGCGGGCTGCCGTAATCGGTCTCGGCGAGGAGGTCGGCCGGATCGGTCGGGCGAAACTGATAGCTGTGTACGAAATAGGCGTGCGTGCCGCGCGGCAGCCCGGCCAGCACCGGGTGGGCGGCGCGGGGCAGCAGCTCGTTCCAGCCCATGTGCGGGATCTTGAGCCGCGGGTCGGCCGGGGTTATCGCGACGACCTCGCCGGCGATCCAACCGAGCCCTTCGACCGTCTCGAACTCGCGGCCGCGCTCGGCCATCAGCTGCATGCCGACGCAGATGCCGAGAAACGGCCGGCCGCGTCCGATCACCGCTTCGCACAGCGCCGCTTCGAGCCCGGGCACCGCGGCGAGGCCGCGCCGGCAGTCGGCAAAGGCGCCGACCCCGGGCAAGACGATGCGCTCGGCACTCGCGACCTGTTCCGGGTGGCTGGTGACGACGATCGCACCCGCGCTGCCGCTCTCGGAAGCGGCGCGCTCGAACGCCTTCGCCGCCGAGCGCAGATTGCCCGAGCCGTAATCGATGATCGCAGTCGTCATGCCAGCCAAGACCTAAACCAGACTGCCGCCGAGGGTACCCTTGGTCGACGGAACGGCGCCCTTGCGGCGCGGATCAATCTCGATCGCCTGCCGCAAGGCGCGGGCCAAGCCCTTGAAGCAGGATTCGACGATGTGGTGGTTGTTGTCGCCGTACAAGTTCTCGACGTGCAGCGTCGCGCCGGCCGATTGGGCGAAGGCCTGGAACCATTCCTTGAACAGTTCGGTGTCCATCTCGCCGAGCTTGGGCCGCGAGAACGCGACCTTCCAGACGAGATAGGGGCGGTTCGACAGGTCGATGGCGACCCGCGTCAGGGTCTCGTCGAACGGGATCATCGCGGCGCCGTAGCGCTGGATGCCGGCGCGGTCGCCCAAGGCCTGCGACACCGCTGCGCCGACGACGTAGCCGCTATCCTCGGTGGTGTGGTGAAAGTCGATGTGCAGGTCGCCCCTGGCGTTGAGCGCGAGGTCAATCAGGCTGTGCTTTGCCAGCTGCTCCAGCATGTGGTCGAGAAAGCCGATGCCGGTCGCGATCTCGGCCGTGCCGCTGCCGTCGAGCGCCACCCGGCCCGTGATCTGCGTCTCCCTGGTGTTGCGCTCGACGCTCGCGACCCGCATCGCAATTCTCCCGCTGGCCCGCTGGCGGCGCCCTTTTAACAAGATCGGCGCCAACCCGCCAGCCCGCGCCCGAAGATGGCGATACGCGCCGCCCTAACCCGCCATCTGCGAGCGCGGGCGGCGCACCAGCGGCATCAGGAAGAGGCCGATGACGAACATCGTGGCGAGCGCCAGGATCACGTCGTTAAAGGTCATCACCAGCGCCTCGCGCTCGACCAGCCGGCCCAGCAGCGTCAGCGCCGCCCGATGCGGGTCGCCCGGGATCAGCGACCCGAGGCGGCCGGTCTGCGCATCGAGAAACTGCTGCACCACCGGGCGCGCCGGGTTGATGTCCTCGATCAGCCGGTTCCAGTGGAAATGCAGCCGATCGTTCATGATCGTGCCGATCGTCGCCAGCACGATCGCGCCGCCCAGATCGCGGGTCAAGTTGTAAAGGCTGGAGCCGCTTTTCAGCCGGTCTTGCGTCAGCGCACCGAGCGAGATCATGTTGGCCGGCAGGTAGCAGAACATCAGCGCCACCCCGCGCAACGCCTGCGGCACCAGCAGTTCCCAAAAGCCCGACTGATTGGTCAGGCTGGCGGTCAGGTAGATCGCCACGCTGAACAGCGCCATGCCGATTGCCAGCATGACGCGCAGATCGAGCCGCCGCGCGATTTGCGCGGTGAACGGCGACATCAGCATTTGCGTGACGCCGGTGACGACGACCGTCTCGCCGATCTGGAACGCGCTGAAGCCGCGCACCTCCGCCAGAAACAACGGGATCAGGTAGGTCGCGCCATAAAGCCCGGTGCCAAGTACGAAGGTATAGAACGTGCCCAGCGCGAAGTTGCGGTTGACAAAAGTGCGCACGTCAACGATCGGCTGACGGTAGCTCAGCACCCGCCAGAAGAAGAACACCGCCGCAACGCCCGAGACGATCGCGGTGGCGAAAATCCTGTTGTCCGACAGCCAGTCCCAGCGCGGGCCCTCCTCGAGCACGTATTCGAGGCAGCCGAGAAAGGTTGCCATCAGCACAAGCCCGGTAAAGTCGAAGGTGCGCAGCAGCGACAGTTCGGGTCGGTCGATGTCGATCGTCAACCACACGACGATCGTGACGCAGATTCCCGGCAGGATGTTGACCAGGAACAGCCAATGCCAGGAGAAGGTATCGGTCAGATAGCCGCCGATCGTTGGCCCGAGAGTCGAGGACAGGTTGAGGATCAGCGAGATCAACACCATCAGGGAGGCAAGCCGCGGCCCGCTGAACTTGGTGTAGACGACCGGAAACACGGTGGGCGAAATGGCGCCGCCGCAAAACCCCTGCATCGCGCGGAACAGGATCATCTCGTCGAGGGTCGTCGCCGTCGAGCACAGCGCGCTCGCCACGGTAAAGCCGAGCGCCGCGCAGCAGAAGACGACGCGCGTCGACAGCATCCGCGACAGGGTCCCCGCCATCGGGACCATGACCACGTCGGCAATCAGATAGGCGGTCTGCACCCAGGCGATCTCGTCCGAGCTGGCCGACAGGCCGCCCTGGATCTGTAAGAGCGAGCTGGTGACGATCTGGACGTCCATGATCGCCATGAACTGGCCGAAGACCATCGCCAGGACGCCGATCCAGTCGCGCAGCGTCGGCTCGCGCGGCGTCCTGGGCGCGACCGGGGTGGGCTCCGCGGTCGGCCGCGACGGCGCCGTGGCGGCCGGCCCGCGGCTGGCGGCCGGCCCGCGACGGCTGCGCCGTAGCGAGGGGACGAGTGTCATCGGGGGCTGGCCGCGACTGGCGTCGCACTCTTCGCTTCGGCGCGGCCGATCACCGATTCCTGCGCCGCAGAGGCAGTGGACGGCCGGGTGCCGGTTTCGACCGTTACCGTGACCGAGAGCCCCGGGCGCAGCAGCTGCGCCAGCGGATTGTCCGGCGGCAGCGCGATGCGCACCGGCACGCGCTGCACGATCTTGGTGAAGTTGCCGGTCGCGTTATCCGGCGGCAACAGGCTGAACTCGGCGCCGCTGGCCGGCGCGAAGCTTTCGATGCGGCCTTTGATCGGGTGATCGGGATAGGCGTCGACCGAGATTTCCGCCGGCTGGCCCGGCCGCATATGGGTCAGCTGGGTTTCCTTGAAATTGGCGATCACATAGACGCTGGGCAGCGGCACGACGACCATCAGCTGCGAGCCCGGCTTGACGTATTGGCCCGGTTCGGCGGAACCGTTGCCGGTCACCCCGTCGACCGGCGCGCGGATGATCGTATTGCCGAATTCGTTGCGGGCGAGCCGCAGGTTGGCTGCCGCCTGCTGGCGCTTGGCCTTCTCTTCGTCGCGCTGGGCCCGTAGCACGCGCAGCGTGCCGATCGCGGCAACCAGCGCCGCGCGCTTTTGGGAGAGCGCCGCCGCTGCCTTGACGTCGTCCGCCTGGGCCGTCTCGAAGCGCTGCCGGCTGGCGACATCGCTCGCCATCAGCTCCTTGTAGCGCTGGTAATCCAGATCGGCGCGGGCCTTTTCGGCTTCCGCTGCGGCAACCTCGGCCTTGGCTTCGTCGATCATCGCGCGTTGCAGCTCAAGCCGGCTCTCGTCGGTTTCGACGGCGGCCTCCTCGCTGCTGACCGCAGCCTCGGCCTGCGCCACCTTGGCGGCGAAATCCTTGTCGTCGATCACGACAAGCGGCTGTCCCTTCTTGACGCGCTGGTTGTCGTCGACCGGCACTGTCTCGATGTAGCCCTCGATTTTCGGGCTGATCACCGTGATGTCGCTTTGCACATAGGCGTCGTCGGTCGCTTCCTCGAACCGCCAGACCGTCCACCACCGCCAGCCGCCGCCGCCGGCGAGCGCCAGGACGATCATCACAACAAGCAGCACCACAATCTTGCGCATGGTCGGGAAAATGCCGAACTAGACTGAACCGTTCAGTTCAGTCTAGTCTGCCTAAGAAATCGCCACCAGACGCATTTATCGGCGCCGCGCACATAGCAGGGCTCAACCAATGAGCATGCCGCAGGTTACCCGCCGCGCGGAACTGCGCGGCAAGGCCGACGCCATCCTCGCCGCCGCCGAGCATGCCTTCCTCGCTGCCGGGTTCGGCGCCGTGACGATGGATGCGATCGCCCGCCAGGCCGGCGTCTCCAAGGCGACCGTCTATGCCCATTTCGCCGGCAAGGAAGAGCTGTTCGGCGCCGTGGTGGCGCATCTGAGCGAACGCCGGTTCGACAAGTTCTCCGCCGAGGCGCTCGATCCGATCGACATCGCCGCCTCGCTGACCACGATCGCGGCGCGGTTTCTCGACCTCGTCCTGTCGCCGGAGGCGATCGCGCTCAACCGCATCATCATCGGCGAAGTCACCCGGTTTCCAGTGCTCGGGCAGGTTTTCTGGGAGGCGGGGCCGGCGCGCACCCGGGTCCAGATAGAGGCGTTTCTGCGCCGCGCCGCGGCGGCCGGCTCCCTCACCCTCACCGATCCGCAGCTCGCCGCCGAGCAGTTCGTCGCCCTGGCGCGCGGCGAAATCCACCTGCGCAGCCTGTTGCGGCTGGAAGCCCCTGGTGATCCGGCGGCGCTCGACGCCGCCGTCGCGAGCACCGTCGCGCTGTTCTTGCGCGCCTTCGGCGGGTCGCGACAGGGCGGCCGGCCGCGGTAGGTCAGGGGTTGGCGAGTTCGCGCAGTCGCTGCAGGCAGGCGGCCCGGTCGGCGGTGAAATCGCCCGCCTCCCACCAGCCCCGCACCGCGCCAAGCAGCCGGCCGACGCGCGGCCCGGGCGGGATGCCGAGCGCCGTCACGTCATGTCCGGCAAGCGGAAAGCGCGGCGGCTTCCAGGCCGCAGCGAGGGCGAGCCATTCGCCGAGCCGCGCCTCGTCGATGGCGCCCTCGGCGGCGACCAGCAGCGCGAGATCACGGTAGCGTTCGGCGCCCAGCCGGTAGAGCGCGTGGCGCTGCGCTCGCCAATCGCCGGCGGGATCCAGCCGCCACGGCGGCATCATCCCCGCGAGCCGGTCGCGCGCCTTTTTTGCCAGCCGCAACCGCTCGGCCATCGCGATCGCCGCCGCCCGGTCGAGCGCCACCAGCGCGGCCAGTCGGCGCAGCGGCTCCGGCGCCGGCGTCCACGGCGGTTCGAGCCCGATCAGCCGGGCCAGCCGGTCGAGCCGCGTCGCCTCGGGCAGCACCGCCGCCAGCACACCGTCGGCGGCCATCATCCGCAGCACCGGCACCGGGTCTGCCGCCGCCAGCAGCCGCAGCAGCTCCTGCGCCACCCGCTCCGCCGACAGCTGCGACAAGAGCGGCACCGCCGCGCGGCAGGCGGCGCGCGCCGCGGCATCGCCGCCTTGCGTCCCGGCGATGCCGCCGAAGCGCGCCGCGAAGCGGTAATAGCGCAGGACGCGCAGCACATCCTCGGCGATCCGCGTTGCCGGCTCGCCGACAAAGCGCACGTGCCGGGCCTTGAGATCGGCCTGCCCTCCGACCGGGTCGTGCACCGTGCCGTCGCGGTCGAGATAGATCGCGTTGATCGTGAAGTCGCGGCGCGCGGCGTCCGCGGCCCAGTCGGCGTCGAAGGCGACGCGGGCGTGCCGGCCATCGGTCTCGACGTCGCGGCGCAGCGTGGTGATCTCGAAATGGCGCGGCGGCACCACCGCGGTCAGGGTGCCATGCGCGATGCCGGTCGGCACGGTCTTGATGCCGGCGGCGGCGAGGGCGGCTGCCACCAATTCGGGGCGCGCCGGGGTGGCGAGGTCGATGTCGGCGATCGGCAGCCCCAGCAGCGCGTCGCGCACGCAGCCGCCGACGAACCGCGCCGCAATGTCCGCCTTCGCCAGGGCATCGAGCAGCGCCCGGGTCGGCCGCTCCTGCATCCAGGGCTGCGGCGCGATCGTGCTCACGGGCTATGCCGCGGCTCGAAATGGCCGGGAACGATCCGGCCGTTTTCGGCGCGCGGCGGCACATAGACGCCGGACCGCGAGCTGCCGGAGCGATCGATCACGAGCAGCAGAGCGAGCACCAGCAGCAGCGCGCCGGCGCCCGCCAGCCAGGGCCAGGGCAGGGCGCCGCGACTCTCACCCGGCCGCTGCACGATCCCCATCCACAACAGGTAGAGCGCAGTCGGCAGGACGAGCGGCAGCACGATCGTGAGAAAGACGCGGAGCATGGCTCCATCAATCCGCCAGCACCTCGGCCAGATTGACCAGAATCCCGGCGGTGGCACCCCAGATGTTGCGGTTCTCGAACGGCAGCACGAAAAAGCTGCGGCGGCGGCCGGCGGATTGCCGCTCGATGCGCTGGTGGTTGCGCCGGTCGAGGATGAAGGCGAGCGGCACCTCGAACGCCTCGGCGACCTCGAACGGGTCGATCGCCAGCGGCAGCGGCGGCGCGATGATGCCGACGATCGGGGTGATCTCGAAGCCGGTACCGGTGATGTAGGTATCGAGCCGGCCGATCACCGTGCACCGATGCGGCGGCAGCCCGACCTCCTCCTCGGTTTCGCGCAGCGCAGCGGCGACCGCGTCGATGTCGTGCGGCTCGATGCGGCCGCCGGGAAACGAGATCTGCCCGGCATGCGCCGACAGGTGCGCGGTGCGCTGGGTCAACAGCACCGACATGCCGTGCGCGTGGTCGATGAGCGGCACCAGCACCGCTGCCGGGCGCAGCGCCGCGCTCGGCGGGGTCGTCCCGGGATTGAGATCGATGTCGCCCCGGATCGCCTCGCGAAACGCCGCCGCCTCTTCCGGGTCGGCGGTGCCGCCAAAGCCGCGCCGGCCGGCTTGCCGGCTGGCCAGCCGCTCGATTGCGCGCTGTCGCGTCACGCCCTTTTCTCCTGTCGGCTTGGTACCGCGGCGGCGCCGCTCACTCCTCGCCCGGGTCGCCAAGCCGGAAGAACATTCCCTCGCTCCACACCCCGAACTGGCTCTCGCCGCCGATCTGTTCTTCCTGGCCCAGCTCGACCAGCTCGTAAAACACCGGGCGGGCCAGCCGCGCCTCAAGGCCGCTTCGCACTGTAATATAGGGTGCCGGCGTGCCGTCGGCAGCGGTCTCGACGCGCAGTTCGCGCTCGGGCCCCGCCGTCACAATCTCGTCCAGATTGGTCCGGAAGATCAGCCGCTGGTGGCGGCCTTCGCCCTCCCGGTCGACGGCAACCGCGATGAACGGCGCGTCCTCGACCGTGACCCGGCCGCGTTCGGCCGGGGTCGCCAGCCAATAGCTGCCGTCGCTTTCGCGACGCAACACGGAGGCGAACAGCTTGACGAGCGGCATCCGGTTGATCGGCGACCCGCGATAATACCAGGTGCCGTCGCGCGCGATCCGCATGTCGAGATCGCCGAGCAGGACCGCTGCCGGGCGCGGGCCGCGCCGGGAAGCGGTGGCGGGGGAATTGCCCGGGCCGCGATTTTGCATCAGTGTCGGCACCAGCGCGACGTGTGAAAAAAAGGATCGAACAACTTGAGCGCAACCACATCCGTCAACGTCGCCCCGTCAAGCGCCGATCAGCGCGATCTCGTCGCCGAGGTCGAGGCGCTCGGCGAGCGTCTCAGCCTCGTCCGCGCGCGCATCGGCGAGGTCATCTTCGGCCAGGCCGAGGTCATTGAGCAAGCGTTGATAACACTTTTGTCGGGCGGTCATGCGCTCTTGATCGGCGTGCCCGGTCTCGCCAAGACGCGGCTCGTCGATACCCTCGGCACGGTCCTCGGGCTCGACGACAAGCGCATCCAATGCACCCCTGATTTGATGCCGGCGGACATCCTCGGCTCCGAAGTGCTCGAGGAAAGCGACAGCGGGCGCCGCTCGTTCCGCTTCATCCCCGGCCCGGTGTTCTGCCAGCTGTTGATGGCCGACGAGATCAACCGCGCCAGCCCGCGCACCCAATCGGCGCTGTTGCAGGCGATGCAGGAGAGCCGGGTATCGATCGCCGGGCAGTACCATCCGCTGCCGCGGCCGTTTCATGTGCTGGCGACGCAGAACCCGCTGGAGCAGGAAGGGACCTATCCGCTGCCCGAAGCCCAGCTCGACCGCTTCCTGTTGCAGATCGACGTCGATTACCCGGATCGCGACGCCGAGCGGCGCATGCTGATCGCCACCACCGGCGTCGCCGAGCTGGCGCCGCGCCCGGCGATGACCGCCGACGAGCTGATGGCGGCGCAGCGTCTGGTGCGGCGCATCCCGGTCGGCGACAGTGTTGTCGAGGCGATCCTGACGCTGGTCGCCGCCGGCCGGCCTGACCCCGCCGCCGCCGGGCCGCGGCGCTTTGTCGCCTGGGGTGCGGGGCCGCGCGCCAGCCAGGCGCTGATGCTCGCCTGCCGGGCGCGCGCCGCGATCGACGGCCGTTTTGCGCCCTCGATCGATGACGTGCTGGCGCTCGCGCCGCCGGTGCTGCGCCATCGCATGGCGGTCAGCTTTGCCGGGCGGGCCGAGGGGATCACCGTCGCGCAGGTGATCGACCAGATGACGCAGACGCTGCGGTGATCGCCGATCGCGCCATCGCCGGGGTGGCCGGGCGCCGGGCGGCCGCGGTGCCGTTGCGCGACCGCGCCGAGCAGATGGCCGCCGCCCTGCCGCCGCTGCTGGTCGCGGCCGAGCGGGTCGCCAACACCGTGGCGCAAGGCGTGCACGGCAGGCGCCGGGTCGGCCAGGGCGACACTTTCTGGCAGTTCCGCCAGTATCAGCCGGGCGATGCGGCGACCCGCATCGATTGGCGTGAAAGCGCCAAGTCGCAGCGCCTCTACGTCCGCGAGACCGAATGGGAGGCGGCGCAGACCGTGTGGCTGTGGCGCGACCCGACGGCGTCGATGAATTACACCTCCGCCGGCGACATTCCCGGCGCCGGATGGCCGACCAAGCGCGACCGGGCCGAACTGATCCTGGTCGCGCTGGCGAGCCTGCTGGTGCGCGGCGGCGAGCGCCTGACGCTCCTCGGCAGCGGCGTCGCGCCGATCAGCGGCCGGGTCGCGCTGAGCCGGTTCGTGCAGCTGATCGAGCGCGCCCCGGGCGAGGTCCCGCCCAGCGCCGGCCTGCCGGCCTTCGAGCCGCTGCCGCGCGCCGGACAGCTCGTCCTGGTCGGCGATTTCCTGGCACCGCTCGACGACGTCAATGCGGTCGTCGCCCGCTTTGCCGGCGGCGGTCTCAAGGGCCACCTGCTGCAGATCGCCGATCCGGCGGAGGAGGACCTGCCGTTTGCCGGCCGGGTTCGCTTCGCAGGCATCGAGGAGGCGGACGAGGTCGTGATCAGCCGGGTCGAAAACGTGCGCGAGGATTACGCCCAGCGCTTCCGGCGTCACCGCGACGGCCTCGCCGAGATCGCGCGGGCGGTCGGCTGGACGCTCGGCTATCACCGCACTGATCGCCCGCCCCATCTGGCGCTGCTGGCGCTCTACGCGGCGCTGTCTGCGGACCGGCGGCGGTAGGGCGAGTGTTCGCGCTCGGCTCGCTCGCATTCGCCTCGCCGTGGCTGCTGGCGGCGCTCGCCGCCCTGCCGGTGATCTGGTGGCTGTTGCGGGTGACGCCGCCGGCGCCGCGCCGGGTCGCGTTTCCGGCGATCCGGCTGCTGCTCGGGCTCAGCCCGCGCGAGGAAACCCCGGCGCGCACGCCGTGGTGGCTGATCCTGCTGCGCACGCTGATCGCGGCGCTGATCGTCGTCGCGCTGGCCCATCCGGTGCTCAATCCGCAAGCCCGGCTCGCCGGCAGCGGGCCGGTCGTCCTCGTCATTGATGACGGCTGGGCGGCGGCGCACGATTGGAGCCGGCGCCAGGCGGCGGCGCTCGACCTGCTGGCAGAAGCGGCGCGCGAGAAGCGTCAGGTGGTGCTGGTCACCACCGCGCCGCCGGAATCCGGCCAGCCGGCCGCGCCGCTGGCACCGCTGCGCGCCGTCGATGGGCGCGCCGCGGTTGAGGCGTTGCAGCCGAAGCCCTGGGCGGGCGACCGGCAGGCGGCGCTCGCCCGGCTGAAGGCGATGAATTTGTCGCAGGGAACGATGGCGGTGTGGCTCAGCGACGGCGTTGCGGACGATGGCGCCGCGGCGCTGGCCCGTTATCTCGCCGATCGCGGCAGTCTGCGTTATGTCGCGGCAGCGGTGGGCGATGCGCCGCTTCTGCTGGCCGCCGGCGGCGCTGCCGGCGACCGGGCGGCCAAGAGCCTCGGCGTCGAGGTGCGCTCGCTGCCGGCGGCCGCGCCCCGCCCCGTGGTGGTGCGGGCGAGCGATG
>DATLRS010000170.1:0-11710 GCA_035534535.1 Allostellaceae bacterium | reverse complement strand
CGCCGCCACCGTTGTGTTGTGCGTGAGCCCCGCCGTCGCGCTGGCGCAGCAGGCGGGCGTGCCGATCCCGCTTTACCCCGGCTCGGTACCGAGCCCCTTCGCACAGCAAGCCCTGCCGGCCGAAGCGCCGGTTCCGCAAGGTCCCCCGACGGCGCCGCCACCGGAACCATCGCCACCGGAAGCATCGCCACCGGCACCGTCGCCGCCGGCGGCCAGCCGCGTCTTCTGCCAACAACCGGTGACGCTACAGCTTGCCCACCGGGATGCCGTCGCGCCGCGCTACCGGCGGTTTGTCGGGATGTGGAGCGATGCTTCGTGGACGCCGCAGCTTTGTGCCGCGCTGATCGTCGAAAACGTCACCCCGGACGGGACAGCCTCGATCGTCTATGTTTACGGACCGATGGGGCCGAGCGAGCGCGGCCCCGGCGGCGTTCTCAACGGCACCGGGATCATCCGCGACGGCGAGTTGCGGTTTCAGAATTCCGACGGCAGCCAATTCGCCTTTCGGCCGCTTTACGCCGATCTCCATGGTCACCTGACGACGCCAACCGGCGGCAGCTACGAGGCGGTCTTCAAGAAGACATTGTGAACGCAGCCCCGATGGGCTCACATTGTTCGCGCCCGCCGGCGATATTGTTGTCGATTCGTTCGGGTAGCCGCAGCGCCCCGGCGCTCGTGCGCCGAGTTGACGCTGCCGGGCGGCGTTCCTAGATTTTGCGGACGCGGGGCCGGGACGACACACGCGAATGAGCGGGCAGTCCGATCTCGGTCGCAGCGCGGAGAGCACATGGTCCAATCGTCGGCGCCGTCGCCGTTTACCGAGCTGAACGAGCGCAGCCGCGAGATTTTTCGCCTGATCGTCGACGGTTATGTGCAGACCGGCGAGCCGATGGGCTCGCGCACCCTGTCGCGGCTCTTAGGCCAGAACCTGTCGCCGGCGACCGTCCGCAACGTGATGGCCGACCTCGAAGAGGCGGGGCTCCTCTATGCGCCGCACACCTCGGCCGGCCGGCTGCCGACCGAGGCGGGGCTGCGCCTCTTTGTGCATGGCCTCCTCGAACTCGGCAATCTTGCCGAAGACGAGCGCAACAATATCGAGAGCCTGTGCCGGGCGCGCGGCAAGAGCATGGCGCAGGCGTTGGAGGAGGCGACGGCCGCCTTGTCGGGGCTGTCGCATTGCGCCGGCGTCGTCGTTGTGCCAAAGCAGGAGCGGCCGCTGAAGCACATCGAGTTCGTGCATCTGGGGCCGGGGCGCGCGCTCGTCGTGCTGGTCGCGGAGAACGGGCTGGTCGAGAATCGGGTGATCGAGGTGCCGCTCGGGCTGCCGCCCTCGACCCTCGTGTCGGCTGCCAATTATCTCAATGCGCGCCTCATCGGCCGCACCATCGAGGAGGCGCGCGCCGATATCGAGGACGAGATCGGATCGCACAAGGCGCAGCTCGACCAACTGACCTCGCACGTCGTCGCCACCGGGATCGCCAGCTGGGCCGGCGGCGACGGCGAAAGCGCCCTCATCGTGCGCGGCCAGGCCAACCTCCTGGAAGACGTGACCGCGCTCGCCGATCTCGAGCGGCTGCGGGCATTGTTCGAGATGCTGGAGACGAAGGAGACCCTGCTGCGCCTGCTCGACGCCAGCAAGCAGGCCGAGGGGGTGCAGATCTTTATCGGCGCCGAGAGCCATCTGTTCGGCGTCGCCGGCTGTTCGTTGATCATCGCGCCCTACCAGAACAGCCGCGAGCAGATCGTCGGCGCGATCGGGGTTATCGGCCCCACCCGGATCAATTATGCCCGGATCATCCCGATGGTGGACTACACCGCCAAGATGATCGGCCGGATCATAGGATAGCGGACCATGATGGACGACAAGGACGCGGCGGCAAACGCCGCCTCCGGTGCGGCGCCTGCCAACGATTCCGAGTTTCCCGACGAGGGTGCCGCCGCGCCCGAGCAGCGTCTGGCGGCGGTCGAGGCCGAACTGGCCGACAGCAAGGACCGGCTGCTGCGCGCGCTCGCCGAGACCGAGAATGTCCGCCGCCGGCTGCAGCGCGAGCGCGACGACGCGCTGAAATACGCGATCAGCGGCTTTGCCAAGGATCTGTTGTCGACGGTCGATAATCTGCGGCGGGCGCTCGAGGCGATGCCCGAAGCGGAGGTCGGCGACCCGCGCACCAGGAGCCTCCTCGACGGTGTCGCAGCGACCGAGCGCGAGCTGCTCGCCGCCTTGGAGCGCCATGGCCTCAAGCGGATCGAGGCCATGGGTGCGCGCTTCGACCACAATTTCCATCAGGCGATCTTCGAGGCCGAGCGGCCCGGCGTGCCGGCCGGCACGGTGATCGAGGTCTTGCAGCCCGGCTATCTGCTGGCCGACCGACTGTTGCGCCCGGCGATGGTCGGGGTCGCCAAAAGCGCCGCCGAGGACAAGGGCGGGGCCTGATCAGGCGTCGCCCCGCGCCCCGCCGCCGGGGTGCCGCAGGCGGCGTTCGAGGCGGGCGAAGATCATGTCGGTCAGGATCGCGAACAGCGCGACCAGCACCGCGCCCTGGATGACGTACGGCAGTTTGTTGCCGGCGAGCCCGTCGAAGATCGGCGTGCCGAGGGTGAGCGCGCCGACCGTCGAGCCGATCGTCGCGGTGCCGATCGCGATCGTCACCGAGAGGCGCATGCCGGCCAGGATCGCCGGCAGGGCGAGCGGCAATTCGACGTCGCGCAGCATCTGCCAGGCCGACAGCCCCATGCCGCGCGCCGCATCGCGCACCGCCGGGGAGACGCCTTCCAATCCCGCAATCGCGTTCTCGAGGACCGGCAGAATCCCGTAAAGAAACAACGCGACCACGGTCGGCCGCGGCCCGAAGCCGAGCGCCGGCACCGCCAGCGCCAGCACCGCGGCCGGCGGGAAGGTCTGCCCGACCGTGGCGAGCGTGCTGACCAGCGGCCGGAAATCGCGCCCGGCGGGGCGGGTGACAAAAATCGCGAGGCCGACGCCAATCACGATCGCGGCCCCGCTGGCCACCCCGACCAGCCCGGCATGCGACAGCCACAATTCGACAAAGCTGGCACGCGCAAAGACCGGCGGGCGAACCCCGGGAAAGGCCCGGGCGAAGATCGGCCGCAACGCCGGCATCCCGGTCAGCAACCCGACAAACAACGCGGCAACCCACAGCACCGGGCTGGCGAGCGGCTGCAAGGCGCGCGGCATCACTCGCCCGCCCGCACCAGATCGGCCAGTGTGATCGCGCCGAGCGGGTGTCCCGCGGCATCGACCACCGGCAGCCGGTCAACATGGCGCGCCAGCATCGCGGCGAGCGCGTCGCGCAGTGACGCCTCGCTCGAAATGGGCTCGCCCACCGCCGTCTCGCCGCGGCGCAGCCGGTCGGCAATCTTGTGCAACGACAGCAGCTTGAGGCCGCTCGCCTCACCGCCGCCGACGAACCCGGCGACGAAATCGTTGGCCGGATGTTCGAGGATGTCGAGCGGCGTGCCCCATTGCGCGAGGCGGCCGCCCTGCATGATCGCGATGACGCCGGCCAGCCGCAGCGCCTCCTCGATGTCGTGCGTCACAAACAGCATGGTCTTTTTCGTCGCCTGCTGGATGCGCAGGATCTCGCCCTGCAAGGCCGCGCGGGTGACCGGATCGACTGCCGCGAACGGCTCGTCCATCAGCAGCAGCTCGGGATCGGCGGCGAGCGCACGGGCGACCCCGACGCGCTGCTGCTCGCCCCCCGACAGCTGATGCGGATACTTGCCGCGATAGGTCTCGGGGTCGAGGCGTAGCAGCGCCAACAGCTCGCTGACCCGGTCGCGCACCCGGGTTCGCGGCCAGCCCAGCAGTCGCGGCACGGTCGCGATGTTGTCCTCGACCCGCCAATGCGGAAACAGCCCGATCGACTGGATCGCATAGCCGATCCGGCGTCGCAGCGCCTCGGGCGGGACCCGCCGCACGTCTTCGCCGGCGACCCGGATGACCCCGGCATCGAACGGTTCGAGCCGGTTGATCATGCGCAGCGTGGTCGACTTGCCGCAGCCCGACGGGCCGAGCAGCACGCACAATGCGCCATCCGGAACGGTCAACGTCAGTTCGTCGACGACCGGCCTCGCGCCGTAGGCTTTGCTGACCCGCTCGATCTCGATCATCGCCCCGACCGCGCCGTCGCTGCCGCCAGCGTCTGCAGCAGGAAATCGGCGGCGAGCGCCAGGAGGATCGCCGGCACGGCGCCGAGCAGGACGAGATCGGCGGCGTCCTGGCCCAGCCCCTCGAAGACAAAGCTGCCGAGCCCGCCGGCCCCGATCAGTGCGGCGACGACGGCGAGCCCCACCGCCTGCACGGTGACGATGCGCAGCCCGCCGATCAGCAAGGGCAATGCCAGCGGCAACTCGACCCGCCACAATAGCTGCCGTCGCGACATCCCCATGCCGCGTGCCGCATCGACGACCGCCCGATCGACGCCGGCGATGCCCGCGACGCTGTTGCGCACGATCGGCAGCAGCGCATAGAGGATCAGCGCGATGATCGCCGGCGCCGGGCCGACGCCGCCGATCCCCAGCGCCGCCAGCCGGGGCCATGCCATGGCCAGCGCCGACAACGGCGCGATCATCAGGCCGAACAGCGCGATCGAAGGGATCGTCTGCAACAGGTTGAGGACGGCAAAAAGCGGCCCCTGCCAGCCAGGCCGGCGCGCGGCGGCGACCCCGAGCGGCAGGCCGATCAGCACCGCCGATCCGACCGCAGCGGCGACCAGCTCGATATGGCGCAGCAGCGCGGCGGCGAAAGCTGGCTGGCGCGCGCCGTATTCGCGGGCCAGCGACAGCGCATCAAAGAGGCCCGCATCGGCCATCGCGGCGAGCGCGACGGCGAGGACGGCAGCCACCGCCAGCCGCTCGCCGAGGCCGGCGCGCGCGCGTTGCAGCGCATCGATCAGCGCCAGCCCGGCGGTACCGACGAGGATCCAGAACCCGGCGCCGAGCGACACCCGCGCCAACGCCGGCGCGCCGGCAGAGAGCGCCGTTGCGGCCTGTCCCGCCGCGGCTGGCACGAGGATCAGCAAGGCGCCTGCCATCACCGCCGCCAGTCGCGATAGCGCCGGCCGCGGCCGCATGACCGCGGTCGCCAGCAGCAGCACGCCGAGGCCGGCGATCATCCCGCTGAGCGGTGTCCCGGTGGCCGCGAACAGCCCGATCGCCCGCCCCGACACCAGCCGGTTCGGCGCCAGCGTGACGAACCCGCTGCCCAGCACCGCCGCGACCGCAGCGAGAAACAGCGCCGGCAGCACCCGGTTGTGCAGCGCCAATGCCGGCCGGCGGGTGCGCGTGCGGGGGGCAGCGAGCGCCGGGTCGGGGATTGTCACGGCACGAAATGGCGGGTTTTCAGATAGTCGCGGGCGACCATGGCGGCCTCCTCGCCGGCGACCGCGATCCGCGCGTTCAAACGTTGCAGGGTGGTCAGCGTCAGCGAGGCAAAGACCGGGCCGAGCGCCGCGGCGATCTCTGGGTGCTGGTGCAGCACCGCCTCGCGGACGACCGGCGCCGGCGCGTAGACGATTTGCGCGCCCTTGTCGTCGCACAATGCGGTCAGGTGCAGCGCCGCGAGCGCGCCATCGGTGCCGTAGGCCATCGCCGCATTGACCCCGGAGATGTTTTCCGCCGCGGCCCGCAGCGTCGCCGCGGTGTTGCCGCCCGACAGTGTCAATAGCTGGTCGGCCCGCAGATGAAACCCGTAAGTCTGCTCGAAGGCGGGCAGGGCGGTCGGGCTCTCGACGAATTCTGCCGAGGCGGCCAGCTTGAAATTCCCGCCCGCGGCGAGGTAGGCGGCGAGGTCGTTGAGGCATTTGCGGCGGGGAAAACCCGCCAGATCGTCGCGGATCGCGATGACCCAGGTGTTGTTGGCGGGCGCCGGGGTCAGCCAGACCAGCCGGTTCTCCTGGAAGTCGAGCCGCTTCACCTCGGCATAGCCCGCGGCGGCGTTCTTCCACGCCGGATCGCTCTCGCGGTGGAAGAAGATCGCGCCGTTGCCGGTATATTCGGGATAGAGGTCGATCTGTCCGGCACGGATCGCGGCGCGCACGATATTGGTCGGCCCGAGCTGGATCTTGCGCTCGACCGGCAGCCCGCGTGCGGCGAGCGCATCGGCGATCATGTTGCCGAGCAGCGCGCCTTCGGTGTCGATCTTAGAGGCGACGACGATTGCTTCCGCGGCGCCCGCCGGCTTTGCCGCGAGCAGCATGCTGATGGCCGCCAGCACGGCGGCGGCCACGGTTTTCGCGATCGCCGACAATGGCACTGTGTTCCCTTATGTTCCCCGGGGCGGGCGGTCCAATCGCCGGCACTGTGCCGGAAACCCGCGCCGGCTGTCGACTCGCGAGGACAGGATCCGATCGGATTGATTCGTCATTGCCGCGCAAGCGGCGGTGACGGGGCGTCACCTAGGTATATTCCGACCCTGGCGTGACCAGTCATTCGCCACGAACTATCTCCAGGATGGCGTCTTGTCCAAACGAAGCGCGTGGAGATGTTGATGGTTGTAAACTCAGGCGGTGGCGGCAATGGTTTTCTTTATTTCATTGTCGGCGGCCTGGTGGTCGTGGTCGGGGTCGGGGCGTTCCTGTATTCCGGCGGGTATATCGGTCATCACGGCAGCAGCAGAACGACGACCGAGCAGTCGACAAGCTCGGCGCCGGCCCATGCCGTAGGCGCGACGACGACCACCACCACCACGGAAAAGACCAAGCACTAGCTAGCGACAGCCCGCCTCCGCTCATAGCGGGATGGCGAGCAGCGTGTCGATCCGGCGGCTGTCGAGGACGACGATCTTGCGGGCGAATTTCCAGCCCGAAGCGGTCTGCACCACGTGGTCGACGTAGCGGCCGGCGGCAAAGAGCGTCATTGCGCCGTCCTGCATCGTGCGCACGACGAGGAAATTGGCGGCGATGTCGAGCCCCGTCGGCGTCGCGTTCGCGATCTGCACCCCCGAGACGAGATGGCGGTAGCGCTGCGGCTCGTAGATGTTTGCCTCGCGCAGGGCGCTGACCCGGTCCTGCAGCATCGCCTGCGAGGTGGCGTAGATCAGCCCGATCGGCAGACCGGCCTCGTAATTCTCGGCCGAGGTGATGCGATAGGTGCAATCCTCGGTGAAAAATTCCGGCCAGCGCTCCAGCGCATCGCTATCGAGGCAGGCGGCGTATCCGGCGTAGAGGTCCTCAAGCTCGAGCCGCCGGACGATCTTGCCGTGCTCCATCGCCGCCGCCCCTAAAGCCCCATCACCTGGCGGTAGGCGTGCCAGAAACCGCGCACCGAGGCTTCGGTCGTCCGGGTTTCCTGCGAGGCGTGCTCGACGCCGCCCATTTCGAGGACCGAGCATTCGTCCTCTGCCTCGCCGCCCTTGATCGCGCGCTGCACGAAGCCGCCGACCGCGCCGTCTTCCATCGACACATAGCCGGCCGGACCGACCAGATTGGCCTGCTGCAGCCGGCGCTCGGTCATCGCCGCGTCGTCATCCTCGAAGCCGAGATAGATCCACTGCAATTCGGTCTCCTTCGGCCCTTTCGGCAGGACGAGGCGCAAGGCGATCGAATTGTGGATCTGCTGCAACACGAAATTCGGGAAGACGCTGAGGATCTGCAGCGTCACGCCGTCGCCGATCTCGTCGACCGAATCGAGAAAGCGCGGGTCCCGCAGGCGGTAATCCTGATGCAGCGAAGGGATCTCGGCATAGGCCTGGTCGGAGCTGGCGTTGTCGCCGCGCTCGCCGCCATAGGTGTAGCTGGCGTGATTGCCGCCCGACTCGGCGATCGCCACCCCGCCCTTGGTGGTCAACCGGCTCAGCCGGAACGTCGTGAAGAACGAGTGCAGCAGGCTGGCGTGGTAGGTGTCCTTGACGTTCTCGACGTAGAGCTTCCAGTTGTTGTGCAGGATCTGCGAGGTGGTGCCGAGGATCTTCGGCTTGCCGCGCATCACCCGGCCGATGCGCGAGCCGATCAGGTTGCCGATGTAGTCGGCCAGCGGCGGGGCGTCTTGCGACAAGGTGCCGAAGACGAGGCCGGCGAACTGGTCGGTGCGCAACGGCTTGAGGCCGTGGTCTTCGAGGCGGAAGCTCTGCGGCATGCCGCCCTGGCCGGCGACGCCGCGGCGAAAGGCGACGCTCGTCAGATTGCCGGCGAGGTCATAGCGCCACGCGTGGTAGACGCAGGTCAGCCCGTCATCGGAATGGCCGCGCGCCTTCAGGCAGACGAGGTTGCCGCGATGGGCGCAGCGGTTGACCATCGCGTGGATCTCGCCATCCGCGCCGCGCGTGACGATGATCGGCGTCTCGCCGAGGAACGTCGTCTTGTAGTCGCCGGGCAGCGGCAATTCGTCGGCCAGCGCGAGGTACTGCCAGTTTGCCCCGAGAAAGACGCGATCGAGCTCGGCGCGGTAGATCTCCGGGTCGGCGAACACCCGGTAGGGCACCCGCGAATTACCCTGTTTCGGCCATTCGATCGCCGCCATTGGCATCGCCTTTCTCCCGTCGTCACACGGCGCGCTCGCAGCCGCGCCCGCCATGCCATAGGATACGCCATTCAAGCGCGCGGGCCAGCCCATGAGTGAGGACTCAGCCCGCGCGACCCGTTGGCGAATATTTGGCCGTTGGCCAAGGGATGGGCAGCACTGCTCTCGGAGCGGTACAAGGAAGCGGTCGAATTTACGACCGAAGCGGCCGAAGCCAACGGGGAGTTTCCCGATATCTACGCCGTGCTTGCCGCCGCGCGCGGCCATCTGGGCAATGCCGCCGCCGGCGCGGGTTGCGCGAGATGTTGCAGCGTTTCCTCGAAGGCTTGCGCAAGGCCAGCCTGCCGGCGTTGTGATCGCCGCGTCAGCGGCTGGGCGCCGCTGCCAACGGCACGGCATCATGGAAGCGCCGATAATCGATGACCCGGCTGCCGTTTTCGGTCCAGCCGATCACGTCGACGAAGCGATGGTTCCACAAGATCTCGTGCGGCAGGTAGGAGGTGCGCGCGTGCACCGGCTGCCCCATCGTCTCGTCGAACCCGGTTACGCTGACCACCAGCTCGGCATTCTGCGCCGCGAGCTGCGCCGGCACGGCGCCGTAAAGCGGGCTGCCCTCGTCGATCGGGTGCATCACGGTGAACGTCAGAGCGAAGACCGGCGAGCGGCGCCGCGCCAGCTGCAGGTCGTAAAAGCGGCGGATCGCGTCGCCTTCCGCGGTCTCCTCGTCGCGCACCAGGGCGAGCGAGACTTCGGCCTGCAATATCTGGTTGCGGCGCTGGTTGGCGAGGCGCAAGGACAGGGTCGGGGCGCCGTTATGCGGCCCCGTTACCGCGACCCGGCTGAACAGGACGCGCGCGGTCGGGCGCGAAAAGCGGGCGAACACCATCCCGGTCGCCAGCGCCAGCATTAGCAGCCCGACCGCGGTCTCGCCGGTGACGACCAAATTGGCATAGAGCGTCGCCGGTGACATCGCGCCGTAGCCGACGGTCGACATTGTCTGCACGCTGAAGAAGAACGCATCGGCAAACGAGCCCGGCCGAGCCCGCGCGATGGCGCTCGGCTGGGCCAAGTATAGCAGCGCGAAGACCGCATTCGCGGCGACATAGAGGGCGATCCCGGCGGCGAGGAAACCCGGCCACGCGATGCGCAGGGCGAAATGATAGAGATCGCCGTACCACGGCCGGCGCAGCCCGAGCGTCAGTGTCTGGTCGGCCCGCTCGCGCGCAATCAGCAGCGGCGGCGTGGCGCGGCTGCCGGCGGGGGGCGCGGCGCGCAGCGGCCCGGGACCGTGCCGCCGGCGGTTGGCGCGCGAGCCGCCGCGCCGTTGTTCGCTCAGCGAATTGCCCCCTCAGCGAAATTGCCCAGCGGCGCGACCGGCGGGAGGGCCTCAGCCGCCGTAGAACACGTTCTCGCCGAGATCCTTCATTTCGAGGATCGCGTTGTCGGGCCGCCCCGAGATCGCGTTCGGTACATGCGCCTCGGTGACCTCGCCGACGACGATGTGGTGGTCGCCCTGCTCGACGATGCTGGTCACCTTGCACTCGACCGCGGCCAACGCCGCGTCGAGGATCGGCGCGCCGTTGGCGCCCTTGTGGATCGCCTGGCCCGACAGCTTGCCGTCGGCCATCTGGGCCGGCTTGAAGAACGTGAAGGCGAGCCCCTTGTGCTCCTTCCCCAGCATGTTGAGGGTGAAGGTCTTGGTGTTCTTGAGGATCGCATAGGCGCCCGAATCGGTCTTGACCCCGGCCACGACGAGCGGCGGGTTGAAGGCGCTCTGCGTCACCCAGTTGACCGTCGCGGCCGCGACGTTGCCCTTGCCGTCATCGGCGGTCAGCACATAGATGCCGTAGGGGATCATCCGCAGCGCGGTTTTCTTGGCGTCCTGGTCCATCGCCTCAATTCTCCGAAATGGGTTGTCGGGGCCACTAGACCGCGTCCGCAAAAAACTGGCAAGACCCGGCGCGGCGTGCCAGCCTTCGGGCGCATCGCGAGGGGAGGCCAATGGCCCAGACGATCATTCGCCGCTCGACCGTCGACCTCGGCGGCCTGCCGAAGACGATAGCCGCCGAGCACGCGCGTTTTCTCGGCAAGTGGCGCGACGCGCTGGTGAGCTTCGGGCCGCTCCGCCGCGGCGCGGCGCCGGCCGGCTATCTCTACCAGACCGACCTGCCGGGCAATGCGCCGGAGGCGGTGGCGCAGTTTCTCGCCGAGGACCCGCTGGCGACATACGGCGTCGTCGAGGCCGACCAGATCAGCGACTGGCATTGCGCGCTCAGCACCCGCCAGCCGACCGCGCCGCCGCGCCCGGGCCTCCAGGGCTTTTTCTTCCACGGTACGGGTAAGCCCGACAGCACCGCGTTGCGCAACACGATCGTGCCGGCGCACCGCGCCCATCTGCAGCCGAAGGACGCCAGCCACTGCCTGGCGCGCGGCTATCTGACCGATGCCGGCGGCAAGGAATGGCTCGGCAGCGCGATGGTTTATGAATTCGCCAGCCGCGCCGCCCTCGACGATTTCTTCCGCGACGAGCCGTATTGCACCAACGGCCTCTACGAGAAAATCGCGATCTACGACTGGCAGCGCGGCGTGATCGGGTGACGTCTGCCCCTCACCCTCCCGCGGCTTACGCCGCGGGTCCCTCCCTCTCCCCGCTTGCGGGGAGAGGGCCGGGGTGAGGGGCTATTTCGGCCATACGCCTACGAGCGGATGGACATCTCCGACGGGCATCGCGGCACGATCATGCTATCGAAATAGCGACAACAAAGCCAAACGGACCGACTCCCAGATGCCAGCGCGGATCGCGGTCCGTGCCGCCATCTCCGGTACGCTTTGTCGCTGGTAAGCGGCTGTCGGTTCGAGGGAAGTCGGCGAAGGCGTAATCCCGAGACGCGCCCTGAACGCTTCGGGGTCCCTATCGCGTTCGTCCAGTAGAAGATCACGTTCTTCCTCTACCATTCTCAGAGGCTGACCCGGAAATAGGTTGGGTGATTTCAGTGGCTTGTGATTCAGTCGTAGCTGCAAGACACGACGGAGGCACAAGATGTGGACTGAAATCACCCGCTTGAAGTATCGGCGCGACGGGCTGCGCTACGCAAGCGACACGACGGGGGAGGAATGGGCGGCGATTGCGCCGTTGTTGCCGGCACCCCACAAGGGCCGGGGCCGGCGGCGCACGACGGATTTGCGCGCGGTGATGAATGCGATCTTCTACATCGCGCAGAGCGGTTGCCAA
>DATLRS010000169.1:0-3156 GCA_035534535.1 Allostellaceae bacterium | reverse complement strand
ATCGGCACGCGGCTGACCGCCGACGAAAAGCGCTCCCACCTCGCCGACATCCGCCGCGAGCACCTGATCGACCAGATCCTGGCGCCGGAGATCCTGCCGCCCGAGCGGCGGTAGCCCTGCGGCGGTAGCCCACACCGCATTCCCGGCCCAGCCGGAACCCGTCTTTCGGCTCGCCGCCGGCTGCCTTATGGGGTCCCGGCTTTCGCCGGGAATGCGATCGGAGTAGCCTGTGGGCAAACCCCAGCGAGGCCGAGACCCCATGGCACAACCGGCGCCCGTCGAACAGGCCATCACGCACGATCCGGCATATGACGCCGTCGCGCCCGACGATTTCGCGGCGATGCTCGCGGTCGAGCGTTATGGCCGCCGCTCCGCCGCGTTCGACGCGATCATCGGCGCGACGCACGACCATTTCTGGGACCCGTACAACCCGGCCTATCTCGATTTCGCACAGCCTTTCGACCTCGATCACGACAGCATCATGCCGCTGGGGCGCTTTCCCGAACTCAACTGCGCCGCCACCGAGCATCTCGACGAGCGGCAGAAGATCCGCCTTGCCAACGAGATCCAGCGCTGGAACCTGTCAAACATCCTGCATGGCGAGCAGGGCGCCCTGTCGCTGTCCGCCTCGCTGTGCGACATCCTCCTTGACCCTGGCGCCCAGGAATACGCCGCCAACCAGACCCGCGAAGAGGCGCGCCACGTCGCCGCCTTCGGCCGCTATGTCGCGGTCCGCTGGGGCCGGCCCCATCCGGTCGGCGAGATGCTCGGCCTCTTCCTCGACGACATCGTGCACACGCCGCTCGTCTACAAAAAGCTGATCGGCATGCAGATCCTGCTGGAGGGGCTCGCGATGGGCGCCTTCGCCAATCTGCACGCCCACACGCGCGATCCGCTCTTGCAGCGGCTCGTCCAACTGGTCATGACCGACGAGGCGTTCCACCACAAATTCGGCAAGATCTGGGCCGACCGCACCCTGCCGAAGCTGTCCCGCGACGAGCACGAGCGGGTCGAGGACTGGACCGCCGAGGTGTTTCAGACGCTCTTGTTCAACCTGTCGAGCATCGCGCAGCGCGGCTATATCTATCAGGCTTTCGGGCTCGACCCGACGGTGCTGCGCGAGTCGGTGCGTGAAGCATTCTCCGGCGGCCGCAAGCGCGCGATGCGCGAGGGCACCAATGTCTTCCGGGTGCTGGTCAAGACGCTGTTCAAGGCCGGCATCGTCACCGAACGTACGATCCATGTCTACGCCGCCTGGATCGATACCGAAGCGATGGAAGCCGAGGGCGACGCGATGGTCGGCGACGCGATCGCCGCCGAGGGCATCGAGTACCTGCGCGAAATCAACCGCACCCGCCGCGTCATCGGCCAGAAGCCGGCATTGGCGGTATAGCTGCTGCCCCGCCCTGGCGTCCCCAGGTTGCCGGGGAGCGCAGGGTGGGGGCAATTGCGGGTTGCCGGCGGGCGCCGCCGTGCTACGGTTCGGCCGCTGCATTCAAACCCCACCATGACCGGAGGACACCATGGCCCAATCCGCACAAGTCAACCCGTCGCGCGAAGCGGTCCGCGATGTCGTGCCCGACCTGATCAAGTACAGCGAGACCGTGCTGTTCGGCGAGGTGTGGGAGCGCCCCGGCCTGAAGAAGCGCGACCGCAGCCTGATCGTCGTCGCGACGCTGATCGCATTGGGCCGCGAGCGGCAGCTGCCCGGCCATCTGCAGCGCGCCCTCGACAATGGCGTCACCAAGGCCGAGATCAGCGAAATCATCACCCATCTCGCCTTCTATGCCGGCTGGCCGGCGGCTATGACCGCGGCGCAGATCGCCAAGGACGTGTTCGCGAAGAACTAGAAGCAGTAACCGCCCCTCACCCCGGCCCTCTCCCCGCCTGCGGGGAGAGGGAGCGCCTGCGGCCAATGTCGAACATCGCAATCAACGCATCGCTTTACGATCGCGGCCGCGTCCCCTCTCCCCGTTCACGGGGAGAGGGACAGGGTGAGGGGCCGGTCCGCCAATAACCGAATGAATTACGAAGGAGAAACTCCATGAAAATCGGTTTCATCGGGCTCGGCACGATGGGTGCCAGCATGGCGGCGAACCTGCAAAAGGCGGGGCATGAACTCGTCGTGCACGACGTCCGCCGCGCCGCGGCCGAACGCCATCTCGCTGCCGGCGCGGTCTGGGCCGACACGCCGAAGGCATTGGCCGAGCAGTGCGAGGTCATCTTTACCTCGCTGCCCGGGCCGCCCGAGGTCGAGCAGGTCGCCCTGGGGCCGAATGGCCTGCTTGCCGGGATGAAGGACGGCAGCGCCTATTTCGACCTGTCGACCAACTCGCCGACCCTGGTGCGCGAGATCAACCGGCGCTTTGCCGAAAAGCACGTCTACATGCTCGACGCGCCGGTCAGCGGCGGCCCGAAAGGCGCCGCCTCGGGCCGCCTCGCGCTGTGGGTCGGCGGCGACGAGCAGATTTTCAACCGCCACAAAAAGGTGCTCGACGCGATCGGCGACCAGGCGCGCTATATCGGCCCGATCGGCGCCGGCTCGGTCGCCAAGCTCGTGCACAACTGCGCCGGCTATGCTGTTCAATGCGTTATGGCCGAAGTCTTCACAATGGGGGTGAAGGCCGGCGTCGAACCCCTGGCGTTGTGGGAGGCGGTGCGGCAAGGCGCCGGCGGCAGGCGGCGCACCTTCGAGGGGCTGGCCGACCATTTCCTGCCCAACAAATACGACCCGCCCGATTTCGCGCTGCGCCTCGCCCACAAGGACGTGACGCTGGCGACGCAACTCGGGCGCGAAATGAAGGTGCCGATGCACATGGCCAACCTCGCGCTCGACGAATTGACCGCGGCGTTGAACCGTGGCTGGGAGAACCGCGATTCGCGCGTTGCGATGCTGCTGCAGCAGGAGCGCGCCGGGGTCAAGATCGAGGTTGCCGAAGCGGAATTGAAGGCCGCGATCGAGCGCGACGGCAAGGTCTAAGCAGGGATTCCTCACGTGCGACACGAATGGTGGTGCGGGCGGCGATCAGCCCCTCACCCTGCCCTCTCCCCGCAAGCGGGCGAGGGTTTTGACTGTGTGGATACGCCGAAAACCTGCGGAGCGAAATCGGCGCACCGAGCTGAAGGAACGATCGGTGCGCCGACGCGCAAGGCTCA
>DATLRS010000168.1:0-2727 GCA_035534535.1 Allostellaceae bacterium | reverse complement strand
TGCGGCGCAACGTCAAATTCGGCGAGGGCGAGCGCGAGTTCACCCGCGCCGGCACCGATATCGCCTGGTTCGACGAGGGCAAGGATACGCTGACCCGGCGCGTCAGGCAGATCGAGACCGGCATCCACTGGGCCGAGGAGCCGCAATCGCGCATCTCCCACCTCGTCTCGAACGTGCAGCTGGTCGAAGCCTCACCCTCGGTTGGGGAGGCGCAGGAGGTCAGCGTCCGCTGCCGCTTCCTGATCTACCGCAACCGGGTCCAGACCGAGACCGACCTGTTGGTCGGCAAGCGCGAGGACCTGCTGCGCCGAGCCGGCGCGGGCTGGCAGATCGCGCGGCGCAAGATCATCCTCGACCAGAACGTGCTGCTGAGCAAAAACCTGACGTTCTTTTTTTGAATGAATGAATTATCGACTCATTCCCCGTAATCGTCATCACCGGGCCTGTCCCGGTGATCCACGTGGATGGCCGGGACAGGCCCGGCCATGACGGCATAGGGGGTACGCGGAGGAGTGCAATGACGACGGCACGCACCACCGGTTACCGCCCGGGTCTCGTCGATCTGGCGAGCGGGCAGATCAGCCGCGAGATCTTTGTCAACGAGGAGATCTACGCCGAGGAGCAGGAGCGCGTCTTTGCCCGCTCGTGGCTGTTTGTCGGGCACGAGAGCCAGATCCCCAACCCTGGCGACTTTTTCGTGTCGTGCATGGGCGAGGAATCGGTGCTGCTGTGCCGCGACCGCGCCGGCGCGGTGCATGTCTTTCTCAATTCGTGCCGCCATCGCGGCATGAAGGTGTGCCGTTACGACGAGGGCAACACGACCGTCTTCACCTGCCCCTATCACGGCTGGAGCTACGGCACCGACGGGCGCCTCGTCGGGGTGCCGTATTTCCGCGAGGCCTATCATTCGACGCTCGACCGCGCCCAATGGGGCCTCGTCGAGGTCGCGCAACTGTGCGTTCACAAGGGCTCGGTGTGGGCCACCTGGGACAAGGAGGCGCCGCCGTTCCTCGACTATCTCGGCAATTTCACCCGCTATCTCGACCAGACGCTCGACAGCTGGGACGGCGGCGACGGCGGCACTGAAATCCTCGGCGGCATCCAGAAATGGCTGGTTCCGTCCAACTGGAAGTTTCCGGCGGAGAATTTCAGTGGCGACAGTTACCACAATATCAGCCACCGCTCGGTCGATCTGGTCGGCGTCGGCCCGTCCGGCAGCGGCCGGCGCGACATGCCGGAACTGCAGCTGGCGCGCAAGCTGCACATCGCGATCCCCGACCGCGGGCATCAGACCACCGCCTATCTGCTGCCGCGCGAGCTGAGCGTGCCGCCGGGCTACCAGAGTTCCTCGGTGGTGGCCGACTACTTCCGCCACTGCGAGGACGTGCGCCGGCAGCGGCGCGGCGACTGGGGCCGGCTGATCACCCTGGTTGGCGAGGTGTTCCCGAGCATGGCGTTTCTTGCGCGCCAGCCGCGCACGATCGCGGTGTGGCATCCGCGCGGGCCGCACCAGACCGAGGTGTGGCGCTGGTTCCTGGTCGACAAGGCGGCGCCGCAGGAGGTCAAGAACTTCCTGCGCGACTACTACATCCGCTATTCGGGCCCCGGCGGCATGACCGAGCAGGACGACATGGAAAACTGGAATTACGCGCACGCCGCCAGCCGCGGCACGATCGCCCGGCGCTATCCCTACAGCTACGAGCAGGGGTTGGGCCACGAGGTCGCGAATTACGAATGGGAAGGGTTCCGCCTGCCGGGCAGCGTCATCGACCTGACCAAGGCGAATTCGAGCGAGCATAATCTGCGCAACCTCTACCGTCGCTGGGCCGAGTTCATGGAAGCCGACAGCTGGGACGACCTCGCGACCTGGCGCCGCCCGAGCCGCGCCGCCGCGGAGTAGCGGTTCGGATGAGCGAACCGATCAACATCCGCGCGCTGCGGCCCGGCACGCGCGTCGCGCTGGCCGACGGCGCCATCGCCGAGATTGTGTCGAACCCGGCCGACGGCGTCTGGCTGTTCGCTCGCTACCTCGAAGCGCCGCGCGACCCGGCCCTCATTGGCCAGGAAGACATGATCTTCGCGCAGGACGTGATCGAGATTCGATCTTAGCGCGGTCTCCGCTCATTCCCGCGCGAGGGCGCAGGTATGGTCCTGCAGTTCTTCGCCGCTGGCGCGGTCGCCGATCGCCAGGTTGGCCTGGTCGTTGAGCAGGATGAAGCCGGGCCGGCCGCCGGCAAATTCGGCGCCGGCGATAACCAGCGTTTGCTGCCCCATCGCCGCCCGCGCGCCGGGCTTGCCCGCGGCGAGCAGGTGGAACGGATCGGCGCCGCCGAGCTCATCGCCGAGCACGCGCATCGCCCAATAGCGGTGGCCGGCGAGCGTGGCGGCGAGCGGCGCCCAGGTGTCGCCGATCGCGTGCTGCTGCCGCCGCAAGGCGGCCCGCACATCGCGGCGCAGGCAGTCGATATGGATGTGCAGCTGGTTCTGCGAGCGCGCGAAGGGCGAGTTGACCGCAAGGCTCCAGGCGTCGCGCGGCAGCTTGTGCGGCACCGCGCGCTCGCTGAAGGCGCGTTGCTGCCAGGCGGCGGCGAAATAGTTCGGCATGCCGGGCCGCAGCAGCTTGGGGTCTTCGATGCCGGTGACCCGCGCGGTCGGGATCACCAGGTATTGCGTCGTGCCGCGGATATCCTTGAGGACGACATAGCCGGCGGCGACGCCACGGTGCAG
>DATLRS010000167.1:0-3963 GCA_035534535.1 Allostellaceae bacterium | reverse complement strand
ACCGGCCTGCCGCAGCAGGCGAGGGGGCCGGGCGCCGCCGCCAAGGAGGATCTGTTCGCCCCGGCATGATCGCGCCCGCCAGCGGGAGCCTGGCGCCGGGCGAGGCCTTGCTCGCCGAGACGCCGGCTCTCAAGGCGCATGCCGGAACCCAGCCCGACCTGTTCCTGCGCTGGAACGCGATCCCGGCTGACGCCGCGGCGATCGATGTCGTCGTGCACCTGCACGGCTTCTCGCAGCAGGAGGGCGCGATGACGCTGGCCGAGAAGGTGCCGCGCAGCGGCCTCGACCTGACCGGCCGCAGCCGGCCGACCCTGGCGATCCTGCCGCGCGGCAACTGGATCCGGCATAGCTGGTACGATTTCCCAGCCTTGCTCGACGGCGGGCTCGACCGGCTGGTCGATCATGCCGTCGCGCAATTCAGGGGCGGCCGCGGCCTCGCCGTCGACCGGCTGATCCTGACGGCGCATTCCGGCGGCGGCATGCCGGCGCTCGACGCGCTTGCCGGGATGCGCCGCCAGCCGGACGAACTCCACCTCTTCGACGGGCTCTACGGCCGCGACCCGCGCGCCGGCGATCCGCTCGACGGTATCGAGATCGTCGATGCCTGGCTCGCCGCGCGCCTGGCGCACGAACCCGAGCGGCCGGGCGCGGCGCGGATCGTCTATATCGAGCGGCAGACCGGACCGTTCTCGCGCGCCGTCGCGACGCTGATCGAGCGCCATCTGGCGGCGGCCGCGCCGGGATTGGCGGCGATCCTGGCATCACGCTATCGGGTCGAGCGCTCAGGCGTGCCGCACGCCTATGTCGCGGCGATCTGCGGCCCGCCGCTGCTCGCCGACCCGGGCGCCGATTTCGACTGGTCGCGCGTCTAGGACCCGCGCACCGCCTCACCGGCCCGGCGCCGCTTCCGGCACATTGGTCGGCATGCGGTAGGACAGCGCCTCGGCGACGTGCTGGCGCGCGACCCCGGCGGCGCCGTCGAGATCGGCCAGCGTGCGGGCGACCCGCAACACCCGGTGATAGCCCCGCGCCGACAGGCGCAGCCGCTCGGCGGCGCGCTGCAATAACGCGCGGCCGGCGGGTTCCGGGGTGGCGATCTCGTCGAGCAGGGCGCCGTCTGCTTCGGCGTTGGTGCGAATAGGGTGGTCGGCGGGCTGCCCGGCATAGCGGTCCCGCTGCCGGGCGCGGGCCGCGGCGACGCGGCGCGCGATCTCGGCGCTCGCTTCGGCCGGCGGCGGCAGCGCGAGGTCGGCCGGCGACACCGCCGGTACGTCGATATAGAGGTCGATGCGGTCGAGCAGCGGCCCCGAGATCCGCGACTGGTAATCCTGGGCGCAGCGCGGCGCGCGACCGCAGGCGCGCCCCGGCTCCGCCAGATAGCCGCAGCGGCATGGGTTCATCGCGGCGACGAGCTGGACGCGCGCCGGGTAGGTGACATGGCTGTTGGCGCGCGCGATGCTGATCCGCCCGGTTTCGAGCGGCTGGCGCAGCGCCTCCAGCGCGGCGCGATTGAACTCGGGCAATTCGTCGAGGAACAAGACGCCGTGATGCGCCAGGCTGATCTCGCCGGGCCGGGTGCGCAGCCCGCCGCCGACCAGCGCTGGCAGGGAGGCCGAATGGTGCGGGTCGCGGAACGGCCGCTCGCGCAACAAGCCGCCGCCGCGCAAGCCGCCGGCAACCGACTGGATCATGCCGAGCTCCAGCGCTTCGGCCGGTTCGAGCGGCGGCAGGATGCCGGGGAGCCGCGCCGCCAGCATCGACTTGCCGGAGCCGGGCGGTCCGACCATCAACAGGTTGTGGCCGCCGGACGCGGCGATTTCGAGAGCCCGCTTGGCGCTCTCCTGGCCCTTGACGTCCTTCAGATCGAGCCCGGCAGCGCGCGAGGCCGCGAGCTTCGCCTCGGGCGGCGGCAACAGCTGGGTGCCTTTGAAATGATTGACGATGGCGAGGAGGTTCGGCGCCGCGATGATCTCAACGTCGCCGGCCCAGGCTGCTTCGCCGCCGCAATCGGCGGGACAGATGATGCCGCTGTCGCGCGCCGCCGCGGCGAGCGCCGCCAGCAAGACGCCGGGTACGCCGGTCAGCGAGCCGTCGAGCGCCACCTCGCCGAGCGCGGTATAGCCGGCCAGCTCGTCCTGCGGCAGCACCTCCATCTCGGCGAGCAGGCCCAGCGCGATCGGCAGGTCGAAATGGCTGCCCTCCTTCAACACGTCGGCCGGCGCCAGGTTGACCGTGATGCGGCGCGGCGGCAATGAGAGACCCAGCGCGACCAAGGCGGCACGCACCCGCTCGCGCGATTCGGCGACCGCCTTGTCGGGCAGGCCGACGACGTTGAAGGCCGGCAGCCCCGAGGCGATCGTCACCTGGGTTTCGACGTCGATGACCTCGACGCCGTGGAACGCCACCGTGCGAACGCGCGCGACCATCCCGCCGGCCCAATGGTTTATCGCGCCTGAGTTTAGGCCGAGGCCGCAATCGACGCCAGCCGCGCGACGCGCACCGCCACCCGGGCGCCATCTGGTGCCCCCGCGGTGCTGGCGGACCGGCTGCGTTGCACCGCGGCCGACGCTTCGCTATCTGTTGTTGCTGCCGCGGCAATGCGGAGGGGTGGCCGAGCGGTTGAAGGCGCACGCCTGGAGAGCGTGTATGGGGGCAACTCCATCGCGGGTTCGAATCCCGCTCCCTCCGCCATTCTCCCATTTCTGGCCGTCTCAGGCTGTCTCGCATACCCTAAAAACCCCATATTTTCCGCACATTCGGTGTTTCCCCTTGTCTCCCGTCGTATGTTACTATCTCGCTGCGAATGGGGGAACGAAGTGGGGAATGGGGGAACGGTTCCCCCACCTCCCCCCGGCACCGGAAACGGGGATCGGCGATGGCGCACGCGGGCAAGCTCTCGGCGGTTGAGGTAACGAAGGCGAAGGGGCCGGCCGAGCTGCATGACGGCGGCGGGCTTTACCTGCGGGTTTCCCCCACCGGCTCCAAAGCTTGGGTGTTCCGCTTCCAGCTTGACGGCAAGCGCCGCGACATGGGGCTTGGACCCTTCCCCGATATTTCGCTCGCGGAAGCCCGCGCGAAGGCTACAGCGCACCGCAACCAGCGCCGCGACGGGGATTGACCCGCTCGACGCCAAGGCGGCCCAGCGGCAAGCGCAGCGGCTTTCCGCCGCCAAGGGCCGGACGTTCCGCGAAGTCGCCGAGGAATTCATCGGCCGCAATGAAGCCGGCTGGCGCAACGCCAAGCATCGGCAGCAATGGCGCAATACGCTCGCCACCTATGCCTACCCAACATTGGGGGAATTGGCCGTCGCGGCGATCGATGCCGGGCTTGTCGTGCAAGTGCTCGATCCGATCTGGGCCGAGAAGCCGGAAACCGCGAGCCGGGTGCGCGGCCGGATCGAGGCGGTGCTCGACGCCGCGACGGTGCGCGGCTACCGCGAAGGGCCGAACCCGGCGCAATGGAAGGGCAACCTCGCGCATATCCTGCCGGCGCGCGGCAAGGTGCGGAAGGTGGCGCACCATTCCCGTTCGATGATGTTCCCCTATTCCTGGCCGCTCTGCGGGGCCGGGAGGGCATGGCGGCGCGCGCGCTCGAATTCGCGATCCTGACGGCGGCGCGCACCGGCGAGGTATTGGGCGCACGGTGGGGCGAGGTTGATCTCGACGCGAAGGTTTGGGTGGTTCCGGCCGGGCGTATGAAGGCGGGCCGCGAGCATCGCGTACCGCTCAGCGATGCGGCGCTCGCGGTACTCGACAAGGTGCGGCGGTTGGCGCCGACGCGCGACGGCGAGCCGGACCCGGCCGCGCCGGTGTTTCCCGGCCCGCGGCGGGCATTGCCGATGTCCAACATGGTCATGTTGATGCTGTTGCGCCGCATGAAGCGCACCGATCTGACGGCGCACGGTTTCCGCTCGACATTCTCGGATTGGGCCGCCGAGCGCACCGCATACCCGCGCGAAACGGT
>DATLRS010000166.1:0-2421 GCA_035534535.1 Allostellaceae bacterium | reverse complement strand
AACAGATCCATCGTGTTGCCGCGCCCGCCGCCGCCCGGATTGTCGGCGACATCGGCAAAGCAGAGCGCCGGCAAGGCCGGGTCGCGCGCCACCGCCAGCGCCTTGGCGACCGCCTCCTCGAGCGAGGTGAGCCGGGCATGGAAGCGGGCGCGGTTGTCCCAGCCATATTGCGCGATCTCACGGGCGAGCGCGCCGGCGGCCGCCTTGTCGCCGCGCGCCGTGACGATGACGCTGAGGCCGTTCTTGGCGGTGTCGCTATAGGCGAAGCCGCCCATCACCGAGACGTTGACGATCGCCGGGCGCAGCTCTTCCTGGCGGCGCTGGCCGAGCTGGATCATCTCGGCATAGGGGCCGGCAGCGGTTAACAGCGTCACGGTCGGCGGCACGATCGGCAGGCGCAGCCGCACCCGCGCGGTCTTTGTGCCGGCGAGCAATTCGCGCATCGCGGCTGCCGCCTCGGCGCCGCGTTCGCGCATGTCGAGATGCGGGTTGGTGCGGTAGCCGATAAAGGCGTCGATCGGATCGACCATGCGGTCGGAGACGTTGGCGTGCAGGTCGAAGGTGGCGACGACCGGCACGTCCGGCCCGACGATCTGCCGCACCGTCTCGAACAGGACGCCCTCGGGGTCGTCCTCCTCGGTCGTCAAGGCCGCGCCGTGGGCGCAGATATAGACGCCGTCAACCGGCGATGCCGCCCGGAGCCGGCGGGAGACGGTCGCCAGCAGCTCCAGAAAGAACGCGTGCTCGACCGGCCCGTTGGGCTCGCTCATCGCCAAGGCGATGCCGAGCGGCTGCCATGGCCCCGCTTCGTCCATTGCCGCGACAAAGCCGGGGGTCTCGGGCAGCATCGTCGGGGTCGGAGCGCGCGCCTCGGTGAGGATTTCGTCGCCCTCGAGCCAGGTGCGGGCGAGGAAATGCGCCTTGGTCGCCGGCGGCGCGAACTTGTTGCACTCGATCGAGAAGCCGAGAACGGCGATGCGCGGGATGGCGGGCTGGGGCATGGCGGGGAACAGGCGGCGGGTTATGGGATAGCGAGTTTAGGAGCGGGCGGGATCTTGTGCAAAGCTTGGCGGCGTTCCGGTCGATCGGCGGTCGGGGCGGCGGCGCCAGACAAACGGCTGGGCTGGTTTCGCCCCGGCCGGTAATGATCGAGGGCTGGTTCCGAGCGTTGGCGGCACCCGGCGATCATTTTTCCGACAGCAGCCGCAAGGCCGCTCTGCCGCGGGATAGCCGCGAGCGGATGGTGCCTACCGGGACATTCTCGTTGGCGGCAATTTCATCATAGCTATAATTCATCGCTTGAATGACAGCGCGACGCTGTTCTTGTGGCAACAGAGCCAGTGACCGGGCGACATCTTCCACGAACAGCATCGCGAGGGGGTCGCAATGAATCTGGGATGTTCGCATCAGCTCATCGGTCAGCGGCAGCCCGATATGCTTCTGGTTGATACTCCTCCTCACACCGTTCACGTAAAGATTGCGCAGGATGGTGGTTAGCCACGCGCGCAAATTCGTGCCGTCACACCAAAGATGTTTCTTATCGATTGCCCGGAGCAGGCAATCCTGCACGAGATCGTCAGCATCTGTGGAATTATGGACCAGTGATCTGGCGTAACGCCGCAGATATGGTATTTCGCCGCGTAATTCAGAGTCAGAGAAGGTCATTACTGCCTATCCACCCTATGTCGTCGAAAAGCCGCGCCGATGCGCACCGATTTGCCAGCGCATCGGTTAGTGCCGAGCCTTGCGCGTGCGGCCGCCGGCAAGATCTCGTCCCTGGGTCCACTGACACACACGCGGAGGTTGCGATTGGGCGGTCTGTTTCGCTGAATCGACCCAAGGTAGGTTCGTTAGAAACGATCCAAATTGATGATCATTTGCATCAAATTATAGGTTGCCCGTAAATTCCAGCATTTTCATGGTTAATGAGGGAAAGTGGAACCACCTATGTGAAAAGCGGCTGCGCTCGCAGGGTACCGGGCGAACGGCGGGCGGCGACATACGGGTGGCTGCCGAACCGCAAGGATCGGCGTATAAGACGTCTGCCGACCAACGACGCGCCGGGTCCGATGCAGATCGATTTTGCCACCGCCCCCGACCGCTACCGCCATTGGCGGCTGACCTGCGCGGGCGCCGTTGCGACCCTGACGCTCGACGTCGATCCGGCGGGTGGGCTGTTTGCCGGCACCGAGCTGAAGCTCAATTCCTACGATCTCGGGGTCGATGTCGAGTTGGCCGACGCGGTGACGCGGCTGCGCTTCGAGCACCCCGAGGTGCACGCCGTGGTGATCGCTTCGGGCAAGCCGGGCGTGTTCTGCGCCGGCGCCAATATCGGCGCCTTGGCCAAGGCGTCGCACCAGCACAAGGTCAATTTCTGCAAGTTCACCAACGAGACGCGCCTCGCAATCGAGGATGCCTCGG
>DATLRS010000165.1:0-3671 GCA_035534535.1 Allostellaceae bacterium | reverse complement strand
CCAGCACGGTTTCCGGGCTGAGGGCGAGCGTCGATGCTTCACTCATGGGGCGTCTCCGCAAGGGCGGCCGGCATCGTACGACCCGAGCAAAGCGATAGGCAATCGGCGCGCGATGCCGCACCATCGCGCCATGCTCAGCGACCGCCAGCGCCGCTTTCTCGACCACAGCCGGGTCGGCCATCTCGCGACCGCCGACGCCAACGGCGCGCCGCATGTGGTCCCGGTCTGCTACGTCGTCGATGATCGCTCGCTCTACATCACGATCGACGAAAAGCCGAAGCGCAAGGACATCCCGCTGAAGCGGGTCCGCAACATCCTCGAAAACCCGCAGGTCGCCTTCGTCGCCGACCATTGGGACGAAGACTGGTCGCGGCTCGGCTGGGTCATGCTGCGCGGGTCCGCCGAGATCCTCGCCGACGGACCCGAGCACGACCATGCCCAGGCGCTCTTGATCGCGCGCTATCCGCAATACCGCACGATGGATCTCGCCGGGCTGCCGGTCATCGCCCTGCGCATTGCCCGAGCGACGGATTGGGGCGAGCTGTCGGAGCGCGCGAAAACGGCAGAATGACGGCTGGCAGAATCGATGGTTGCACCATCGCAATGGCCCGATATATTGAAACGCTACGGTTGCGTTTTTGGCGCGGCTCGACGAGGAAGGCATAAGAATGAGACTGCCGGGACACATCGCGCATTCTGTTGTCGTGGCCTTGCTCCTTGCCGGGTGCGGATTACCGCAGACCGCGACGCAGCCATCGGCGGCGGGCGCTCAATTCGCCGACACGGGCTGGGACCGAGCCGAGCCGATCGATCTCGTCCTGACGGAATACGCATTCACGCCGAGCCATATCAGGCTGCGGGCAGGCCATGCCTATCTGTTGCATCTCGAGAACCGCGGCGGCAGCGGCCACAGCCTGTCGGCGCCGGCGTTCTTTCGGGCAGTCGCCTGGCGCGACGGCCCTGCTGCGCGCGAGGCCGGCAACTCCGGCGCGATTGAGGTCGCCCCGGGTGCCTCGAAGGACATCTATCTGCGGCCGTTGCGCGTGGGGACGTTTCCGATCGAGTGCTCGCATTTCCTCCATGCCGTCTTCGGCATGACCGGCGACATTGTCGTCGAACAGCGAAACAGCGGTGAATAGCGAAATGGCGGTGCCATCGGCCCGGCCCCGAATTTGGAGTTGCTGATGCCTGTCGCACGTCTGGCCGCCCTCGCCACCGCCGTTCCTGCCTATCCGCTCGACCAGGAGGCGGTCGTCGAGCGGGCGCAGCGACTGTTCGCGGGCGCCGCGGGGCTGGACAGGCTACTGCCGGTCTTCGCCAATAGCGGGATCCGGCGGCGCTATTCGGCGGTGCCGCTCGACTGGTTCGCCGAGCCGCATGGCTGGCCGGAGCGCAACCGGATCTATCTCGCGACCGCGCTCGACCTGCTCGAGCGCGCGGCCGGCCGCGCCCTCGACCGCGCCGGTATGGCAGCCTCGGAAATCGGCGCGATCGTCGTCGTCTCGACCACCGGCATCGCCACCCCGAGCCTCGATGCGCTGCTGATCGAGCGGATGCATCTGGCGCCGACCGTGCAACGCCTGCCGATCTTCGGGCTTGGCTGCGCCGGCGGGGCGATCGGCCTCGCGCGTGCCGCAACGCTCGCGGCGGCGATGCCCGACAAGGCCGTGCTCTTTCTGGTCGTCGAATTGTGCTCGCTGACCTTTCGCCGCGACGACCGGGCGAAGAGCAACATCGTCGCGGCCGCGTTGTTTGGCGACGGCGCGGCGGCGGCTCTGCTGCGGTGCGGCGGCACGGGGCCGGCGATCGTCGCCGCTGGTGAGCATACCTGGCCGCACACGCTCGACATCATGGGCTGGGAGGTTGCCGAGGACGGGCTGAAGCCGGTCTTCTCGCGCGACATTCCGCGGCTCATCGCCGGCAGGCTCGGCGAGGCCGCGCGCGAGTTCCTCAAAAGTCACGGCCTCACGCTCGGTGATATCGACCGTTTCGTCTGTCATCCCGGCGGTCCGAAAGTGATCGACGCCTGCGAGCAGGCCTTTGGCCTCAGGCCGGGAATTCTGCTGGACGAGCGGGGCGTGCTGCGCGACTTCGGCAACATGTCGGCAGCGAGCGTCCTGTTCGTGCTCGCCCGTCTGCTTGCCGATGGCCGGGAGGGCCGGCGCTGGGAACGGACGCTGTTGACCGCGCTCGGTCCCGGCTTCACCGCCGGCTTCGCGGTGCTCGACAATCGATGAGCATCCTTTACGACACGCTCGGCATAGTCTCGTTGCAACGGGTCATCGAACTCGCCCTGGCGTCGTACAACACGCGCCGCTTGCGCGCCTGCGGTGCGATCGAGGCCGATGCGCCGGGCTATCCCTGGCTGGTCGCGTTGCACGCGGCATGGCTCGGCAGCCTAATGCTGCTGGTGCCGGCCGACAGGACGCCGGTTTGGCCGCTCCTCGGGGTATTCGCGGCGTTGCAGATCTGCCGTCTCTGGGTGATGACGGCACTGGGTCGGCGCTGGACCACCCGGATCATCGTGCTGCCCGGCGCGCCTCTGGTGCGGGCCGGCCCGTATCGCTGGCTGAGGCACCCCAATTACGCCGTCGTCGCCGGCGAGATCGCGGTGTTGCCGCTGGCCTTCGGTGCGGTTGCGATCGCCGTCGTGTTTTCGCTCGCCAATCTCGGGCTGATCCGCCGCCGCATTACGATCGAACAGCGTGCCCTGGCGCCGCTGCGGTGAGCCGCATGCGCTGCTGAGCGGCTTGCCTGGCCGCCCGCGGCTCAGGTCTTGGGGGCGGCGGCGCTGCGCGGGTTGAGGCTCTGGATGTGGCCGCTTTCGGTGCCGGCCGTGGGATCGATGACGGCGTTGATGAGGGCCGGCTTGCCGGAGGCGAGCGCTTCGGTCAGCGCCTTGGTGAGGCTCGGCGTATCGGTGACGTGGTAGCCCTTGCCGCCGAACGCCTCGATGATTTTCTCGTAGCGCGCGTCGCGCAGGAGGCCGGTCGGCGAATAGGGCCGGCCCTGCGGGTCGCCGCGGTAGACGCCGTTATTGTTGAAGATGATCGTCGTCACCGGCAGTTCGTAGCGGCAGATCGTCTCCAATTCCATGCCGCTGAAGCCGAAGGCGCTGTCGCCCTCGATCGCAACGACCGGCTTGCCGGTCACCGCGGCGGCGCCGACGGCATAGCCCATGCCGATCCCCATGACGCCCCAGGTGCCGCTGTCGAGGCGGTGGCGGGGCTTATCCATGTCGATGATGTTGCGGCCGAAATCGAGCGTATTGGCGCCTTCGTTGACGATGTAGACGTCGGGCTGGGTGGCCAGCGCATTGCGCACGGCGCGCAGGGCGGAGGAAAAATTCATCGGGCTCGGATCGGCGTTGAGGCGCGCCGCCATGCGCTCGATATTCTGCGTTTTGCGCTTCTCGATCTCGTCGGTCCAGGCCACTTGGCGCTTAACCTGGCCGGGCTTCAGCGCGGCATTGAATGCCGCGAACACCGATTTGATGTCGCCGGCGACCGGCGCGGCGATGGCGCGGTTGCTGTCGAACTCGGTCGGCGAGATGTCGACCTGCACGAACTTGGTGTTCGCGTTCCACAAGGGCGCCCGGCCGTGCGACAACAGCCAATTAAGGCGCGCGCCGGCCAGCAAGACCACATCGGCGTTGCCGATCGCATAGGAGC
>DATLRS010000164.1:0-28940 GCA_035534535.1 Allostellaceae bacterium | reverse complement strand
ATCTCCGACGCGCGGATGAGCGGCACCGCCTACGGCTCGATCGTCCTGCACGTGACGCCCGACGCGGCCTCCGGCGGACCGCTCGCCAAGGTGAGGAACGGCGACCATATCCGCCTCTCGGTCAAGGAGCGCCGCATCGATCTTTTGGTGGCGCCCGACGAATTGGCGCGCCGCCCGGCGCCGCCGCCGCCGCTGCCCGAGCGCGGCTACGCCCGGCTCTACCGCCGCGAGATATTGCAGGCCGACCAGGGCTGCGATTTCGATTTTCTGCGCAAGCATCCGCTCGGCGAGGGGAGAGTCTGATGAGTTTGCAACTCGACACCGTCGTTTCGATCCGCCCGTTGACACCGGTCTTTGCCGGCGAGGTTGCCGGCGTTGATTGCCGCCGGCCGCTCGACCCGGCCGCGGTGGCGGCGATCGAAGCCGGGATGGACCGTTACGCCGTGCTGGTGTTCCGCGATCAGAAGCTGAGCGACGAGGAGCAGATCGCCTTCACGCGGCATTTCGGCGAATTGGAGAACTATGCGACGCCCGGCCATATCCGCCGGCGCGAGGAACAGCGGCTGGGACCCGGCATCGCCGATTTCTCGAACCTCGACAAGGACGGCAACATCATGTCGGCCGAGGAGCGGGTGTGGTTCTTCAAGCTCGGCGACCGGCTGTGGCATTCCGACAGCTCGTTCCGTCCGATCCCGGCGAAATACTCGCTCCTGTCGGGGCGGGTCATCCCGTCCTGGGGCGCCGACACCGAATTCGCCGACATGCGCGCCGCCTATGACGCGCTCGACGCGCGCACCAAGGCCGAGATCGAGGATCTGGTGTGCGAGCATTCGCTGATCTATTCGCGCGAGGCGATCGGCTTCAGCGATTTGAGCCCCGAGGAGATCGCGGCGTTCAAGCCGGTGCGGCAGCGCCTGGTGCGCACCCATCCGGTGAGCGGTCGCAAGTCGCTGTTTCTGGCCTCGCATGCCGGCGCGATCCTGGGCTGGACGATCCCCGAAGCACGCATGTTCCTGCGCGATCTGGTCGAGCATGCGACGCAGCGCGAGTTCGTCTACGCGCACCAATGGCGGGTCGGCGATCTGGTGATGTGGGACAACCGGCAAACGATGCACCGTGCCCGCCGTTTCGACCGCAACGAGGTGCGCGACGTGCGCCGCACGACCCTGGCCGGCGACGCTCCGACGATCGCACAGGCCGCGGCGTGAGCACCCGGCAACCCTTGCCGGAGCGCGCCGCCGCCCTGATCGATTTCTGGTTTGGCCCGTCGGGTGACCCGCAGCGCGAGCAGCACCGGCCGATCTGGTTCAAGAGCACGCCCGAGCACGACGGCCGGCTGCGCCATCTCTTCCTCGCCGATTACGAGGCGGCCGCTTCCGGCAGGCTGTCAGCGTGGGAAGCGGCGCCCGAGAGCGCCCTCGCGCTCCTGTTGCTGCTCGACCAGATCCCGCGCAACGTCTTTCGCGATACGCCGCGCGCCTATGCGACCGACGCGATGGCGCGAGAAGCCGCCGATCGCGCCCTGGCGCGGGGCTTCGACGGGGCCGTGTTGCCGGCCTGGCGCCTCTTCTTGTATATGCCGTTCCATCACAGCGAAGACCTCGCCGACCAGCGCCGCGCAGTGGCATTGTTCGCGAGACTGCCAAATCGCGAGGAGCGCGGCGCCCTCGGCCGTTACGGTGTGCGCTACGTCGAGGTCATCGAGCGCTTCGGCCGCTTTCCGCACCGCAACACGATCCTCGGCCGCCCCTCGAGCGCCGAGGAGATCGCCTTCCTCGAGAACGCCCGCGCCGCCCGCTGATCCAGTCCTCAGCTGCCGCCCGGGTCCCAGCGCAGGCGCGGCTCGCCGCCGGGCGCGTCGGTGCGGCGGAAATGGAGGTGTTCGAGGCGGCGCGCCGTCTGCGAGCGGTTGAGCGGCGGCACGGTCGTCGTCACCGGCACCATCCGCGCCAGGAGCTTGGCAATCAGAACCGTGAAGATGCCGTGATCGCGGTGATCCGGTGCGACGCCGGCATAATGCAATTCGATGATCTCGTGCTCGGCATAGTGGCGCGCGGTCTGGTTGGGCTCAGCCAGCACAAATCCGACGATATGCGCCTCGCCGTCGACGGCGACCCAGGATTGCCCGCTGCGCGCGCAGTTGCGGACCAGCGCGTAGAGCGCTTCCTCGCGTTCGAGCGTATCGACGAGGAGCGGGATCTCCGGTGCCAGCCGCAAGAGCAGCGCGTGGATGTCGGCCGAGTCTTCGAGGAGGGCCGGGCGATAGACGATCTCGGGCACGCTGGTTTCCCGCTGTGATGGGGCTCCCCTAAGGCGCCCCCGGGCGCCGCTTGTCAAACCGCGATGGCGGCAGGAAGCTGTTGCGAGCGGCCGGTCTTGCCGCGGAGAATATTGCCATGAACCCGCGCCGCGTCGCCATGGTCTCTGCCGCTTCCGCCGCGGATGTGCAGCGCCGGGCGAGCGCGCTCGACCTCGGCGCGCCGCTGTCGATTCGCGTCAATCCGCGGGCGCGCCGGCTGTTGCTGCGCATCGATGCGGCGGCGCGCGCGGTCGAGCTGGTGCTGCCGTACGGCGTCCCGGCCGAGCACGGGCTGCGCTTTCTCGCCGCCCAGCGCGGCTGGATCGCCGCCCGCCTCGCGGCCTTGCCGCTGCCGGTGCCGTTTGTCGAGGGCGCGATCGTGCCGGTGTTCGGCGTGCCGCACCGCATCCGCCGCGCCAGCGACCCGGACGGCCCGCCGGTCGCGGTCGAGGCCGGCGAGATCCGGGTGCGCGGCGAGCCCGCCCATCTTGCCCGCCGGGTGCGCGACCACCTGATCCGCCTCGCCCGCCAGGAGCTGACCCGCCGCGCCCGGCTTTTCGCGGCCGAGATCGGCAAGCCGGTCTTGCGGGTCGGGGTGCGCGACACGCGCAGCCGCTGGGGCAGTTGTTCGGCGACGGGTGCGCTGTCGTTCAGCTGGCGCCTCGTGCTGGCGCCCGAGTCGGTGGTCGATTATGTCGTGGCGCACGAGGTGGCGCACCTCGCCGAAATGAACCACGGGCCGCGCTTCTGGCGGCTCGTGCGCACCCTGACGCCGGACCCGGCGACGCCGCGCGCCTGGCTCAAGCGCCACCGCAGCGAGCTGTTTTCCTACGGCTGAACCACGGCCCCCGCCGGCGCCCGGCGCATGATCCACACGAGAAGCGCGAGGCTTGGCAGGCAGGCCAGCGTGCTCAGCACAAAGAACGGGATCCACCCGAGCGCCTCGGCGAGCGCCCCGCCCGAGGCCGCCAGCACGTTGAGCCCGACCGTCGCGAGCGACGACAACAGCGCGTATTGGGTCGCCGTGAAGTCGCGGCTGCACAACAGCGAGAGGTAGGCGACAAAGGCAGCGGAGGCCATCCCGCCGGTCAGGTTCTCGCTGCTGATGGCCAGCGTCAGGACGCCGACATCGTGGCCGGCCCAGACCTGCACCGCGTACATCAGGTTGGACAGCGCCTGCAACGCGCCACTCAACAGGAGGGCGCGGAAGACGCCGATCCGCGCCACCAGGACACCGCCGAGCGCCACCCCGCCAAGGGTCGCGACGACACCGTAGACCTTCGAGATCGTGGCGACCTCGATCTTGGTGAAAGCAAGCGAGACGTAAAGCGGGTTGGCCATCGAGCCGGCCAGCGCGTCGCCGAATTTGTAGAGCACGATGAACATCGCGATCGCCACGAGCTGCACCGCGCCGACGCGCTCGAAGAGATCGCGAAACGGCGCGACGACCGCGCCGGTCAGCCAGGCTTTGCCGCGCGCCGCCGCGCTCGCCCCGGGCAGCGGCTCGGGGGGCGGCGCGCCGTCCGGCTCGGGGGTCAGCCACACGGTGAGCATGCCGACCCCCATCAGCGCCGCCATCACCGCATAGGCGACAGGCCAGCCGCCGAAGCTCGCGGCATAGAGCGCGCCGGCCCCCGAGGCGAGCATGCCGAAGCGGTAGCCCCACTGCGTCGCCGCGGCGCCGGCGCCCTGTTCCTCCGGGCGCAGCAATTCGATGCGGTAGGCGTCGATGACGATGTCCTGGCTGGCCGACAGGAAGGCGACGACGACCGCGGCGAGCGCGGTTGCGGCCGGATCAACGCGCGGGTCGGTCTGGCCAAGCGCGAGGATCGCCGCGGCCAGCAGCAGCTGGATCGCCAGCGCCCAGCTGCGCCGCCGTCCGAGCCATGCGGTGAGCACAGGGATCGGCAGCCGGTCGATCAGCGGCGACCACAGAAATTTCAGGCTGTAGGATGTCCGAACCAGCCCGAACAGGCCGATCGCGGCCAGCGACACGCCATCCTCGGCGAGCCAGTATGACAACGTTCCGAAGGTCAGCGCCAACGGCAGCCCGCTCGAAAACCCCATCATGAGAACGGCGAGGAGGCGCGGCTGGCGGTAGACCGCAAGCCCGGCGAGCCACCCCCGATCGGAACGCCGCCGCCACCTTCCTTGTCGCTGATAAGCTCGCGCAGCTTTCATCGTTTGCAGGCTAGCCGAACCGGAGTAAGCGGTCGATGCGCCGCCGCCGGCGCCGCAACCACGATGTCTCTGCAACGGAGGAAACGATGACACTGGAAGTCCGCCGCATCGTCACCGGGCATGATGCCAACGGCAAGGCGATCGTCGCGAGCGACGAGCGCATGGCCGGCACCAGCGCGGCCAACCGCCCCTACATCTCGCGCTGCGAGATCTGGTCGACCGACAAGATGCCGGTCGACAATTCCGAATCGGCCGCGGCGGCGCAGCGCAACGGTTTCGTCGTCCGCCACAATTACGTCGGCAGCGGCCAGGGCAGCGTCGTCCGGATCACCGAATTCGCCCCCGGCGCGCCCAAATTCATGCACCGCACCGAGACCGTCGATTACGCGATCCTGCTGTCGGGCGAATGCGATCTCGAACTCGATGACGGCAAGACCGTGCACATGAAACAGGGCGACATCGTCGTACAGCGCGGCACGATGCATGCCTGGGTCAATAACGGCTCGGTGCCGTGCGTCTTTGCCTTCATCCTGATCGACGCCGATCCGGTCGCCGTCGCCGGCCAGCAGCTGACGACGCATTACCCGGTGCGATGACCCTGCCGAGTCCGGCGCGGCGGCACGCGGTCGCGGCCGACACGGTGTTTGACGGGACGACCCTGCAGCGCAGCTGCGCGGTCGTCATCGAGGGCGCCGACATCCTCGACCTGCTGCCGCGCCGCGCCTTGCCGGCGGCGCTGCCGGTGCGCGACATGCCGGCGGGAAGCTGGCTCGCGCCCGGCTTTATCGACGTGCAGGTCAATGGCGGCGGCGACGTCTTGTTCAACGATTCGCCGAGCCTGGCCGGCATCGCCGCGATCGTCGCCGCGCATCGGCGCTGCGGCACCACCGGCCTGCTGCCGACCCTGATCAGCGACAGCCCCGAGAAGATGCGCGCGGCCGGCGCAGCGGTGGCGGCGGCTGCCGGGCTGATGCCCGAGGTCCTCGGCATTCATTTCGAGGGGCCGTTTCTGTCGCGCCAGCGCGCCGGGGTGCACGACAAGGCGATGATACGCCCGCCGGGAGACGGCGATTTCGATCTGCTGACGGCGCCTCATGGCGGCGTCACTTTGGTGACGCTGGCCCCCGAATGCGTACCACCCGGCTTTGTCGCCGGCCTGGCGGCGGCCGGGGTGCGCGTTGCGCTCGGCCATTCGATGGCGAGCTATGAGGAGACCCGCGCCGCAATCGCCGACGGGCTGACCGGTTTTACCCATCTGTTCAATGCGATGCGCCCGATGGCGGCGCGCGATCCCGGGCCGATCGCGGCGGCGCTCGAAGAGCGGCGGGCTTTTTATGGGCTGATCGTTGATAACGTGCATGTCGCCCCGGCGATGCTGCGCCTGGCGCTGCGCGGTGCCGGCCGAGCGATGCTGGTCAGCGACGCGATGCCGCCGGTCGGCGGCGTCCGTCCGAGCTTCCGCCTCGGCGGCCGCGAGGTCCGCGTGCAGGACACATCTTGCAGGACCGCGGACGGCACGCTGGCGGGCTCCGTTCTCGACATGGCGAGCGCCGTGCGCAATTGCGTGAGGTTGCTCGACATGGCGCTGCCCAATGCGCTGCGGCTTGCGTCGGCGGCGCCGGCGGCCTTTCTCGGCCTGGAACGGCGGCTCGGCCATCTGGCGCCCGGCTGCCGCGCCGACATCGTGGCGCTCGACCCCGAAAGGGTGCGGGTGCTCGCCACCTGGGTCGCGGGATCGGCCGCGCCCTTCCTTGAAACTCCAGCCGTGCCCGGGTAAGGAAGGGCGCCCTTACCCGCGACATTCCCGCGCCCCAGGATCACGATCGCTCGGGGTTCTTCGCGTTGCCCGGTTGACCGCACAGGCAGGCTGATGGAAGCGCTGTTCAGCGATTACGAAGAGGTCAGGAAATCCGGGCTGTTTGACGCCGCCTACTATCTGTTGAGCTACCCGGACGTGGCGCAGCGCAACATCGATCCGCTGGTCCATTTTCTCGAGGAAGGCGCGCACCAAGCCCGCAACCCGCATCCCGATTTCGACAGCGGGTTTTATCTGGAGCAGTGCCGCTCGAACGGGGAGCGGCCGGACAACCCGCTGTTGCATTATATCCGCGTCGGCCGAGCGCAGGGCCTCAAGACGCGACGCGACCCAGGGGATCGCGACCGAGGGGATCGTGACCCAGGGGATCGCGACCAAGGGGATCGCGACCGAGGGGATCGTGACCGAGGTGATCGCGACCTGCCGCAGGCGCCCCGGCCGCAGGCGGCGGGTCCGGCGGCGCGGGCGCCGGTGCTGGTCGCGATCGAGGCGCTTGGCGTTGCCGGCGGACCGGGCGGCCGGTCGCGGCTGTCGGTCAGCGGCTGGGCCTTGGCGGCGGCGCCGATCGTCGAGATCACCGCATCGCTGGGGGCCGCGGTCCGCGCCAGCGCCGCCTACGGGCTGGCGCGCCCCGATGTCGCCGCCCTCTATCCCGACGACGCGGCCGCCCCGCGCAGCGGCTTCATCCTCGGCTGCGAGCTGCCGCGCGGCACGGGCGGGACGATCGAGCCGGTGCTCAGCGTGCGAACCGCCGACGGTGAGGCCGGCCAGCGCCCGCTGCGCGTCGAGATCCCGCCGCAACAACTGGCGGCGCCAGCCGCCGGCGAGCGCCCTGATGGCCCGGCGATGCGGCTCGTCATCGACAGGGCCGCGGTCGACCCGGGCGGCATCCTGCGCGTCGAGGGCTGGCTCGTCTGCCGGGTGCAGATCGAGGCGGTCGACGCGCTGCTCGACGGTGTGGCGATCGGCCGGGTCGAGTTCGGCCGGGTCCGTCCCGACATCGAGAAGATCTGCCCGGATTATCCGAATGCGCGGTTCGCCGGCTTCCGGCTGGTCAGCGATGTCAGCCGGTACGGTCCGGGTGGGAAGACGCTCACGATCAGGGCATCGGCGCGCGCCGGTGTTGCACAGGAAGCGGCGGCGCCGGTGACAATTCCCGAGCGCGGCGGAACCGGCCGGGCGATCCCCGATCCCGGCTTCCATTACCACTGCGACGAAATCGCCCTGACGCCCGCCGGGCTGCTGACGCTGATGGGCTGGGCGGTCGGCGCGACGCCGACTGAAGAGGTCCGCGTCCTGCTCGACGGCTCGGAAATCGGCCGCGCCGAGATCGACCTCGATCGCCCCGAGATCGGCAATCTGTTCCCCGCCCTGCCGCATGCCCGCCAGCCGGGCTTTGCGTTTTACGCGGAGACCGGCCAGTCGCTGCGTGGGCAGCACGTCGTAAGCGTGCACCTGCGGCAGGCGGACGGGCAGATCCGCGACGTGCGGCTGCCGGTCGCCGCCATTCCCCCGGGGTTCGCGCGCGGCATCGCGGTTGACGGCGATCCCGATCGGCTGCTGCACATCGACAGCCCGGAGATCGATGCCGGCGAGACGCCGGTCCGCGGCAATCTGCAGATCGCCGGCTGGGCGCTCGCCAAGGCCGGGGTGGCGGAGATCGCCATCGCGATCGACGGCAAGCTGGCCGCTCATGCCGATTACGGCCTGCGGCGGCTCGACATCCGGGCCACCCATCCGGATTGGGCGGATTCGCTCGCCAGCGGGTTCACCGCGGTGGTCCCGCACCGCATGCTGACGACCGGCCGCCACATCGTATCGGTGACCCTGCGCGACAAGACCGGCGGATCGATCTTCATCGAGTTCGACATCGATGTCGACGAGCTGTCCGACGCGCCGGGCCCCTGGTCGCTGCGCCGCCGGATGACGCCGGCCGAAATCGACCTCGACCGCCGGATTCTGAAACAGGGTGGCCGCCAGCCGAATTTCGCCGCGATCCTGCCGGTCAAGGGCGAGGCGGCGCCGGACCGAGCCATCGCCACGATCGCCTCGCTGCTGGGCCAGATCTATCCGAACTGGCGGCTCTTCATCGTGCCGCAGGGAGCGGGCGGCAGGCCGGCGCGGCTGCGCGAGCGCCTGCTTGGCGGGACGGCGGCGAGCGACGAGCGGATCGAGGTGGTCGCCGACCCGAGCGCCGTCCTCGCGAACGCTGCTGCCGACACGCTGTTTGCGGTGCTCGCGCCGGGCGACGAACTGGGGGTCGATGCCTTTCTCGAAATGGCGATCGCGGTCGCGCTCAATCCCGATGCGGATTTTCTCTACAGCGACGAGCGGTGCCGCAATCCGGCAACCGGCACCGTCGAGGCGTTTTTCAAGCCGCAATGGTCGCCCGACCTGATGCTCTCCGGCAATTACGTCGGGCGACTGTGGTGCGCCCGGGCCGACCTGCTGGCGTCGATCGCGGACCCGGGCGTGCTGCTCGGCCACGGCGAATACGACCTGCTGCTGCGCTGCACTGAGACCGCTAAGGCGGTTCGCCACATCTCGGCGGTGCTGTGCGAGCGCGCCGACGGCGCGATCGACGGTCCGTTGCAAACGAAACGGGCGCTGGCGCGGGCGCTGGCCCGCCGCGGGGTCGCCGGCGAGATCCTGACGGGCGCGGTGCCCGGCTGCTATCGAGTGAAGCGCGCGCTGAGCGAACCGGGGCTGGTCTCGATCATCATCCCGACCTGCGCGGCGCGCGGCCTGATCGAGCGCTGCATCGCGACGCTGCGCCGGCTGACCGCCTACCGCGATTACGAGATCATCTGCATCGAGAACATCCCGCCCGACGACGCCAAGTGGCGCGACTGGCTGGGCCGCAACGCCGACCGGGTGATTTCCACGACGGCGCCGTTCAACTGGTCGCGTTTCAACAACATCGCGGTGGCCGAGGCGCGCGGCCGGTATCTGCTGTTCCTCAACGACGATGTCGAGATCACCGACCCCGACTGGCTCGACGTGCTGTTGCGCGAGGCGCAGCGGCCGGAAGTCGGAGTCGTCGGACCGCGCCTCCTCTACCCCGACGGGCGGGTCCAGCATGCCGGCATGTTCCTCGCGGCGCCCGGCCAGGGGCGCCATGCCTTCCGCTACAAGGCGGCCGACGATCCCGGCTATTTCGGGCTCGCGCTGACCCAGCGCAACGTTATCGCCGTCACCGGGGCCTGCCTGATGACGCGGCGCGCGACGTTCGATGCGCTTGGCGGGTTCGACGAGGCGCAGGCGATCGTCAACAACGACCTCGATTTCTGTCTGCGGGCGTGGCGGCACGGCCTGATCAATGTCTATACCCCCGAGGCCCGCCTGATCCATCACGAGGCGGTCAGCCGGGGCGCGCTCGCCGACGATTACGACGCCGCCACGTTCGACGGCAAATGGCGCGAGCTGTTTCTGGCGGGCGATCCTTATTTCAGCCCGCATCTGTCGAAAACGCTGGACGATCTGGCGATCGACTACGAGCCGACCCGGGCGTTGCTAACCGGCCGGCCGGCGATGTTGCGCGATGACATCCGCCGGATCCTGGTTCTCAAGCTCGACCATATCGGCGATTGCATCATCGCATTTCCGGCGCTCCGCCGCCTAAAGCAGCACTTTCCGCGGGCCCATATTGCGGTGCTGACCTCGCGCGTGTCGCGGCCGGTGTGGTCGCTTGAGCCGAGCGTCGACGAGACGATCGAGTTCGATTTCTTCCACCCGCGTTCGTCCGAGGGGGAGGTCGAGCGGTCGGACGAGGATTGGCAGGCGCTGCGCCGGCGCCTGGCGCCCGAGCGGTTCGATCTGGCGGTCGATCTACGCAAGCACACCGAGACCCGCCCGGTATTGCGGCACACCGGCGCGCGCCATCTTGCCGGGTTCGACTTCCGCTCGCAGTTCCCGTGGCTCGACATCGCGCTGGAATGGACCGGCGACCAGATCTATGTCCGCAAGCGCCAACATAACGGCGACGATCTGGTGAACCTGGCGGATGCGATTGCCGCGGCGTGCGAGGGTGATCGCGGCCTGATCGCGGTCCGTCCCGCGGCGGTGCCGCTCCCAGCGCCGCTCCCAGCGCCGCTGCCGGAGGCCGGCGGGTCGGCGTCCGGACCGCTGGTGTGCGTCCACCCCGGCGCCGGCAATGCCATGAAGCAATGGCCGGTCGAGTATTTCGCCGCGGTCATCGACCGTCTCGCGACGAACGAGGGCGCGCGGATCGTGCTGATCGGTGGCGAGGATGATGCCGACGTCGTCGCCGCAATTCTCACCCGCCTGCGCCATCGCGACCGGGCGACCTCGCTGGTCGGCCAGCTGTCGCTCGCCGAGCTGCCGGGATTGCTTGAGACGGCAGCGCTGTTCCTCGGCAATGACAGCGGGCCAAAGCACCTCGCCGCGGCGCTCGGGGTGCCGACGGTCGGCGTCCACGCCGGCACGGTCGATGTGCGCGAATGGGGTCCGGTCGGCCCCAATGCGATCGCCGTCGTCCGCGAAGTCGTCTGCTCGCCGTGCTACCTTTCGAGCGCCGAGGATTGCCCGCGCTCCCTCGCCTGCCTGCGCGAATTGATGCCGGGACCGGTCTACGATGCCTGCAGGCGGCTGCTGCTGCTGAATGCGGCGGTTGAGCCCTCGCCGCCGGCCGCACCGCCACCGGCCGCACCGCCACCGGCCGCACCGCCGCCAACCGCACCGCCGCCGGCCGCCCGGCGGCGCTCGACGGTGCGCAGCGCGGCCAGCGCGCGGGCCGCGTCGTCGAGCTCGTCATAGACCGGGATGCCGGACAGCACGGCGCGCTCGCGGTAGGCCTGCTTGCGCGCCTCAATCGCCGGCTCGCCATCCGAGCGCAGCACCAGCAGGAAATGCGGGCCCTTCCGATGCCGCTCGCGCAGCGCCAGGGCGGCGCTCAGCAGGTTGCCGAGCAGGTCGGCATCGCGATAGGCAAGCACGACCGGCATGTTGATGTGCATGACGATCGCGTCGGCGTCGCCCTGCGCGCAGACCGCATCGAGGATTCTCGCGGCGACCGCGCCACCGTCGCGGCGCAGGATGTTGGCCGGCACGTCGATCGGGTTGGCAATGCTCGACCCGGCCGGCAAATCGAGCGCGCGCAGCGCCGCATCGGGCGCGGCGCCGAACGGCGCCACCGCAAAGCCCTCGCGGGCGAAGGCGTCGGCGGCCAAGACGCTGGTGCCGCCGCCATTGCCGAACAGTACCACCCGCTCGCTCGGCTGCGCGCGCGGCATCAGCAGCTGCAAGGCCAGCAGCGCGTCGACGAACCCGTCGAGCGTATCGACCAGCGCGACGCCGACCTGGCGGGCGAGGCCGCTCCAGATGCGGTCGTCGCTGGCCAGCGCGCCGGTATGCGACAAGGCGGCGCGCTGGCCCGCGCCGGTGCGGCCGCCGCGCAATAGCACGACCGGTTTCTCGGTCCCGGCGCCGCTGAGCAGCTCGAACAGGCGCCGGGCGTCGCGCGAATTTTCGAGATAGAGGCCGACCACCCGTGTCGCCGCGTCGGCAAGAAAGAACTCGAGCAGATCGGCGGGGCCGAGATCGGCGCAATTGCCCAGCGTCACCGCGCCGCTGAAGGCGAGGCCGCGGCGCTCGCCGCGGCGCAGCGCATCCATGACGAGCCCGCCGCTTTGTCCGAGCAGCCCGACCGGACCCAGCCGTCCCGACAGGCCGTCAAGAAAGGTCAGATGGCCGCGCGGCGAATAGGTGCCCAGACAGTTGGGGCCGATCAGCCGGATTCCCGCCGCCCGCGCCGCTTCGGCCAGCGCCGCTTCCGCCCGCGCGGCTTCGGGGCCGCGCCCGTCGGCGCTTTCGGCAAACCCGCTCGACATCACCTGCGCGAACCGCACACGCCCGGCGCCGGCCGCCAGCGCCGCCGGAATGTGCGGCGCGGCGATCGCGACAAATGCGTAATCGACCGGCTCGGGCAGCGCCGCCAGCGAAGCATAGGCGGGCAGCCCGTCGATTTCCGAAGCATTCGGATGCACCGGATAGATCGGCCCGGCAAAGCCGATCTCGCGCAGCTGGCGAATGAGGTTGCTGGCCGGCCCGCCGCCGCTCGTCGAGGCGCCGAGCACCGCGACGTTGCGCGGCGTGAACAGCGGCGCGAAGGCAGCGAGCAAATCCGCCGCCTTGCCCCCCTCATCCTGCCCTCTCCCCCCATTGGGGGGAGAGGGTTGAACTGGAGCGGGATGTAATTTTCCCTCTCCGCCCTGAAAGGGAGGAGAGGGAGGGGCCCACGCCGCAGGCGTGGGAGGATGAGGCGGGTGGCCGGGGCCGGCTTCGGCGAGCACCACCCGCGCATCGACCGCGACCGCGCCGTGCGCCGCGACGATCAGCGGGTTGATGTCGAGTTCGGCGATCTGCGGCATCGTCATGACGAGCCCCTGCGGGCCGGCAAGCCGCAGGACCGCGTCGACGATCGCCGCCGCGTCGGCGAGGATGCCGCCGCGCGCCCCGCGCAGCACCGGCGCGGCGCGCAATTCGTCGAGCATCGCGCGGATATCGTCTTCGCCTAACGGGGCGAGGCGGAAGCTGACATCGCCGAGCATTTCGACAAAGATGCCGCCGAGCCCGAGCATCACGACCGGACCGAAGCCCGCTTCCCGGCGCGCCCCGATCACCAGCTCGTGACCGGGCGGCGCCATTTCCTCGATCAGAAACCCGGTGGCGGCGGCCAGCGCCGGCCGGCGCAGCATCGCGGTGCGCGCCGCCTCGATGGCGCCGCCATCGGCGAGGCCGAGCGCCACGCCGCCGGCGTCGCTCTTGTGCGAAATTCCGGGTGCGATGGCCTTCAGCGCGAAAGGCGGGGTCAGCCTCGCGAGGTGCGGCGCCACCGTCTCCGCCGGGCCGACGACGAGCGATCGCGGCACCGCGATCCCGGCCCCGGCGACGAGCGCTTTGGCCGCCGGTTCATCGAGCACCCGCCGCGGCGGCAGGCTCATCCGAGGATCACGGCGATATCGCCCTCGGCGATCGCCTCGCCCTCGATGACGAGGATTTCCGTGACGATGCCGGCCTGCGGCGCCAATAGCGGGATCTCCATCTTCATCGACTCGATGATCACTAGCGAATCATCTTCGGCGACGGCGTCGCCAACCGCCACCTCGATTTTCCACACCGAGCCGGCGATCTCGCTGCGCACCCGTATTTCGGCCATCTGCCCCTCATTCAGTCGATCAATAGCTGGCAGTCGATCAATAGCTGGTCGGCCAGTTGGCCAGCCTGTGGTGCCCGACGCCGCCGGTCCGGCGCAGCCGGTGCACCTCCAGCATCGCGATCAGCCAGGCGCGCGTCTCGCGCGGGTCGATCACCGCCTGCGCCTCGTACAATTCGGCCAGCGCATAGGGCGAGGTGTCGCGGGTCAGCTCGGCATGGAGCGTGTGGTAGCGTTCAGGATCGTCGGCTTCCTTCAGCCCGTAGAGGACGTTCATCGCCACCACCGGGTCCATGAAGCCGAGATCCGCGGAGGGCCAGCACGCGACCTCGTCGGAGTTTCGCCCGCCGCCCATGTTGAGATAGGCCTGCCCGTAGCTCTTGCGCAGGATCACCGAGATCTTCGGCATGGTGACGAGCTGCAAGGCGTTCATCCAGTTGATGATGCGGCCCGGCGCGCCGCGCTGCTCGCCCTCGAGGCCGATCAGAAAGCCCGGCTGATCGACCAGGGTGACGATCGGCACGTTGTACGAATCGCACAGCACCAGAAAGCTGGTCACCTTGAGGCAGGCATCGACATCGATCGCGCCGCCCTTGTAGAGCGGATTATTGGCGATGATGCCGACGCTGTGGCCATCGAGCCGGGCGAGGCCGGTGACCAGCGAGCGGCCAAAGCGCGGCTTCACCTCGAACAGGCTGTCGCGGTCGACGATCGCGCCGATCACCTTGCGCATGTCGTAGACCCGGTTGCGCTCGGCCGGCACGAGGTCGAGGATCGCGGCGCCGGCCGCGTCCGAACCGGGCGGCACCGGCACGACCGGCGGCGCCTCGCCCGCGTGGCTCGGCAGGTAGGACAGGAAGCGCCGGACCGCGGCGATCGCCTCGTCGTCGGTGTCGACCGCGAGATCAACGAGGCCGGTCACTTCGGTCTGCAATTGCCAGCCGCCGAGGGTCTGGGCATCGACCGGCTGGTTGATCGCCATCGCCGTCACCCGGTCGCTGGCGACCGCCATCGTCGCGCCTTTGCGCATGACGACAAAATCCGACATGCAGGCATACCAGGTCGAGGAGCCGTAGCAGGGGCCGAGCTGCGCCGACACCCACGGGCTCTGGCGCAGGCGCTGATATTCGGCCGGGTCCTGGCCGAAGCTGCCGCGGCCGGCGGCGCCCATGCGGTCGGGCATGCGCGCGCCGCTCGATTCGCCGAGCAGCACCAGCGGCAGGCCGCGCGCGCTGGCGGCCTCCTTGACGTGGCGGATCTTTTTCATGTTGACGACGCTGGAGGAGGCGCCGAGCACGGTAAAATCGTTGGCGACGACCGCGACCATGCGCCCCTCGATCCGCCCGAACCCGGCGATCTTGCCGTCCGCCGGCGTGCGATCGCGCACTTCCGGCCGAATGCCGGCGGCGAACAGGCCCGATTCGGTGAAGCTGCCGGGGTCGAGCAAGAGGTCGAGCCGCTCGCGCGCGTTGCGGTTGCCTTCGGCCCGCCGGCGCGCGAGCTTTTCCGCGCCGCCCATGCCGAGCGCCTTGTCGCGGCGCCGCGCGTGCTCGGCCAAAACGTCTTCGAACGACATGCCCTGATCCTCTACGGCAGAATGGGCTGCATCAAAGCCGTCCGCGGCGATGCCGGCAACCCCGGACATCAATCCCGGGACATCAACCCCGGGGCTTCAGCGCGTCGGCGAGGCGGTTCGTGGCACTGCCGCGGGGCAACGGCTGCGGCTGGCTCGGATGCGGCGCCCAGCCGCACAGGAACAGGATCTCGAAGCTTGCCGGGATGCGCCCGGCGGCATCACCGAATTGCTCTGCGTAAAGCAGCGCGGCGCGCGCCAGCGTTGTCCGGCGCAGGAACCGGCGGCGGGCGGCCAGCGCGTTGGTCTCGCCCATGCCGCGCAGGTCGCGCAGCAGCGCCGCGAGGTCGGGATAGCTGACCGTGATCGTCTCGCTGTCGGCGACCGGCAGGGCAAAGCCGGTGCGCTGCAGCAGGGCGGCGGCGTCGCTCAGCTCGATGGCGGGCGAGACGCGCGGGCTGACCCCGCCCTCCTCGGCAAGCTCCGCCTCGAACAGCGCGGTGCGCAATTCGACCAGCGTCTGCCCGCCGAGCATCGCCGCGAGCAGGAGCCCGTCGGGTTTCAGGGCGCGGCGCAGCTGCACCAGCGCGCCCGGCAGATCGCCGACCCAGTGCAATGCCAGGTTGCTGGCGATCAGGTTGAAGCTGGCGTCGCGAAACGGCAGCAGCTCCGGGTCGGCGGCGATCCGCTTCCCCGTCATGCCGGTGAGAAATCCGACCGCCGGCTCCGCTGCGACGACCTGCGCCGTGCCCGGCCGCGCGGCGAGGGCCCGGGCGAAGCCGCCATCGCGGGCGCCGAGATCGAGCGCCAGGGCAAATTCGCGGTTCACCACATCGAGCCGGTCGATCAGCCGGTCGGCCACTTCGGCATGCAAAAAATCGACCGCACCGGTGATCCGCCCCTGGCGCGCCGCGCGCTCGCGGTGGGCCCGCCAGGCACGGCGGTCGAAGAGGGCGGTCGGATCGGCTGGCGCCATTGTCGAAGCATCGTTGGGGCGCCTCGCGCATTCCAGGATTGACGCGCGCCGACGGTACTCGATGATGGGGGGCGATGCAGTTCTCGGCAACCCTGCCCGCCCATTATCGCCAGGTGGTTCGCCGGCTCGGCCGCGCCGTCGTCGATGGTGTGCTGCCGCCGCGCTGCCTGGCCTGCGGCGCGACGGTCGGCGAGCCCGATGCGCTGTGCGGCCCATGCTGGGCGGCGCTGCGGTTTTTTGCGCCGCCGTGGTGCGCGGTTTGCGGCCTGCCGTTTCCGCATCCGATGGGCGAGGGCGCGGTCTGCGCCGATTGCGCGCGCGGGCCGGCCAGCTGGGACCGGGCGCGCGCCGTCCTGCGCTACGACCAGCACAGCCGGAAGCTGGTGCTGGCGCTGAAGCATGACGGCACCCATCTGGCGCGGGCGCTCGGCTCGTGGATGCGGCGCGCCGGCGGCGAATTGCTCGACGAGGCCGACCTGCTCGTCCCGGTGCCAGTGCATTGGAGCCGGCTGTTCGCCCGGCGCTACAATCAGGCGGCGCTCTTGGCGCATGCGATCCACCGCGCCGGCGGCCCGCCGGTCGCGCCGGACTGGCTCATTCGCCGCCGCCGCACCCCGTCGCAGGGCCGGCTCGGTGCGGTGGCGCGGGCGCGCAATGTGCGCGGCGCCTTTGCGCTGCGGGCCGGACGCAGCGTCGCCGGCAAGCGCCTCGTCATCATCGACGACGTGCTGACGAGCGGCGCCACTGCCGAGGAATGCGCCCGCGTGCTGCGCCGCGCCGGCGCCGGCTTTGTCGGCGTCCTGACCCTGGCGCGGGCGGTGCGCGCCGGCGGGTCCTAGCGCGCGTCGGCCCGCCAACCCCCGCCAACCCCCGCCAACCAATGCGCGTCCAGCGCGCATCAGCCGTATCGCCGCCGGCAGGGGAGCGGGGATCGCAACCCTGACCGAAGGGGTCGCGGCGGCGGGCATTCGCTGCAAATGACCTTTGCGCGACGGCTTGAGGTGCGCCATATGTGTCGCATCGCAACCGGAGCGGGACGGCGATGGCTCAGGTCGAGATGTATGCGACGATGTGGTGCCCCTATTGCGCGCGGGCTCGCGCGCTCCTCAACAAGAAGGGGGTCGCCTTTACCGAGATCGACCTCGACGAGGAGCCGGGGCGGCGGGCCGAAATGATGACGCGCGCGCATGGCGGCCGCACGGTGCCGCAGATCTTTATTGACGGCAAGCATATCGGCGGCTGCGACGAGATGATGGCGCTCGACCGCAAGGGCCTGCTCGACCCGAAGCTGGGGCTCGCGGCATGACGCCGTTTACCGCCGCCTGTATCCAGTTCACCGCCGGACCCGACCCGGAGCCCAATTTGCGGCTGGTCGAGGGGCTCGTGCGCCGGGCGCGCGACCAGGGTGCCGATCTGATCATGACGCCGGAGGCCAGCAACTTCATCGAGAGCGGCAAGCGCCGCCGCGACAAGGCGCGGCCGGAGGCGGACGACCCGTTCCTCGCCGGCATGCGCGATCTGGCGCGCGAACTCGGCGTCTGGCTGCTGCTCGGCTCGCTGGTCATCGATCCGGCCGGCGAACCCGGCGCCGACGCGAGCGAACAGCGCCTCGCCAACCGCTCGTTCCTGATCGACAGCAGCGGCGCGATCGTCGCGCGCTACGACAAGATCCACATGTTCGACATCGACCTGCCGAATGGCGAAAGCTACCGCGAGAGCAACGCCTATCGCCCGGGCGGGCAGACCGTCGTCGCCGCGACGCCATGGGGCCGGCTTGGGATGAGCGTCTGCTACGATGTGCGCTTTCCCCATCTCTACCGTGCGCTGGCCCATGCGGAGGCCGGTTTCCTCAGCGTCCCGAGCGTCTTCACGGTGCCGACCGGGCGGGCGCATTGGCATGTGCTGTTGCGGGCGCGGGCGATCGAGAACGGCTGTTTCGTGTTCGCGCCGGCGCAATGGGGCGAGCACACCGGCGGGCGCCGCAGTTACGGCCATTCGCTGATCGTCGATCCGTGGGGCGAAGCATTGGCCGATGGCGGCGAGGAAGTTGGCGTCGTGACGGCGCGGATCGACCCGGCGAAGATCGCCGAGGCGCGCCGCGCGGTGCCGTCGCTGACGCACGACCGCGCCTTTACCCCGCCGGCCGTGGCGCGCCGCAAGCTGGCCGCCGAGTAGCACGACAACCGATCGATCGGGCAGGGCCGGATGCGGCCGCCTGCCCGCCGTGAGCCCATGGAGGAGCCGATGGACGGCACGACCGAACTGCTGGAGAGCGACCGGCGTTTTCTGGTGCATCCGTTGCACCACCCCGAAGATCACAAGGCGCCGCTGATCGTCGAGGAGGGCAGGGGGGCGATGCTGCACCTCGCCGACGGGCGCCAGGTGATCGACGGGCTGGCCGGGCTGTGGAACGTCAATGTCGGACACGGCCGCGGCGAGCTGGCTGATGCCGCGGCCGGGCAGATGCGCAAGATCGCCTACACCTCGGCCTATGTCGGCGCGACCAACGAGCCGGCGGTGCGGCTCGCCGAAAAGATCGTCGGGCATGCCTATTCGAACAGTTCGGGGGTGTATTACACGACCGCCGGCGCCGAATCGAACGAGTCGGCGTTCAAGACCGCGCGCTATTACTGGAAGACCCAGGACAAACCGAACAAGACCAAGATCATCTCGCGCATCCACGCCTATCACGGCGTCACCATGGCGGCGATGAGCGCCACCGGCATGGCGATCTACCACAAGATGTTCGGCCCCTTGGTGCCCGGGTTCCTCCAGGTGGCGCCGCCCTACGCCTATCGCTGGCAGGGCAACGAGGAGCCGGGTCTGGGCGCGGCCGAGGCGGTTGAAAAGGCGATCCTCGCCGAGGGGCCGGACAGCGTCGCCGCCGTCATCTGCGAGCCGGTGATGGGAGCCGGCGGCGTCATCGTGCCGCCTGACAGCTATTTCCCGAAGCTGCGCGAGATCTGCGACAGGTACGAGGTGCTGCTGATCGCCGACGAGGTCATCACCGGGTTCGGCCGCACCGGCCGCTGGTTCGCGCTCGGGCACTGGGGGGTCGAGCCCGACATCGTCGCCTTCGCCAAGGGAGTGACGAGCGGCTATCTGCCACTGGGCGGCATCATCCTGTCGAGGAAGGTGCATGACGCGATCCTGTCGGCGCCGCTGGACCAGCGCTACATGCACGCGGCGACCTATAGCGGCCACCCGGTCTGCTGCGCGGTCGGGCTGCGCAATGTCGAGATCATCGAGGACGAGCACCTCGTCGAGCGCTCGGCGGCGATGGGCAAGCGGCTCTTGGCGGCGCTCGAAGAGCTCTACAACCTGCCGAATGTCGGCGAGGTGCGCGGTCTCGGCATGATGTGCGGCATCGAGCTGGTCGCCGACAAGAGTTCGAAGGCGCCGGCCTTGGGGCTCGGCGTCAAGGTGTCGCGCGAGGCGATGGCGCGCGGCCTCCTGGTGCGTGCTCGCGCCGGCAGCGCCGATCCGGCGATGGGCGACACGCTGTGCCTGTCGCCGCCGCTCTCGACCCCCGTCGAGGTGCTCGACCGCATCCCGCAGATCCTGCGCGACTCGCTGATCGCCGCGACGAAATAACCGGAAGCAGCCAGGAAAGCGCTTTCCTGGCTGCTTCCGGGAGCGGTGGCGAGGGCTTCGCACAAAACTTCGTCATTCCGGGGCGCCGCATCGCGGCGAACCCGGAATCCATATTCCAGAGGCCGGTGTTCCTGGATTCCGGGTTCGCGCCTCCGGCCGCGCCCCGGAATGACTCACGTTCTGCGAAGGGGGAGAGGAATGGCCATTCGGACGATCGGCGTCGCGATTGACGGGGCGACCGGGCGGCTTGGCACGACGCAGCATCTGAAGGCGCTGCTGGCGATCCGCGGCGAGGGCGGACTGACGTTGGCGAATGGCGACCAGCTGCTGCCCGAGCCGGTGCTGCTCGGCCGCAATCCGCAGCGCCTCCTGGCGTTGGCCGAGCGCAGCGGCGGGTTGCGCTGGAGCCTCGACCGCGAGGCCTGCCTCGGCGATCCGGGAATCGAGATTTATTTTGACGCCGGCCTCACCGGCGGGCGGCCCGAGCGTGCCCTTGCCGCGTTTGCCGCCGGCAAGCACGTCTATCTCGAAAAGCCGATTGCCGCCTCGCTCGACGACGCGCTGGCGCTCGCCCGCGCCGCCGCGCAGGCCGGCAAGAAGGGCGGCGTCGTGCAGGACAAATTGTTCCTGCCCGGCCTGAAGAAGCTGCGCAAGCTCTATGACGCGAACTTCTTTGGCCGGGTCTTGTCGGTACGGCTCGATTTCGGCTGGTGGGTGTTCGACGGCGAGCTGACCCCGGCGCAGCGGTCGAGCTGGAACTACCGCAAAGCCACCGGCGGCGGGCTGATCCTCGATATGTTTGCGCATTGGCGCTACGTCTTCGACCGGCTGCTGGGGCCGATCACCGCGGTCTCGTGCCGCCACATGATCGCGCAGCCGCACCGCCGCGACGAGAGCGGCCGGCCCTACGAGGTCGATGTCGACGACCACGCCTTCGCGATCTTCGAGCTCGAGGGCGGCGTCCTGGCGCAGGTTGCCTCGTCCTGGGCCAACCGCGTCAAGCGCGACGATTTGCTGCAGATCCAGGTCGATGGCACGCTCGGCTCGGCGGTGGCCGGGCTGCATCGCTGCTTCATCCAGCCGGCGGTGGCGACGCCAAAGCCGTTGTTCAGCACCGAGCAGCCGCAGCCGATGGATTTCGACACGCAATGGCAGGAAATGCCGGATCTCGAGCCGTTTGAGAATGGCTACCGCGCCGGCTGGGAATTGTTCCTGCGGCATGTCGCCGCGGATGCGCCGTTCCCGGCATCGCTGATCGAGGGCGCCAAGAGCGTGCAGCTTGCCGAGGCCTGCTATGCAAGCCATCGCGAGCGGCGATGGGTGGCGTTGCCGGAGCTGCGGTTATAGGGTGAGCCGACGCCGCAAGGCGCCAGCACGAAACCCGGGAGACCGCCTGTGCCGATGACGACCTCGATCACCCGCCGCCGCATCCTGGCGACGACCGCCGCCACCGGCATCCTCGCGCTCGGCAAGGCGCCGGCCTTCGCGCAGGCCGCTCCGAAAAAACTGATCTTTGCCCATAACACAGCGCAGCCCGAATCCTCGGCGGTGGCGTTTGCCGGGTTCGCGAAAGAGGTGACCGAGCGCTCGAAAGGCGAGCTGCAGGTCGAATTCGACGGCGGCACGCTCCTGACCAAGGAGCTGGAGATCATCAACGCGGTCAAGGCCGGCAACGTCGCGATGGGCGATCCGGGCGGTGCCGCGGCGACGGTATTTCCCGAGATGGGCGTCTTTCTGGTGCCCTATCTCGTGCAGAGCTACGCCCAGGCCTACAAGATGTTCAACGGCGAGATCGGCGCCCGGCTCGACCGGAAGTTCCAGGCGAGCTACAAGCTCAAGGTCCTGTTTTTCTACGATTACGGCTTCCGCCATTTCTGGAACAGCCGCCGCCCGATCAACGAGCCCAAGGACGTCCGCGGCCTGAAATTGCGGGTGCAGCCGGCCAAGGTGTTTGCCGACACGATCAACGCGTTCGGCGGGATCGCGGTGCCGATGGCCTGGTCCGAGGTCATCCCGGCGGCGCAGCAGGGCGTCATCGACGGCGCCGATCTGCCGATCGTCAACATCCTGGCGCTCAAGGCCTACGAAGTGTCGAAATACTGCTCGATGACCTACCATAATTACGGCCCGACCTGCGCGGTCATCAATCTCGCGGTGTGGAACGGGCTGACCCCGGCGCAGCAGAGCCTGATCGAGGACGCCTCGCGCACCGCCCAGGCCAAAGTGCGCGGGCTGACCGAAAGCGTCGACAATCTCGCCAAGGCCAAGGAATTGCTCGAACCCAAGGGCATGATCGTCAACCCGGCCGATGTCGAGGCCTTCCGCAAGGTGGCGCAGCAAAAGGTGTGGCCGATCTACCAGCGGCAATTCCCCGAAATGTGGGAGGAGATCGTCGCGACCAAGGCTTGAGCAGGAAGGTGACCCTACCGGGGGCGGCGGCTTCCCGATCGGACGTGCCCGGACAGCGGTGGCGGGTCCGGGATGTCGTGCTGCTACTGCCGAAGATCGTGCTGACAGCGCTGTTGGCGTTGGCGATCGGCGACATGATTGTCGGCGTGGTGATGCGCTATATCGTGACCGCGATCACCGATCGGCTGAACATCGACCCGATCAACTTTTTCTGGGTCGAGGAGGTCGGCGAATACTCGCTTGCCTGGTTGACGATGATCGGCGCCGGGATCGGCATCGCCGAGCGCGCCCATTTCACGCTGCATGTGCTGACCCATCACCTGCCGCTCGCAGCGCAGCGCGTGATCCACGTGGCGACGCATCTTCTGATCGCCGGGTTTGGCGCGCTCGCCATGTGGTACGGCATTCAGCTGGCGATCGTGAACAGCGTGCTGACCTCGCCCGCCTTGCAGATCAACCTGGCCTGGCTCTACGCCGCGCCGGCGGTCGGCGGCGCGCTGATCATCCTCTACAGCCTTGCTGACGCGTTCGGGCCGCTGCCGCCGCCGGGACCGGGGCTGCGCGATGAAAGCGGCGTCGCCGCGGCCGGGAACGACTGATCATGCTGCTCGGCGCCACCGGCATCGTCTTTGTGTTTCTCGTCGCCTTCTCGGTGCCGATCGTGTTTGCGCTCGGCGTCGCGGCGGTGACCGGGCTGTTGCTCGGCGGCTATTCGCTCGAAATGCTCGCTTCCAGCCTGATCAGCGCGTCGCAGAACTGGGTGCTGCTGGCGATCCCGAGCTTCATCTTTGCCGGCACGGTGATGGAACGCTGCGGCATGTCGAACGCGCTGGTCGATCTGGCGCGGGCGCTGGTCGGCTGGCTGCGTGGCGGCCTCGGCATGTCGGTGATCGTCGTTTCGTATTTCTTTTCCGACATCTGCGGCTCGAAAATGGCCGAGGTGTCGGCGCTCGGGGCGACCTTGATGCCGCCGTTGCGCCGCGCCGGCTATCGCGCCGAGGATGGCGCCTCGCTGATTGCCGCCGGCACCGCGATGGGCATGCTGGTGCCGCCGGCGATCTTCATGATCGTGATCGGCGAAGTCACCAATACCTCGGTCGTCGCGCTGTTCCTCGCCGGCTTCATACCGGCGGCGGTGATCGGGGTGTGCCTGTGCACGCTGGTGGCGATCCAGGCGAAGCTCCTGGGCTGGCCCAAGGATACCCGGCCGAGCCTTGCCTTCCTGCTGCACTCGCTGCGCCGCGCCGCGGTGCCGCTGGTCATCCCGCTGGTGATTCTCGGCGGGTTTTATCTCGGCGCCTTCACCGCAACCGAAGCCGGCGCGATCGTCGCGCTCTATTCGATACTCGCGGCGCGGCTTTACTACCGCAATCTCGGCTGGATGCAGATGCTGCATATCGGCTACGAGAGCGCGGTGCTGACTGCCGTCGTGATCTTCCTGCTCGCGGTGGCGACGATCTTTCAGTACCTGATGGGGGTGAGCGGCGTGCCGCTGCTGCTCGGCGAGTTGCTGCGGCCGCTCGAATCGGCGCACTGGCTGTTCCTGCTCGGCGTGGCGCTGATCACGATGGTGTTCGGCATGGTGCTCGAGGGGCTGCCGGCGGCCGTGGTGCTGATCCCGGTGGTGTTCCCGATCGCCACCCGCATCGGCATCAACCCGATCCATTTCGACATCGTGCAGACCGCCGCGGTCGGCATCGGCCTGTTCCTGCCGCCGATGGGGGTGGGGCTGCTGATGGCATTGCGCTTTGCCGAGGTATCGGTCGGGCAGCACGCGCGCAGCTACTGGCCTTACGTCCTGGCGCTGTTGATCGGGCTGTTGCTGATCATCTGCGTGCCCGAGCTGTCGCTGGCGATCCCGCGCAGCGCCGGCTTTGTGCACTGATCAGGCGGCCGCTTCCGCCGGCTTGCCTGGCGTGGCCGCGCTTGCCGCGGCGCGCGGGAAATAGAGATGGATTGCGGTGCCGATCCCTTCGGCGCTTTCGACCCGCACGAAGCCGCCGAGAGTGTGCATCGCTGCGGCGGCGACCGCCGCCGACGGCCGCGACGTGGCGGCCGGATCGAACACCCGCGCCAGCGCCTCTTCGGTAAGACCCGCGCCGCTGTCGCGCACCGTCACGCGCACCCAGTCGCCGAGCTGCACGCTCGGCGTGTCGGCGACCGCCGCCGCGTCGAAGGCGTAATTGCGGGTCCCGACGATCAGCTCGCCGCTGCTTTTCAAGCCGGCGCCCCTCAACCCGGCGCCCTTCAACCCGGCGCCCCGCAGATCGGCAACCGCCGCGGCCACCAAGTCGAGCACGAGCCGGCGCACGGTCGCCGCCTCGGCGCGGCAGCGCCACAGCTCCGGCAGCAGCGACAGGCGGAAGGCGACGCCCCGCGGCACGCGCTGGCGCATGCGGCGTTCGAGCCGCGTCAGCACGGCGTTGAGGTCGGCCGGAATCGGTTCCGGCGCAGCCTTCAGCGTAGCTGCGGCCGGTCGCGCCGCGGTTTTGGCGGTGGCCGGCGCCGCCCGGCGGCGCCAGCGCAGGCCCAGCCACCCGATCACGACGAGCGCGGCGGCCAGCGTCCCGCCGAGGATCGCAAAATCGCGGCGATCGGTGCGATGGCGCGCCGCGGCATCGGGGTCGTAGACAAATTCGTCGGCATCAGCAGTGCGCAGCAGCGCGCCGGAAGCGGTCATCGCGGCCTCGATGCGGTCCCAGCGCTCGGGGTTCGAGTGGCCGAGCGCGACCGCCGGAAAGCGCGCGAGGCGGCGGGCGAGCGCCGCCTGATAGCGGGCGAACCCGCCGATATCGGCAATCCCCGGCGGGTGCGGCAGCTGCGAGATCAGCAGCGCGGTGATCTCGTCCGGGTGCTTGAGCGCATAGTCCCAGCCCTTGAGCGAGGCGTCCCGGAAGCGGCGCACGATGTCAGGCTGGGTGGTTGCCAGCTGGCGCAGCGTGAACAGCGTGTCGCCGTAAAAGTCGACGCGGTAATCGGCCGGGTTGAAGGATTTGAGCGCGATCCCCTTCTGGTAGGCGAGCCACGGCAGCTCCCACGCCGAGCCGGGGACGGCATCGACGCGGCGGTCGGCGAGCGCGGCCAGGCTGTCGCGCGGTTGCAGCGGCACGGCGTTCAGCGTCTTTGGGTTGATCCCTTCCGCGTGCAGCGCGGTCGCCAGCTCGATGTCGAGAATGTTGCTGGCCGGCAGGCGCCCGAGCTTTGCCTTGGCGAGCGCGTCGGGCGAGGCGAAATCCTCGTCGGCGCGGTAATAGACCGCGGCGCCGCTCGTCTGAAAAATCGGCGCCAGCAATAAAAGCGGCAGCCCCTGCGCCGTGCGCACGACGAGATCGGCCGTGCCGGTGCCGAATTGGGCGCGGCCGTCGGCGACTTCACGGACCGGATCAATCGGCGCCTCACCAACGCCTGCGCCCGGCTTGATTGTGACCGCAAGCCCCGCGTCGCGGTAGTAGCCCTGCCACAGCGCCGCATAGTACCCGGCGAACTCGAACTGGGCCGGGCCGTGCAGCTGGAGCACGAGCTTGTCCGCGGCAGTTGCCGCAGTGGCCGCCGCCATCGCCGCAAGCAGCGCGGCGACAGCCATCCATCTCGACATCGCGCCCCCCGGTCCGCGGCCGGCCGGTCCCCGCGGCCGGCGAGAGGCAGTCTAGCCGATTATCGCCGCCGGCAGAAACCTCGGTGGCAGTCGGCCGCGGCGAGAGGATCATGCGGCAGATGGCTGCGATGCTCGCCTTGCGGGGTTTTCTTCGGCACGAGCGTTCCAATGTGTTGGGCAGCCGCGCCCGTGCGAGGCTGTCGCGGCGATTTACCGATGGTCTCGCCTCTGTCGTTCGCGTAACAAGCGCCCATGACCGACCTCGCCCTGCAGCACGGGCTGAAATTCCCCGACCTCTACGACCGCGACGGGCTCGTCCGGCTCGATCGCGCCTTTGTCGGCGAGCTTGCGGCGAGCGATCCGGCGTTGCACGAGCGGCTGATGGCGGCGCGCGCCCGGCCCGAGGCGCTCGATCGCAAGGCCGAATCCGATCTGCTGGTCGAGCTCGCGCCGCATCTGGAGGATTTTCTCGGCGCACTGTTCGGCATCACCAGCGAGCTGCGGGCGCTGCGGGTGCGGTACGACGAACTCGCGCCGCTCTATGCGGTGAAGCGCCTCTTCGTGCAGCGCCGCGCCGTCAAGGAGATCAAGGAGGCCGAGGCCGCCCTGCTCAACGGCCACGCGCTGCAGCAGGAGCTGGACACGCTGATCGGTGGGGCGGCCGCCGATTTCGCCTCGCGGCAGGGCGTGCTCGCCTGGGAATTGCGCTATGCCGAGGCGGTCGCGCGCTGGCTCGATGACGAGGCCGGGCACCAATTGCCGCTGCGGGCGGCGCTCGAATATGCGGCCTGGGCGACGCTGTCGCCGGCGGGACAGGTGCGGCACAGGCGCGGCCTGCTGTTCCGCGTGCCGCACCGGCTCGACATGCACCATCTCGTGCCGATCGAGACGATCGAGCGCCACGGCGTCACGATGCTGCGCCTGCCTGAGGACGAATGGCGGGCGCGCGACGGCTTCGCGCTGACCGATCCCGGCACCGACCTCGCCGGCGCGCAGGACCAGGCGAATTACTGCATCTGGTGCCACAACCAGCAGAAGGACAGCTGCCGCAGCGGGCTGCACGACAAGGACGGCAGCTTCCGCACCAGCACGTTTGGCGTCACCCTCGCCGGCTGCCCGCTCGACGAGAAGATCTCCGAGATGAACCTCGTCGCTTCGCGCGGCCACAGCATCGGGGCGCTCGCCGTCGTCGCGGTCGACAACCCGCTCTGCGCCGCGACCGGGCACCGCATCTGCAACGACTGCATGAAGGCCTGCATCTACCAGCGCCAGGAGCCGGTCGACATCCCGCAGATCGAGACACGCACCCTGAGGGACGTGCTCGCTCTGCCCTGGGGCTTCGAGATCTACAGCCTCTTGACGCGCTGGAACCCGCTCGATCTGCGCCGGCCGTTGCCGAAGCCGGTTTCGGGCTACAAGGTGCTGGTCGTCGGGCTCGGCCCCGCCGGGTTCAACCTGGCGCATCATCTGATCAATGACGGACACTTCGTCGCCGCGATCGACGGGCTGAAGATCGAGCCCCTGCCATCCGGGATTTCCGGCGTCGCGCCCGATGGCGAGCGCGTCGCGTTCGCGCCGATCCGCGATGTCGCGAGCCTCTATGAAGGGCTCGACGCGCGCACGATGGCCGGGTTCGGCGGGGTCGCCGAATACGGCATCACGGTGCGCTGGGACAAGAATTTCCTTAAGATCATCCGCCTGTTGCTCGAGCGCCGCGGCCAGTTCTCGATGTATGGCGGGGTGCGGTTCGGCGGCACAATGACGATCGACAGCGCCTTTGCCCTCGGCTTCGACCATATCGCGCTGTGCGCCGGCGCCGGCCGCCCGACCGTCATTCCGATGCGGAACGGGCTGGTGCCCGGGGTGCGGCAGGCCTCCGACTTTTTGATGGCGCTGCAGCTGACCGGCGCCGCCAAGGCGGACAGCATCGCCAACCTGACCGTGCGGCTGCCGGTCGTGGTGATCGGCGGCGGGCTGACCGCGATCGACACCGCAACCGAGGCGCTCGCGTATTATCCGGTGCAGGTCGAGAAGTTCCTCCACCGCTACGAGACCCTCGTTGCCGAGCGGGGCGGCGAGCGGGTGCGTGCCGAATGGAGCGGCGCCGAGCGCGAGGTCGCCGACGAGTTCATTGCGCATGCCCGCGCCTTGCGCGCCGAGCGCGAGGCGGCCGCCGGCGCGGGCAGGGCGCCGCGCTTTGCCAAACTGATCGAGGGCTGGGGCGGGGTGACGATCGCCTATCGCCGGCGGCTCGTCGACGCGCCGAGCTACACCCTCAACCACGAGGAGGTGGCGAAGGCGATGGAGGAAGGCATCCGCTTTGCCGAGATGCTGACCCCGGAAGCCGTCGAGGTCGATCTGTTCGAGCAGGCCGTGGCCTTGCGCCTGACCCGCCACATGCCGGCCGAAATCGGCGGGCATCGCCCGCTGCCCGATCAGGGGCCGGGCGAGGAGGTCGTGCTGCCCGCGCGCACCATCCTGGTCGCCGCCGGGACCCAGCCCAACACCGTCCTGGCGCGCGAGGACCCCGAGCATGTCGGGCTCGACGGCCGCTTTTTCCGCGCGCTTGACGAGGACGGCCAGCCGGCAACACCCGAGCGCGTCGCCAAGCCGGCGGCGATCCGGGTGTTGATGAGCCTGTTGCCGGATGGCCGCGCGGTCAGCTTCTGGGGTGATTTGCACCCGAGCTTTGCCGGCAACGTCGTCAAGGCGATGGGCGGCACCAAGCAGGGCTATCCGGTGATCAGCCGGACGCTGGCGAAGCGGGCTGCGGCCGCACCCGATTCAGCGATACATGGGCCCACAGCGCTCAAGACCCGGCTCGACGATGAATTGCGCGCCCGGGTGCATCGGGTCGAGCGGCTGACCCCGAAGATCGTCGAGGTTGTCGTGCAGGCCCCGATGGCGGCGCGCGCCTTCCAGCCGGGGCAGTTCTACCGGCTGCAGAATTACGCGAGCTTCGCGCCCACGGTCGACGACACGACATTGGCGATGGAGGGGCTGGCGTTGACCGGCGCGTGGATCGACCGCGAGGCCGGCCTCCTCTCGACGATCGTCCTCGAAATGGGCGGCTCGTCGGATCTCTGTGCGCTATTGCAGCCCGGCGAGCCGGTGATCCTGATGGGCCCGACCGGCACGCCGACCGAGACCCCGGCCGGCGAGACGGTGCTGCTGGTCGGCGGCGGGCTCGGCAACGCTGTCCTGTTTTCGATCGGCGCGGCCTTCCGGGCCGAGGGGTCGCGCGTCCTCTATTTCGCCGGCTACAAAGCGATCGAGGACCGCTACAAGATCGCCGATATCGAGCGCGCCGCCGACAGCGTCGT
>DATLRS010000163.1:0-6573 GCA_035534535.1 Allostellaceae bacterium | reverse complement strand
CCGCCTCGATCAATTGCGCCAGCACGAGCTTCGCGTCGCCGAGGATCGGGATCGCCGTGTCGTTGGCCTTGTAGAGGTCGCGCGCATCGTTGGTGGCGTGGATGATCGCCTTGCCCGGCGGGATGATCGGGGTCGAGATGTTGTGTTTGGTCAAGGACGTGCCGACCGCAAAGATCAGGTCGGTTTCCTGCAGGAAATGGCGGCCGTGGCCGGTGTAGACGGTGCCGCCAGAGCCCAATGCCAGCGCATGGTCTTCCGGGAAGGCGCTCTTGCCGTCGGTTGTCGTCATCACCGGGGTGTCGAGCAGAACGGCAAGCGCAAGGAGTTCGTCGCAAGCCTCGGCATAGAGCACGCCCTGGCCGGCGATGATGATCGGCGTCTTCGCCGCGATGAGGCGCGCGGCGGCATCGTCGATGTCGCGCGCGTCGCCGGCCGAGCGGGTGCGGCGCACCGCGGTGTAGTCGACCTGGTTGCCGGCGAATTCGGCGGTCATCACATCGGTCGGTATTTCGAGCATGACCGGGCCCGAGCGGCCGTTTTTGAGGGCATTGAAGGCGCGGCGCATCGCCGGCACGGCGTGCTCGGGCATGTTGACCGGCTCGACCTGCTTGGTGACGCTGGCGTAGGTGCGGGTCGAATTGAACAGGGGGAACATCTGCGCCGTCTCGCGCGGATGGCCGAGCGGCAGTAAGAGGATCGGGGTCGAATCCGAATAGGCCGAGGCGATGCCGGCAAAGGCGTTCTCGGCGCCCGGCCCATATTGCATCGCAAAGACGCCGGCCGGCCGGCCGTTCATGACGCGAGCGCAGCCGTCGGCCATGTGCACGCCCACCCGCTCCTGGCGGCAGATCACCGGCCGGATGCCGCCCGCCACCGCCGCCTCGATGATCGGCGTCGTCGGAAAGCAGAACAACGTCGAGACGCCCTCGCGCTTCAGGATCTCGGTGATCGCGTCCATGACCAGCATCGTGGTGTCTCCTCTCCGGGGTGGCGGCTGCGTCGGCGGCGCGCCGAGCGACGCTTTGCAGCAAACCTACGCCCCGCTGTTGCGCCGCGCCAGAGCGGCTTCCGCAACCGGACGTCCGCCCTCATCCTGAGGAGCGCTCGCAGAGCGCGTCTCGAAGGACGCTTTCCCAACCGAACACCCTCCCTCATCCTGAGGAGCGCTCGCAGAGCGCGTCTCGAAGGACGCACCGGAGGTTCAGCGCCGGCGATGGGTGGCTATGTCTACATTCTGCGCTGCGCCGACGGTTCGTACTACGTTGGGACCACCCGCGGCAGCCTGGAGCAGCGTGTCGCCGAGCATCAGGCCGGTTCCTTCGACGGCTACACGTCGCTCCGGCGCCCGGTAACGCCGGGTATTCCAGCAATTCTTCGAGCGAATTGAAGATGCCATTGCCGCCGAGCGCCAGGTCAAAGGCTGGCGGCGCGACAAGAAGGAGGCGCTGATCCGCGGCGACTACGCACTGCTGCCTGCGCTGTCGCGGCGCGGCCCGGCGCGGCGATAGGTTGCGTCCTTCGAGACGCGGCCCGGCGGGCCGCTCCTCAGGATGAGGACCGTGGGCGACAAGCGGGGCGCCAAGCGGGGCGACAAGCGCGGCCGTGCCGACTTATGCTCGCGCGTGGTCTGATCGAAGGAGGACCCCGTGAAAATCGCACGCATCGAGAGCTTCATTCTCGGTACCGGCAGCGGCAAGGATCTGTTGTTTTGCCGGGTCGAGACCGAGGACGGCACGCATGGCTGGGGCGAAGCCTATGTGACGGCCGGCAAGGAGACTGTCATCGCCGAGTGCGTCAAGGCGATGGCGCCGCATGTGATCGGCCGCGGCGTCTTCAACATCCGCCATACCGGCCAGATCATGTTCGAGGATTTCGCGATCCGCCGCGGCTCGATGGAACTGTTGTCGGCGTGGAGCGCCATTGAGATCGCCTCCTGGGACATCATCGGCAAGCGCGCCGGCCTGCCGGTCTACAACCTTTTGGGCGGCGCCTCGCGCGAGCGGGTGCGCGTCTATGCCAATGGCTGGGCCGGGCGCTCCTCGATCGCGGACGGCGTCGAGCGGGCGCTGAAGGTGAAGGCGATGGGCTTCACCGCCGCCAAGTTCGACCCGTTTCCGGGGCCCTGGCGCAGCCATGTCGACCGCAAGGACGAGGATTTTGCGATCGACTACGTGCGGGCGATGCGCCAGGCCCTCGGCCCCGATTTCGAGATCCTGGTCGAGGCGCACCGCCGCTTTGCGCCAAGCCACGCGATCCGCATCGGCAACCGCCTCGCCGAATTCAATATCGACTGGTACGAGGAGCCATGCCTCGCCGACAACCTCGCATTGCTGGCCGAGGTGCGCCATGCCGTGCCGATCCCGATCGTCACCGGCGAGGCGCTCTATACCAAAGAACAGTTCTTCGCGTGCCTGGCGATGCGCGCCGCCGACATCCTCAACCCCGACATCTGCGCGATCGGCGGCATCTCGGCGCTGATGGATATTTCGGTGATGGCGCAGCCGCAGGCCGTCGTCATGTCGCCGCACAATTACAACTCGCCGCTCGTCGGCATGGCGGCGACCGTGCATGTCTCGGCGGTCATCCCGAACTTTCGCATCACCGAATATTTCGTCAATTTCGAGGGCATCTGCCGCGACATCGCGATCCAGGGATTGACCGTCAAGGACGGCTGGATCGACCTGCCGACGGCGCCCGGCCTCGGCATCGACATCGACGTCGCCAAATTGCGCGCCCACCCGCACCAGGAAGCCTCGAAGCACGGTTTCCGGCAATACTGGGAGGAATACCCGCGCAAGGGCTATGTGCCGAAGCTGTAGGATGGGTTGAGCACCGCGAAACCCATCGTTTAATTCGATTTACAATGAGACGGTGAGGCAATGAGGCGTCGCACACTGCTGCAACTCACCGCCTTTCCGCCAATTCTGATGGGTTTCGCTGTGCTCAACCCATCCTACTGGAGGGACTGGAGAGACGCATGGCAAGATTGGCAAGCAAGGTTGCGCTGATTACCGGCGCGGCGGGCGGACAGGGGACGGCGGAGGCGGAACTGTTCGTGGCCGAAGGCGCTGCGGTGATGCTGACCGACGTCGATGCCGCCAAGGGCGAGGCGCTGGCGAAAAGGCTCGGCGACAACGGCGGCCGGGCGCGGTTCCGGGTGCAGGACGTATCGAACGAACAATCCTGGGCGGAGACGGTAGCCGCGACGCTGGCGGCCTTCGGCGGCCTCCACATCCTCGTCAACAACGCCGGCACGATCGCCCGGCAGGGCATCGTCGCGACGATGCTGGAGGCGTGGAACCGCACGCTGGCGGTCAACCTGACCGGGCCGCTCCTGGGGATGAAGCACGCCGCGCCAGCGATCCGTGATACCGTAGCGAAGAGCGGGGGCGGCGGGTCGATCGTCAACATCTCCTCGACCGCGGGCCTCACCGCGCATGACGATGCGGCCTACACCGCCAGCAAATGGGGGCTGCGCGGCCTGACCAAGACCGCGGTCCTGCAATTCTCGCCGTGGAACATCCGGGTCAACTCGATCCATCCCGGGCAGATCGCCGATACCGGCTTCTTCCAGAGCGGCGGCGACGGCTTCGCCCATGCCGCGCGCGCCGCGATCCCCATGCACCGCCAGGGGACGCCTCTCGAATGCGCCGAACTGGTGCTGTTCCTCGCCTCGGACGAGGCGAGCTTCATCAGCGGCGCCGAGATCGCGATCGACGGCGGCTACCTTGCCGCCGGCCTCGCGCATCTGCGCAATCGCGTCCGGGCGGAGTACAAAGCGTAATATTCAGGTCAGAACCCGGCGGCGGCGAGGTCAGGACTCGCGATCCCTGATGGTATCGAACTCGCGCTCGATGATCGCCATCGCCTCCTCGTAGGAAAAGGCCTGTTCGACCTCGGTGGTGAAACTGATGATGTCGTTGGGGTGCCAGCCATAGGCTTGCGCGACGGTCTGACATGCGTGCAGCCGCCGCCCGATATGTCGGCTGTCGAACGAAACTTTCGGTCGCATTGCCACCTGCCAAGCCCCGCAGCGGATCGATCGCAGCAAACGGCGTCTCTCGCCGGCGGTTCCCGGGCGATGTGACGGTTCGGCGCCGCCCTTCTTACAGCCAGCCGGTGTCGGTTTCGAGGCCCATCAGGTACTGGCCGACCGTCTCGAAATGCACCTGCCGCCCCTGCAGCTGCTGCGCCACCGAGTGAATGTCGCGGAAGCGCCGCTCGAACGGGTTTTCGTTGAAGATCGCGGTGGCGCCGGCCGCCTGGTAGAGGATGTCGACGACCTCGATCGCGGTGTGGATCGCGAAGGTCGAGGCGAGGCGGATCGTCATCCGCTCGTCGAGCGCGATATGGCCGCGCGCCGCGACGGCGGCGGTAATGTCTTCGAGCGAGCCCAGCAGATAGCGCCGCGCCGATGCCAGCCGCGCCTCGGCCTGCGCCGCCTGCGCCTGGACGACGTTGTTGTTGCGCATCGTGCTGCGCGCGCCGCGCGGGATCTTGTCGCGCGCCAGCTCGATGAAATGGCCGAGCGTGCTGCGCGCGATGCCCAGCGCCACCCCGGCGAACCCCGCCGCATAGAGCGACAGGCTGCTGAAGCGATAGAGCACGCGCGCTTCGCCGGACGTCGTCTCGCGGCGCGACAACACGTCGATCGAATAGGCCTCCGGCACGAACAGGTCGGTGACCGAATACTGGTCGCTGCCGGTACCGCGCAGCCCGATCGTGTGCCAGATGTCGGTGAACTGGGTCGCGCTTTTCGGGAACAGCATCGTGCGCACGACCGGGGTGCCGTCGGCATGCTGTCGCGGGCGGCCATCCACCTCGATCACCGGCACATGGCAGCCGAGCCAGCTCGCGTGATGGCTGCCGCTGGCAAAGCTCCAGCGGGCGGTGACGCGGTAGCCGCCGGGCACGATGCGCGCCTCGCCCGGCCCCGGCCCCCAGGCGAGGATGCCGTGCGGCCCGCCGAAGATCTCGCGCGCGGCCTCGGGCGCGAGATGCGCCGCGGTCATCGAGCAGCCGGAATTCTGGTTGACGCACCACGCGGTGCTGGCGTCGGTCTTGGCCAGCTCCTCGATGATCGGGACGTACTGGGCCGGCAGCAATTCAGCGCCGCCCAGCGTGGCCGGCAACAGCAGGCGGAACAGGCCGCGCTCGACCAGCGCCTCGACGATCCGCTCGGGCAATTCGCGGCGGCGGTCGATCTCGGCCGCGGCGGCCGCCAGCGCCGGCACCATGTCGCGGACGCGCGCCAGATAGTCGCCGGCAGTTCTTGGCATGGCCTGATCCTGCGACGACGGCGCGGCTGAGCGGGCCATGCGGCGGTTCCCTCGGCTGTTTCCTTGCTGCGCACTCCACCTCCGAACCGCGCGCCCTGTCAAGGCGAGTCCGGCAGCCGGATTATCGTTAACGACACGGCAACCATCGCGGCCTAGGCTCGCGGCGCGCAGCGGATCGGGTAACGGCGTGGTGACGGCGGACGGGGATGAGGTGGGAACGCCAGCCGGCGCGATGGCAGCGGCGAGCGCGCCCCACTGGCTGAACGAGGAACGCATCCGGGTCTATTCCTGGATGATCGTCGTGATCTTTGCGGTGATTTTTGTCGTGTGGCTCGGGCTGTCGCTGCCCAGTCTCGTCGATCCGCGCGGCAAGCCGTTCGGCTATGATTTCATGGCCTATTGGAGCGCCGCGCAACTGGCGCTCGCCGGCCGGCCCGCGATGGCGTTCGACGAGAGCGTCATCAGTGCGGTGCAGCATGCCGTGGTGCCGTCGCTGCCCGGCATCATCTTTCCGTGGCAGTACCCGCCGACCTTTCTGGTGCCCGTCGTGCCGCTCGGCCTGCTGCCCTATCCGGCGGCGCTCGCCGCTTTCGTGCTCGGCACGGCGGCGCTGTGGGCCTGCCTCGTGCGCCAGGTCCTGCCCGATCGGCGCGCCTGGATCGTCGCCGCCGCCGCGCCTGCCGGGCTGATCAATCTGCTCGACGGGCAGAACGCATTCCTGACCGCGGCGCTTGCCGGGTTCGCGCTCATCTGGCTCGACCGCCGGCCGATCCTGGCCGGCGTGTTGATCGGGCTATTGGCAATAAAGCCGCACCTCGCGGTGCTGTTCCCGCTGGCGCTCCTCGCCGAAGGGCGCTGGCGCAGCATCGCCGCCGCTGCGGCGACGGTGCTGGCGCTGTGCGCCCTCAGCCTCGCGGCGTTCGGCTGGCAGACCTGGGTTGCCTTTCTGCATCACCTGCCGATTACCCAGGCGATGGCCGACACCGGCGCGGTGCCCTGGGGCACGATGCCGAGCCCCTTTGTTTTCGCGCTGTCGCTGGGAGCGCCGCTCAAGCTGGCCTGGGCGATTCAGGGGGCGATGGCGCTGTTCGCGGCGGGCTGCGTGTGGCGCGTCTGGCGCCGCCGCACCGCGCCGTTCGAGGCCAAGGCGGCGACCTTCCTCGCGGGCTCGCTATTGGTCTCGCCGTATCTTTTCTATTATGACCTGTTGTGGGCGGCGCCGGCGATCGCCTGGCTGGCGATGCTCGGGTTGCGCAGCGGCTTCCGCCGCGGCGAGCGCGAAATCATGCTGTTT